>JAFVCQ010000100.1 GCA_017479085.1 Lachnospiraceae bacterium | reverse complement strand
GTCGTCTGGCGGATCCGTGGATTCGGACTCTGTCCGATGGCAATGACCACGGTATCCACATCAATGACATAGTTAGAACCCTGAATCGGTTTCGGAGAACGCCTGCCCGATTCATCCGGTTCTCCCAATTCCTGTTTTACAACCTCAATACCGGTTACCTTACCATCCTCTCCGTGAATCTCACAGGGATTATTCAACAGCTTGAATATAATGCCCTCTTCATTTGCGTGATGTACTTCTTCTGCCCTCGCAGGAAGCTCCTCCTCAGAGCGTCTGTATACGATATAAACCTCCTCTGCACCCAGACGCTTTGCCGTTCTCGCAGCATCCATAGCCACATTGCCCGCGCCTACAACCGCTACCTTCTTTCCAACCTTCACCGGAGTTGGTGTATCCGGAAACTGATAGGCCTTCATCAGATTGACTCTGGTCAAAAATTCATTTGCGGAATATACGCCCAGCAGATTCTCGCCCGGAATATTCAAAAATCTCGGCAGACCGGCTCCTGATCCAACAAATACAGCTCCATATCCCTGTTCTATCAGCTCATCAATTGTAACCGATCGACCTACAATGACATTCGTCTCGATCTTCACTCCCAGCTTCTCTACCGTCTCTATCTCTTTCGCTACCAGGTCCTTCGGCAGACGAAACTCCGGAATACCATAGCTCAACACACCACCGGCCTTATGCAAGGCTTCGAATACGGTTACATCATATCCCTTCTTGACCAGTTCACCCGCACAGGTAATACCGGCCGGGCCCGATCCAACTACGGCAACCTTTTTTCCGTTCTTTTCCATGCTGGTCTGTGTCTGTTTTGCATTCTTCATATGATAATCCGCCACAAAACGCTCCAGACGTCCAATGGCAACCGGCTCACCCTTAATACCGCGCACACATTTTCCCTCGCACTGATTCTCCTGTGGACATACACGTCCACAGATTGCCGGAAGGGCATTCTCACTGGTGATGATCTCATAAGCGCCTTCAAAATCACCGGCAGCCACCTTCTCAATAAATCCCGGAATCGGTACATTCACCGGGCATCCGGTCATACATGGCTTATGCTTACAGTTCAGGCATCTTGCCGCCTCCTCCACTGCCATCTCCTCTGTATAGCCTAACGCAACCTCCGAAAAATTCTTATTCCTAACATTGGGTTCCTGCTCCGGCATTGCCACCTTTGTCATACTCATATTCTTTTCCATCTGTATCTATCTCCTTCAAACCATCTATTTTCACTCACATCGGAACGTTTACTTTTAGTCGTTTACTCTGCATCCTCCAACCGACAGGCATGCTCCTCGTCCCGGAACATCCCCTGACGCTTCATGCACTCATCAAAATCTACCAAAAATCCGTCAAAATCCGGTCCGTCCACACATGCGAATTTTGTTTCTCCTCCAATCGTCACACGACAGCCTCCGCACATTCCGGTGCCATCGATCATGATCGGATTCAGAGATACCGCAGTCGGAATCTCTAATGGTTTCGTTACATTGACCACATTCTTCATCATAATCAGTGGTCCAATGGCAATTACCTCATCAAACTTCTCACCCTGGTCGATCAACTCCTGCAATACCGTGGTGACAAATCCCTTTGTTCCCAGACTTCCATCGTCTGTTGCAATATACACATGATCGCAGAATACATCAAACTTCTCCTTCAGGATAACAAATTCTGCTGAGCGCCCGCCGATGATCACATCTACCTTCACACCCATCTCATGCAGCTTGCGCAGTTGTGGATACAACGGTGCTGCACCAACACCTCCTGCCACACCGATCACATGGTCACACTTATGCAGCGGTGCCGGCTGTCCCAATGGGCCAACAAAATCCTCCACCGTATCGCCCACTTCCTTCTTGGAAAGCAGCGTTGTTGAATAACCAACAACCTGATAAATGATGGTAACCGTCTTCCTGTCTCTGTCATAATCAGCAATCGTAAGAGGTACTCTCTCACCATCTTCATCCACACGAACAATCACAAATTGCCCCGCTTCACATTTGTTTGCCACAAATGGAGCCTCAATCTCCATCAACTCAACTGCGCTGTTGAGAATTTCCTTACTTACAATCTTGTACATCTTGATACCTCTTTCCTCTTGTTTTCATATACGCTAAACATTATAACTGTTTTATCTGAATAAGGAAAGTATTTTTTTCATATTCCATAAAACTTTCGTGCCGGAACATTACAGAAAATGCCCGGCACGAAGCTTTCATTGTATATTCTCCGCAAACACGTAGTCTGTTGCGAAATGTTTTACTTATTGTAATTCACGATCTTACCAAATTCCGGTTTTAACGATGCACCGCCAACCAGGCCACCGTCAATATCCGGTTTCGCTAACAATTCAGCCGCATTCCCTGCATTCATGGATCCGCCATACTGAATACGGATTGCATCCGCGGTTGCCTCGTCATAGATCTCTCCGATCACCTGACGGATTGCCGCACATACCTCTTCTGCCTGATCGGAGGTAGCTGTCTTACTGGTTCCAATTGCCCAGATCGGCTCATAGGCAATCACGGTCTTCTTTGCCTGATCTGCTGTCACATTCAAGAACGCAATCTTGATCTGCTGACGAATCCAGTCAATCGTGATTCCCTGCTCTCTCTGAGTCAGCGACTCTCCGCAGCAGATAATCGGTGTAATATCATGCTCTAAAGCCTTCAATACCTTCTTGTTCACTGTCTCATCCGTCTCAGCGAAATACTCACGCCGCTCCGAATGACCGATGATCACATAGGTAACCCCTAAGTCCGTCAACATATTCGGAGCAATCTCACCTGTATAAGCACCGCTTTCTTCAAAATATAAGTTCTCAGCACCAATCTGGATATTGGTCCCCTTTACAGCCTCAATTGCAACAGACAGATCAATTGCAGGTACACAGAATACCACATCTACCTCATCATTTGCTACAAGTGGCTTCAATTCATTGATCAATGCAACTGCCTCGCTTGGAGTTTTGTTCATCTTCCAGTTGCCAGCAATAATTTTCTTCCTTGCCATGTTCTTTCTCCTTCATTCTAATTATGACTACTTACTATTTATCATTTGCGGCTGCGACACCCGGTAATTCCTTGCCTTCCAAAAATTCAAGGGATGCACCGCCACCGGTTGAAATATGTGTCATCTTATCTCCAAAGCCTAACGTATTCACGGCTGCGGCAGAATCACCACCACCAATGATCGTAGTTGCATCTGTCTCTGCCAAAGCCTTTGCGACTGCAACGGTACCGGCTGCAAAGTTCGGCATCTCAAAGCATCCCATCGGTCCGTTCCACACAACGGTCTTTGCATCCTTCACCGCATTGGCAAATAATTCTGCGGTCTTCGGTCCGATATCCAGACCTTCCCAGTCAGCAGGAATCTCACCACGTCCAACTACCTTGGAGTTTGCATCATTGGAGAAATCGTCTGCTACCACGGTATCAATCGGAATCAACAGCTTCACACCCTTTGCGGCAGCTTTTTCTTCCATCTTCAGGGCGTATTCCTTGTAATCCTCCTCCAATAAGGACTTGCCAACCTCCTCGCCATGAGCAGCCATAAAGGTATAGGCCATACCACCGCCGATGATCAGAGTGTCTACCTTATCCAACAGGTTCTCAATGACCGGAATCTTGGACGAAACCTTCGCACCACCCAGAATCGCCACGAATGGTCTCTCCGGATTGTTGACTGCATTGCCTAAGAAATCAATCTCCTTCTGCATCAGATAACCAACGACTGCCGTATCTACAAACTGGGTTACACCCACATTCGAACAATGTGCTCTATGTGCTGTACCAAATGCGTCATTCACATATACATCACACAGGGATGCCAACTCTTTGGAGAACGCCTCTCCATTCTTTGTCTCCTCTGCACGGTAACGGGTGTTCTCTAACAGAATGACATCTCCGTCCTTCATCGCCTCTACTGCTGCCTTTGCATTCGGGCCAACCACCTCCGGGTCTGCTGCGAATTTGACTTCCTGTCCCAGCAGCTCAGTCAACCGCTTTGCAACCGGTGCAAGCGACAATTCCGGCTTCGGCTCTCCCTTTGGTTTACCTAAATGGGAGCAGAGGATCACTCTTCCGCCATCTGCGATCAACTTCTGAATCGTAGGTAAAGCTGCAACCAAACGGTTCTCATCTGTAATATTCAGTTCTGCATCCAATGGTACATTGAAATCACAGCGAACTAACACTTTCTTACCTTTTACATTGATATCATCTACTGATTTTTTGTTAAGCATTGTTATGCTCCTTTCATATATAATTTGAGGAGATGGTCTTGAAAGCCATCTCTATTTTTCATTCTTGAACTTATCCACGGTAATAACAGAGGCCCGGTCCCAACGACCGGACCTCTAAGGTCTTAATACTATGGTCTCTGTCGTGCAGGCAAGCCTGTCCGACATTCACCTTTGATTATGCTAACTCTGAGAAATACTTAATGGTACGAACCATCTGGCTGGTGTATGAATTCTCGTTATCATACCATGAAACAACCTGTACCTCATATAAGTCATCTGCAACCTTTGCTACCATTGTCTGTGTAGCATCGAATAAAGAACCATATCTCATACCAACGATATCAGAAGATACGATCTCATCCTCAATGTAACCGAATGACTCATTAGCTGCTGCCTTCATTGCTGCGTTGATACCATCTACTGTAACATCAGCACCCTTAACAACTGCTGTCAGGATAGTAGTGGAACCGGTCGGAGTAGGAACACGCTGTGCAGATCCGATCAGCTTACCATTCAACTCTGGGATAACCAGACCGATTGCCTTCGCTGCACCGGTTGAGTTCGGAACGATATTGACCGCTGCTGCACGGGATCTTCTTAAGTCACCCTTTCTCTGCGGACCATCCAAAGTCATCTGATCACCTGTATACGCATGAATGGTTACCATGATACCTGACTGGATCGCTGCATACTTATTGAGCGCATCCGCCATAGGAGCCAAGCAGTTGGTTGTACAAGATGCTGCTGAAATAATAGTATCCTCTGCCTTCAGAGTCTCATGATTTGTATTGTATACAATAGTTGGAAGATCATTACCTGCCGGAGCAGAGATCACTACCTTACGCGCACCTGCATTGATATGAGCCTGTGCCTTATCCTTGCTGGTATAGAATCCGGAACACTCTAATACTACGTCTACATTCAGATCCTTCCACGGGCAATTATTCGCATCCGGAAAAGCATAGATCTTAATCTCTTTGCCATCCACTGTGATTGAATCCTCGCCAGACTGCACTGTGTCAGCTTTCTCATACTTACCCTGTGATGAGTCATACTTCAATAAGTGAGCCAGCATCTTCGGACTTGTTAAATCGTTGATTGCAACAACCTCATAGCCCTCTGCTCCGAACATCTGTCTGAATGCAAGACGTCCAATACGTCCAAATCCATTGATTGCAACTTTTACTGCCATGAATAAATTCCTCCTAGTGTTTTGAATTATTAATTATGGTCAATCCTCTGCCTGACTGACCCATGCACCTATCATACCTTTTTTAGAATAAAATTTCAAGTAGTAAATGCAAATTTTCCCATTGGTGGTTTTGCAGTGGACGATTCCGGCTTCTTATGGTAAGATGTGGGTAGATTATTTTCTGAAATGAGGTGTTTCACTATGTTGGTTACGGATATGCATGTCCACTCCCATTTTTCATCCGATTCTTCCGAACAGCCAGAGGCGATCATACAGACTGCGATCTCTAAAGGGTATTCCTATGTATACTTTACGGATCACCATGACATGGATTTTCCGGTTCATCCCGCGGCACCTCTCATGGATTTTCAACTGGATTTTGACCGCTATTGCAGAACGCTGTTGGATTTACGGGAGCAGTATCGGTCACAGATTGAGGTGCGTCTTGGCGTGGAACAGGGAATCTGTCCGGAAACAGCAGCCGGATTGAAGGCTCTGAATGATTCCTATCCGTTTGATTTCGTCATCGCTTCCTCGCATCTGACTTCTTTAGAGCAGGGAGATCCGTATTATCCGGAATATTACGAAGGAAAATCCTATGTGGATGCCTATCGGGAATACTTCGCCTCCGAGATAGAAAATGTACGTCTGACAGACAGTTTCGATATCTATGGACACCTTGACTATGCTATTCGATACTGTCCGGATCAGAGCTTCGTGTATCGCTTTGAGGATTACCGGGATCTGTTGGAAGTATTGCTGAAGCTATTGGTGGAAAAGGGTAAAGGAATCGAAATCAACACCTCCGGAATCAACAAGATTGGATTCCCTCATCCCCACATTGAGACTCTGAAGCTTTACCGTCAACTCGGCGGGGAGATCATCACTGTTGGCAGTGATGCCCACCAAAAAGAAAATATTGGTTCCCACTTTGACAAGGCAGAAGAACAATTGCGGCAGATCGGCTTCTCCTACTACACTGTATTCAAAGAAAGAAAGCCTGAATTCATCAGGCTTTCCTGAATAGCAGCCATGTACAAAAGTCCGGGAATCCACATAACATAAGGATTTTACTCCATCTCACTCATTCTGCTCAGCTTCGCTGCCTGGTCGGCCGCAGTCAGGCTGTCAATGATCTCATCCAGATCTCCGTCCATCACCTGATCTAACCGGTGCAGGGTAAGCTTGATCCGGTGATCCGTTACCCGCCCCTGTGGAAAATTATAGGTACGGATCTTCTCCGAACGGTCGCCGGTTCCCACCTGACTTTTTCGCAGCTCTGCCTCTGCATCATGCGCTTTCTGAAGCTCCATGTCATACAGCTTGGCGCGAAGCACTTTCAATGCCTTATCCTTATTTTTCAACTGGCTCTTTTCATCCTGACAGGAAATGACAATACCGGTCGGAATATGGGTCAGCCGCACTGCCGAGTCCGTTGTGTTAACGCATTGCCCGCCATTTCCGGATGCACGGAATACATCGAATTT
>JAFVCQ010000008.1 GCA_017479085.1 Lachnospiraceae bacterium | reverse complement strand
GACGAAGTTCATACCGTCTACCGGTGTCACGATCCCGTTAGTAAGCTATGGAGGCAGCTCGGTGTTAAGTTCTCTGGTCATGTTTTCCATCATGCAGGGAATCCGTACAATTGAGAATAAAGAGGCGAAGAAGATTGAAGAAGAAAGAAGAAACATTGAAGAAGCCGTTGCGCAGGCGCAGGAAGCGTAAGAAGGAATTGGATGTTAATCTGTTGACGCCGGAGCAGCAGGCATTTTTGGAAAAAGAGGAGAAGATTGATAAGATCAATGAAAGACTGAATCGTCCGGTCATAGGAATCACCTATGTGAGTTCGTGCCTGATTCTGGGTCTCATTGGTTATATCATACATTTTATGATCGTGGATAAGGATGAGGTCATTGCAAATGCCGCGAATACCAGACTGGACAATTATGCGGCTGATGTGATCCGGGGAGATATTGTCACCAGTGACGGTAAGACTGTGGCGACGAACAATGGGGATGTAAGGTATTATCCATATGACAACCTGTTTGCGCATGTGGTGGGATATTCTGAGTATACAAAAGCAGGCATTGAGCTGGTGGGGAATTATTATCTGCTCGATAGTCATGCCAATGTGGCGGAGCAGGCAATCCATACCCTGCGGGATGAGAAGAACACAGGAGATACGATTGTCTCAACTCTGAACTATGAACTGCAAAAAACGGCATACTCTGCCTTGGGCAGTGCAGATGGGGCAGTCGTAGTGATGGAGCCTGATACCGGTAAGATTCTTGCGATGGTATCCAAACCGGATTTTAATCCAAACGAAATTGATGCAGTATGGAAAGAGGCGAACAGCGGAAATTCCAGCAGTTCCGTTCTGTTAAACCGGGCAACGCAGGGACTATATCCGCCGGGTTCCACCTTCAAGCTCCTCACTACGTTAAGCTTTATGAGACAGTATCCGGACAAATTTGCGGATTATCAGTATAACTGTACGTCCACAGAGCAGATCTTTAACGGTGTGGCGGTTCACTGTTTTGGACGGAAGACACATGGACAGGAGGATCTGTCGGAAGCTCTGGCGAATTCCTGCAATCAGGCATATGCAGACATCGGCACACAGTTAAATGTAAATAAATGGCGGGATATGCTTGAGAGCTTTTTATTTAACAAATCACTTCCGTATACAGATTCCAGTGCGACCAGCCGGTTTGTATTAGATGGAAAGTCGGACAAGGGATATATTCCACAGACTGCATTTGGCCAGGGGGATACATTGATTTCTCCGCTGCACAATGCGATGATCACTGCTATGATCGCCAATGGGGGGCTGATGATGAAGCCATACCTGATTGACAGTGTGGAAACCTACAAGGGAACACGGATACGCAAGATTTCTCCGGATTCCTATGATACATTGATGACATCGGATGAGGTGGATATTCTGACATCCTATATGCGCAAGGTTGTGACAGAGGGAACGGCCGCGAGCTATTTTGCGGGTGCCTCTTATGAGGCCGCAGGTAAGACCGGCACAGCAGAGTATGATAATGGGAATCACGATTATTCATGGTTTGTTGGTTTCAGTAATCTTGAACAGCCGGATGTGGTGGTTAGTGTGATTGTGGAGGAATCGGATGTCAATGGTGTAAAGGCAAGTGCAGCGGCAAGAATGATCTTTGATTCGTACTATGACAATGATTTAGATAAATGATAAAAGTTTACCTTGCGTTTTTATCCATAAATTGCTATACTTGATGTAATTAGGCAACACACCAAAGCATGTACGGGGCAGAAGCAGGATGATGTTCTGTACAGGATGGGAGGAACAGCTATGATAGAAGCAACGAGCTGTGGTGGTGTGGTAATCTTCAGAGGTAAAGTGCTGTTACTTTATAAAAACTATAAGAATAAGTACGAAGGCTGGGTTCTTCCGAAGGGTACAGTGGAAGAAGGCGAAGAGTACAAGGAGACGGCATTGCGTGAGGTTAGGGAAGAAACAGGCGTTAATGCTCAGATTATCAAGTATGTGAATAAAAGTAATTATACTTTTAATACCGCATATGACATAGTGAATAAAGATGTGCATTGGTATCTGATGATGGCTGACAGCTATTACAGCAAACCTCAAAGGGAAGAGTACTTTATGGATTCCGGATATTACAAATATCATGAAGCCTATCATCTGCTGAAGTTTCCGAATGAGAAGCAGATCTTAGAGCAGGCATATGGAGAATATCAGGATTTGAAGCAAAGCAACTTATGGGGTTCGAAGAAGTATTTCTGATACAAAGAAGCCAGATCATTCTGGCTTCTTTGTATTGGAAGAACATGATAGCTGAACCGGCCTCCATGGCAAGGATACCGGTCTGGTGTGTGCATGGAAAGGAAAGATTGGAATGAAAAAGAACATAATAAATGGACTGACTGTGATCTGTCTGCTGGTCATGGTGGGATGTGGTGGTTATCTGGCACATTATTTTTATAACAGCAGGAAAAGTGAAAATGCAGTGAATCAATTAAGGGATAAGATCGTACCGGTGACAGAGACCAATACAGAAGATGACAAGACAGAGAAGGGGCCGGAAATGGTATCAATAGACGGTGTGTCTGTGCAGAAGAAATTTGAACAGCTCTATACAGAGAATCATGATTTTATGGGCTGGCTGACGATTGAGGATACGAATGTGGATTATCCGGTCATGTACACGCCGGGAGATTCCGAAAATGGAGAGTATTATATTCACAGGGACTTTGAAGGCGCATATTCAGCAGCGGGACTTCCGTTTATTGACAAGAATTGCGATCTGACTGTACCGACGGATAATGTGATCATTTATGGCCACAATATGAATTCCGGAAAAATGTTTCGTGATCTTTTGAAGTATGACAATGCAGAGTTTTATGAAGCGCATAAGACATTTACCTTTGACACGATCTATGGCGATGGAACCTATGAGGTGATCGCAGCGTTTTACGGACAGATTCTGGATGAGGATTCAACGGCTTTTAAGTATTATGAATTTGTCAATGCAGGGACAGAGGAAGAATTCATGAATTTTGTAGATCAGGTTCAGAACATGTCTGTGGTGGATACCGGAGTGGAGGTGCACTATGGTGAGAAGCTGCTCACATTGTCTACCTGTGCGTATCATGTGAAAGATGGGCGGTTTGCGGTCGTTGCAAGGAAATTGGAGTGATATTCGTATGATCGGATGAGGAATATAGGCTGCGAGGTATCATTTGACAGCAGTGTGATCTGAGAATCAAAAAATCAGAGACAAATTCTCTGATTCGTAGATGCCGATGACGGGAGTCGAACCCGTACGATGTCACCACCGCCAGATTTTGAGTCTGGTGCGTCTGCCAATTCCGCCACATCGGCTGGTGTTGTCAAACCAACGAATATGATTATACATTGTCATAACAGTTTTGTCAAGTTTTTTTTATTTTCCGGATATTCTTGTTAAATACAGGGAAATGTGTTATACTTCAAAAAACAGAAGAAAGAAGAAAGGACGGAAAAGTATATTATGACAGGAAAGAGGTTTTCAATCAAGACAAAGATGCTGGCAACTTCCATTATACCTATGGTAGTTCTGCTTATAGTTTCCATGCTATTGGCGAGCTCTTATATTTTAAAGGGTATGGAAAGAGAGGTATTGTCCGGATTACAGGCCTCGGCAAAGTTTTACAAGCAGACAAAGCTTTCAAGCGGGGATCGTTACAGCGAGAATGATTTAGAGGATGAATTAAAGGCTGTGATCGGATATGATTTTACATGGTTTGATGGGGATACCAGGGAGAGTACCAGTATTATCAAGTCCGATCAGTCCAGACCGATTGGTACACAGGCAGCACCTGAAGTGATTGAGCAGGTGTTGAATAAGGGAAAGTCATATACATCTGTCAGCACAGATGTGAACGGACAGAAGTATTGTGTGGCATATGAACCGGTTGAGGATCGGGACGGCAATGTAATCGGTATGGCATTCTGCGGTACACCGAAGGGCGGAGTTGTGAGTTATATTCAGAGGAGTATTACCAAGCTGGTGGTGATTGTTGTAATCCTGTTCATCCTTGCACAGGTTGTCGTTGTGTTCTCATCAAGCAGTATGATCAATGTGATTCAGGAGGCAGGTGGTGCTTTGAATAAGCTGGCCAATGGCCGGTTTGAGAAGGTTGACCGTTATCTTGACCGGAATGATGAGTTGGGGGATATGCTTCGCAATACGAATGACTTGATTGACAAGCTAAGTGGCGTAGTGATGAATCTGAAACAGGCAGTGGATCTGGTTCATGATTCTTCAGACCATATGTCAGGTGTGGCAGACCAGATTTCGAAAACGGCGGATTCGGTAACCGGTGCGGTGGAGGAGATTGCGAACGGTGCAACGACACAGGCGAATGATATCCAGAATGTAGTGGATAGCGTGAGAGAGATTAATGATGCGATTACACAGGTTGCAGAGACTACCCATACGCTCGAGCAGGTAACCAACAATATGGAACATAATTCAAAGCAGTCCGAATCACAGTTGAATGATTTGAGTATCGCTTCTGAAAATATGACACATAGTATTACCGATATTCAGGAGAAAGTCAGTGCAACCGGCGATGCGGTTGAACGCATCAATGAGAAGGTTGCGGTGATCAATGATATTGCAGCACAGACCAATATGTTAAGTCTGAATGCCAGTATTGAGGCGGCAAGAGCCGGTGAAGCAGGCAGAGGATTTGCGGTGGTTGCCGATGAGATACGACAGTTGGCCGATAATTCTGCCCAGGCGGCAAAGGATATTCAGGATGAGATGGCAATCCTGAAACGCGAATCTCAGTCTGCGGTAGAACAGGCAAAGGAAGTTAAACAGGAAACGGGAGCTCAGCAGAAGACGATTCAGGCAACGATTGGCGGTGTGAATAACCTGATCACGGACATTGCGGAGGATATCAATGATGTACATCTGATTGCGCAGGAGGCAAAGGTTTGTGAGGATTCGAAGCAGACAGTAATGGATGCGGTATCCAATCTGTCGGCTGTTTCACAGCAGAATGCCGCCAGTGCACAGGAAACTGCAGCGGCGATGGAGGAGCTGGATGCTACAGTTCTTTCTATGTCAGAATCGGCTGACAGTCTGAAGACAGTGGCAAGCGATCTGGAGACGGCTATTCAGTTCTTCCAGATTTAACAAAAAGGTTTATGGAGCTGTGCTTTCATACAGTTCCATAAACCTTTTTTTGACCGTCTTCAAACTGATACTCACCGGTAATCTTCTATATCGAATTCTTTTACCACCCGGAGTACTACTCCCAGTGCATTATAATTTTCTTGCTCGTGAAAAGAAATTGTTTTTCCAAAGCCGTTGATTGGTTCCAATCCGGTTTCCAGAAACCTGCGCAGATACAGCTTTCCACTTTGGTCGATGAATAAGACGGTATCCTGATATTCCGGCAGCGTCTTACGTGTAAGTAACAGAATGTCATTCGGATAGTAGACCGGTTCATAGCTTCTGGATATGATCTTAAAACCAATATCTGCTTTTTGCTTGAGGGAAGGAGGATATTCAGAGATATCCAGTTCCTCATACGTGCAGTTGTCATAAAACATACCATCCTTCATATTGCCTGTGGGAAGCACAATCTGAAGAATGTCAGTTCCAAGACTTGATTTTTGTAGTACGGTATTCTCCTCTAGCTCCAGAATGAACCGGATTGCTTTGATCGAACGATTCGGCAGATGACAAAGCCGGTTGGTTATATCTTTTATATCGTTGGAATATAAGGAGCGCCCGACCAGATCGTCTAACGGGCACTGTAATACATTTGCGATTTTGATAATGGTTGACAGTTTTATATCTTGTGACTTTCCGTATATAATAGAACGCAGTGTGTCCTCTGATAAATCTGCCTGTACGGATAACGCATTTAACGTTAGCTTTCTCTCCCGTAAGCGATTGCGTAATCTCAGTCGAAAGTCTTCTATATCCATGTTATACCTCTATTCTGTTTCCTGTATAATATTTACTACTATTTTAATACGAAATCTTCTTTGTGTAAATAGAAAAATTAAAATATTTTAAAATCAAATGTCTATTTGTAATCAAAAGGAAGAAATGGTACAATACAGAGTAGAAAAGGGGACAGGGTGAGAATATGGATTATAATTGGACAAGTGTCAGGAAGCCATTGCTGGAATGGTATCCAACGCATCACAGAGACTTAGAATGGAGAAAGACAAAGAATCCATACTATATATGGATTTCAGAGATTATGTTACAACAGACCAGAGTGGAGGCAGTCAGGGGATATTATGATCGTTTTTTGCGGGAATTGCCGGATATTGCATCCTTGGCGGTGGTGCCGGAGGATCAACTGATGAAGCTTTGGGAGGGGTTAGGATATTATAACCGTGCCCGGAATCTCAAACGGGCGGCAGAACAGATCATGGACGAGTATGGAGGGAACTTTCCAAGCTCCTATGAGCAGGTGTTGGGACTGCCGGGGATTGGGGAATACACGGCAGGAGCGATCTGTTCCATCTGCTTTGGAATGCCGGAACCGGCAGTGGATGGGAATGTGCTGCGGGTTATGACACGTGTATCGGATTGCTATGCGAATATTGATGATATACGGACAAAGAGATTGGCCAGACAGAAGCTATTACCGGTCTATGAGGGCGGGCAGTGCAGTGAATTGACACAGGCCTTGATGGAGCTTGGAGCAACTGTCTGTATACCGAATGGCACACCAAAGTGTATCGAATGTCCGTTGCAGACCGGCTGTATGGCATATGCAAGGGATACATGGAACCGGCTTCCGGTTCGCAGGGAAAAGAAGAAGCGGAGAGTCGAGGAAAAGACAGTGTTTATTCTGCATGATGGGAATCGGTATGGAATTCACAAAAGAGAGAATAAGGGACTTCTGGCCAACCTGTGGGAATTTTATCATACCGAGGGCAGAATGGATGCAAAGGAGGCGGTACAATTTATCAGTGAGCAGGGCTTTG
The DNA here is from genome assembly GCA_017479085.1 of Lachnospiraceae bacterium. Taxonomy (GTDB): domain Bacteria; phylum Bacillota; class Clostridia; order Lachnospirales; family Lachnospiraceae; genus CAG-590. The sequence goes on along the minus strand of JAFVCQ010000008.1, from coordinate 4,223 downwards.
AGCCGGTACAACTTGAGAGAGAGATCCCATATACCCATATTTTTAGTCATGTGGAATGGCGGATGACCGCATATTACATTGCGTGCAGATGCCGGAAAGAGGAACTATTATGGGTCGGGCGGGAGGAGTTTGATACGGTCTATGCCCTGCCAACGGCATTTAGAGTTTTTTTGGAAAAGGAGTCATAGAATGACCTGTTTAGAAGCACAATCAAAAATTATTGCATATATCGATTATAAGCTGGACAGGGAGGAGAAGCTTCAGTTTCTGAACCATATAGAGAACTGTCCGGATTGTAAGGACGAGCTCAATATTTATTATACCATGATCGAGGGGATGAGACAGCTTGATCGCAATCAGCCGCTGTCAAAGGATTTTACGGAGGAATTGGAAAGCCGGATTAGACGGGAACTCAGGCACGACCGGAAGAAACGGGACTTTTTTCGATCTTCTGTATGCATCGTGATTGTAAGCGTATTGGGATTCTTTATCTTTGCGTATGTGAATTTTCTGCATCTTCTGCACGAAGAGGAGCAGGCGAATCTGAAGGCAGCACAAGGCGATTACTACTTTAGCGAGATGCTTGATGAGCAGTTCTTTGAACCTTATGACGGGGAGAATATATTGAATATCAATGTGGAGGATGAAGAGGAGGAGAGGGTAGATCTGTATCGGAAGATCCGACAGCACAATATGCTGCAATAGCAGTATAATAATAGAAAGGACAGAAGGATGGACAAGATTTTATTAGTGGATGGACATAGTATTTTAAACAGGGCATTTTACGGATTGCCTGATCTGACAAATTCCAGAGGAGAACATACCAATGCTGTGTTGGGATTTCTCAATATTATATTCAAGATACTGGAGGAGGAAAAACCGACACATCTGGCCGTTGCCTTTGATGTACACCAGAAAACCTTTCGGCATGAGATGTATGAGGAGTATAAGGGAACGAGAAAGGGAATGCCGGAAGAGCTCAGGAGTCAGGTTCCTCTTATAAAAGATATGCTTAAGGCTATGCAGGTCACAGTGGTGGAGTGTCCGGGTTATGAGGCAGATGATATTATAGGGACGCTTTCCAGAATTGGAGAGGATGCCGGTATGGAGGTGACGGTATTATCCGGAGACCGGGATCTGCTGCAGTTGGCAACGGATCATGTGTTGATTCGGATTCCAAAAACAAAGAGCGGCCAGACGACGGTCGAAAATTATCATGCTGATGAGGTGAAAGCGCTTTATGGTGTGACTCCGTTGGAGTTTATTGATATGAAGGGTCTGATGGGGGATACTTCGGACAACATACCGGGTGTGCCGGGTATCGGAGAGAAGACAGCAGGTAAGATCATTGCGGCCTATCACACGATAGAGCAGGCTTATGCACATATAGAAGAGATCAAACCCAAAAAGGCAATGGAGAATCTGTCTGCCTATTTGGATCAGGCGATTATGAGCAGGGATCTGGCAACCATTAAGCTGGATGTGCCACTGGGACAGGAGCTTGAAGGTATGCGCATGGGGAACCTGTTTACGATGGAGGCATATGATCAGGTCAAGAATCTGGAGCTAAAGAGTTTGCTCAAATATTTTGAAGTGCCATCTGATCAGATGGAATTAAAACCGGAACTGAGACGGATCACGGATTTGGCAGAGATGGAACAATACTTTGAAGAATTGAGGAATTACCAGACGTTGGGTGTATTTGCGTTGTTTGAAGACAGGGAGTTTCTGGGCTTGGGAATTGCGCGGGAGAAGCAGAAGGCTGAGTTTATTGTGTGCTCTATGTTTCTTACACAGGAATTGATCGTATCCCGTTTCATGGAGCTGTATACAAGCTGCACACAGCTTCGATTCATTACGCAGGATCTGAAGCAGCTTCTCAAGCTTCTGCCATTGGAATCGGAGGACAGGGTAGAGGATGTATCGGTGGCTGCTTATCTGTTGAATCCGATTAAGGAAAGCTATGGTTATGATGATATTGCAGGGGATTATCTGATGCAGGCGGTCCCGTCGAAAAAGGAGCTGTTAGAGAAAAGAAAGCTTTCTGTCATGGTATTAGAGGAAGAACGGGTGATGCGGTATCTGGCTTATGAGATCTGTATTCCGGTCATGGTGTGGGATGTTTTGCTGGAGAGACTGCGACAGATGGATATGTACGAGCTGTACCGCACAATTGAACTTCCGACAGTCTATGTGCTGGAGCATATGGAAAAAGAGGGAATCCGTGTGGATGCAGAAGCGCTCAGGGAATATGGAGAGATGCTGGGAGAGAGGGTAAAAGACTTAGAGGACAGCATATATGAGAAAGCGGGTACGGAGTTTAACATCAATTCGCCCAAACAGCTTGGCGAGATATTATTTGAGAAGCTGGGACTTCCGGGAGCGAAGAAGACAAAGACCGGATATTCTACCAATGTCGATGTGCTGAACAAATTGAAAAACGATTATCCGATCGTGGCCGATGTGCTGGAATATCGTCAGGTGGCAAAACTGAAATCTACCTATGCAGACGGATTGTCTGTTTTTATAAAGGCGGATGGGCGAATTCACGGAACCTTTAACCAGACAATCACTGCGACCGGAAGAATCAGCTCGACAGAGCCGAATCTCCAGAATATTCCGATGCGCACCGAGTTGGGAAGAAGCATCCGCAAGGTGTTTATTCCGAAGGAGGGGTATGTATTTGTGGATGCGGATTACTCCCAGATTGAACTGAGGGTTCTGGCCCACTTTTCAGGAGATGAGAAATTGATTGCAGCATACCATGCAGGTGAGGATATCCATGCCCTGACAGCCTCTCAGGTATTCGGGGTTCCGCTTGAGGAAGTAGATGATCGGATGCGGCGCAATGCCAAGGCCGTGAATTTTGGCATTGTGTATGGTATCAGTGCATTTGGTCTGGCCGAGGATCTGAATCTATCCAGAAAAGAGGCATCTGCCTATATCGACAATTACTTTGCAACCTATCCGGGAGTGAAGCATTTTTTGGATGATACGGTGGCAACCGCAAAAAAAACGGGAATGACACGTACCATGTTTGGCAGGATTCGCCAGATTCCGGAGCTTACATCCTCTAATTTTATGCAGCGCAGCTTTGGTGAGCGCATTGCGATGAATTCCCCGATTCAGGGAACCGCAGCGGACATTATAAAAATTGCAATGATACGCGTTCATGAACGGTTAAAGAGAGAGAAACGGCGATCCACATTAATTCTTCAGATTCACGACGAACTGCTGATTGAGACTCACAAGGACGAGGTAGATATTGTGAAGCGTATATTGGAGGAGGAAATGATGCATGTGGCAGACCTTTTGGTACCATTGAGTGTGGGAGTGAGCAGCGGATCAACATGGTATGATGCAAAATAAATTACACAGTTTACAGGAATAAAGAGGGAAAGAATGAGAATCATAGGAATAACAGGAGGAATCGGAACCGGAAAGAGCACGGTGCTTCATCTGCTGCAGGACCGGTACGGTGCCTGTATCGTGGAAGCAGATCGTCTGGCGCATGAGCTGATGCAGCCCGAAACTGCGCTGTATGAGCAGATTACAGGTGTCTTTGGAGCCGGAATCCGACTGGAGGATGGACCGATTGACCGGAACAGGCTGGGTGCGGTGGTGTTTCGGGATGCGGAGAAATTGGCAACCCTGAATGCAATTGTGCATCCGGCGGTCAAGGAATATATTAAAAAGGATATCCGGGAAAAGGAACAGCAGCAGGTAGAATTGTATATCATTGAGGCGGCCCTGCTGATCGAGGATGGATATCGGTCAATCTGTGATGAACTCTGGTATGTTTATACGGAGCGGGAGGAGCGAATCCGGCGTATCCTTCAGAGTCGGGGGGGAACCCGTGAAAAATGGGAACAGGTGATGGACAATCAATCCTCAGATACATTTTACAAAGAGCATTGTGATGTGATAATTGATAATGGAAAAGATGTTACGGAGACGTCAAAGAGGATAAATGACTTATTGTTTTCAAATGGATAATGTGTTAAAATGAATAACAGTTATAGATATAACAATGTCATTTAGTTAAGCCGGACGCTACCGAATATGATATATGTTTCACATTTCGGGCACGCTAGCTTTGCATAGCTTCGAACTAAGCTCACGTTGTTCGCTAAGGTCTCAGCTATCCGCTTAGCTGCCGACGTAACGGTACTAAATTCGCAGCCTGAGCTGCTCATTAAGGACCGACGTCCGCAGATAGCCCT
>JAFVCQ010000099.1 GCA_017479085.1 Lachnospiraceae bacterium | reverse complement strand
TACATTGATTTCCATCTTAAACATTCATGGAATGATCTCTGACTTGGAAAATGCGTGGTGATAAATATGGCTGATCATGAACTGACAAGTATGAAATTAGATATTTTGCAGGAAATTGGCAACATTGGTGCCGGGAATGCGACAACAGCTTTGTCGGTTATGCTTAACTCGAATCTTCGTATGGAGTCGCCCGTTGTTAAGATTCTTGGGTTTGATGAGATATCGGAGCTGGTTGGTGGACCGGATACCGATGTAGCGGCAGTATTGACACATTTTACGGGAGAGGTCAGTGGAATGATCCTGTTTATTCTTCAGCTTGAGGAGGCAAGGAATCTGGCCGGGGCCATGCTGTTGAAGAATTATCCGAAGGATTATGTTGAATTTGACCACATGGATAAATCGGCCTTGAAAGAGGTGGGCAATATATTGATGAGTTCTTATATCTCATCCATTGGTACGTTGACGAATTTACAGCTTAGAGCAGATCCGCCGGCTATTTGTGTGGATATGGCAGCGTCGGTGCTCAGTCTGCCAATCAGCGAATTGGGAAAGGTTGGGGATCAGGCATTGATAATTGATTCGAAGATTCTGGACAACGAGAAACCGATCAATGGTTTTTTGATGTTTGTGACAGATGAGATCTCATTTGAACGAATTTTTGAAGCGTTGGGAATTGGGTGTTGACATGGAGGAAATCGTTAAGGTTGGAATTGCAGATTGGAAGCTTTGCAAAAAGCCGGACAGAATTACTACAATCGGATTAGGCTCTTGTGTTGGGATTGTTTTGTACAGTGACCACAGTGATTATTGTGGCATGGTTCACATTATGCTTCCTTCCAGTAAGGAAATTAAAAATAATCAGAAACGGGCAAAGTTTGCGGATACGGGAATTGAAGATCTGGTTCGTGCTCTGGAGAGCAAAGGGGTGCGACAGAGCTCCCTGTCTGCAAAGATTGCAGGTGGAGCTACCATGTTTCAGTTTGCAGGTAATTCCGATCTGGGAAGTATTGGCGATCGTAATATTAAGGCAGTCAAAGAGATATTGTCGTCGTATCGAATTCGAATCGTTGCAGAGGATACTGGTGCAGATTACGGAAGGACGATCGTATTTGATAATTCGTCAAAGCAATTGCTGATTCGTTCCACCGGAAAACCCGATAAGATTATATGATATCATACATGGGGTAAGTGGATAGCCGGATAACAGGAGGCTTATTATGAAATTGCAATATGTACGGGCATTTATTGTTCTGTTGGCAGGTCTTGTGACATTGATTGTGAATATGAAAACACATAAAGACGTCAATGTATCTCTTTTGATTGTCTTGATCGTTATTTTGGTCTTTTATGTTATTGCAACATTAATTGTTGAAATCTTACAGCGCTCTTTTGAGACAAAGGAGGCGGATTCTCTGGTTTTGGCAGATGATTCGGAGGCGATATCGGAAAACGGGGAGGAATCGGAACAAATTCCATTTGATGAAGAATAGAATATCTGGCAGGGTATGATAATGCCGGAGGAAAAGAATGATACGGCGGGGTGTGTAGATGGACGATACAAAGAAGAATGAGCTGTGGGAAAAATATATGCAGACGGGATCGGAGAAGCTGCGTGAACAGATTATAGTGGAATATGTTCCTTTGGTCAAGCTTGTTGCTGGTCGTCTTAATATGTATCTGGGATATACAGTGGAATATGATGATCTGGTCAGCTATGGCATATTTGGATTGATCGATGCGATTGATAAGTTTGATTATGGAAAAGGGATCAAATTTGAAACGTATGCAAGTCTGCGGATACGAGGTTCTATCCTGGATCAGATACGCAAGATGGATTGGATACCCAGATCCGTCAGACAGAAACAAAAGCAGATTGAAACTGCAATCGTGAATCTGGAAAAGGAAAAGGGAAACAATTTGAAGGATCAGGATATTGCAGGGGCACTGGGCATTTCGGTAGAAGAATATAGAAGCTGGGAGGGAATGACGAATATTTCCAATATTGCATCTCTGGATGAATTTATGGAACAGGGTGCAGAAGGGGGTGTGAAAGAACTTCGAAACACCGTTTATCTTGAGCCGGAACAGGCGGTAGACAGGGAGGAAGTTAAGAAGATGCTGGCAGAGGCTTTGGAACTGCTGACAGAGAAGGAACGGAAGGTGGTTTTACTCTATTATTATGAAGATCTTACGTTGAAAGAGGTTGCATCTGTTTTAGAGGTATCCGAATCCAGAATTTCACAATTGCATTCGAAGGCTCTGGAGAAAATGAAGAAATATCTGGGCAGATATTTTGAGTTACTGATGGGCTGATAAAAGCCATTTCGGAGGAGGGCTGCTATATGAAGTATGTGAATGGTTTTTTTCGATTGATAATCAGAGAGAATGGGGTGTATGCACATATTTTTCCGGAAAAGCCTGGTGGAAAGAAAATTTCAGTGCAGGAGTTTGCCGCGTATTTGGAAGCATGTGGCGTGCAGGATTATGATCTGACAGATTTGAATCGCAGAATTGGTTTGGTAAAAGAAGAATGTGATGTGTATATCTCATCGGCTGTTATTCCGGAAGTCGATGAGAAGATGAATATAAGGGTGACGGAAGATAAGATGATGGCTGTGGTTCGTTTTTATCCTCCTTCTAAGAATGGAAAGCTTTTAACGGAACAGGATATTCGGAGTGAATTGAAGAAGAACAGGATCACCTATGGAATATCGGACCGATATATCAAGGCTTACCTGATGGGGCGGCAGTTCTGCCGGGATATACCGATTGCGAAGGGGAAGCCGGTCGTACCCGGGCAGGATGCAAGAGTAAGTTATCATTTTGCCACGAATCCGGTCTCAAAACCAAAGCTGTTAGAGGATGGAAGTGTAGATTTCCATGAGCTTAACATGTTTACGAATGTAAAGAAGGGAGATCTGTTGGCAGAGCTGATTCCGGATGTGCCGGGTCAGAATGGCATGGATATCTATGGCAATGTAATCAAGGCACCCAATGTGAGAAAAGAAATGTTACGGTATGGGAGGAACATTTCAGTATCGGATGACAAACTTAGAATATACTCTGATGTGGATGGGGATGTCCGATTAGAGGGGGATACTGTTTTTGTATCGAACACCTATCAGGTTGCGGCGGATGTAGATGCCTCCACCGGAGATATTCATTATGATGGGAACGTTGTAGTCTCAGGCAGTGTGCGTTCCGGTTTTTGTGTGGAGGCTGCCGGAGATATTGAGGTGAATGGCGCAGTAGAGGGTGCAACTCTGATCGCAGGTGGGAACATTGTTCTGAAGCGCGGAGTGCAGGGCATGCAAAAGGCATCTTTACAGGCCGGCGGTGACATTGTAACCAAATTCATAGAAAATAGTAAGGCGAGAGCAGGACATACCATCAATACAGGATTTGCATTACATTCAGAGCTGGTGGCACATGATTCTGTGATTGTCAGCGGGAAAAAGGGATTTTTGATCGGAGGAACCATATCGGCGGGCTCGGTCATTGAGGCGAGTGTCCTTGGAAATAAAATGAATACGGCCACTACACTGAAGGTTGGTGTAGAGCCGGAGGTGTTAGAGCATTTTAAGGAGCTGAGTGCCCTGATCAAGGAGAGTCAGGAAAAGATGCTTGAACAGCAGCAGATTCTGGATACCCTTCGAAAAAAAATAGCAGAGGGGCGCAAATTGCTGCCAAACCAGTTAACGATGGCGAAAGAGGCCAATGAGAATTTGAAAACACTTGAGCAGGAGTTAGACAGGGAATCTTCAGAGTATATGACATTGAAAGATGAGATAGAGAATCACAAGGGTGGAAAAGTGATTGTGCACAGTTCGGTTTATCCGGGAGTTTCCATCTATATCTCCAATCGATTCTATCCGGTGAAAAGTGTACAGAGCATGTGTCAGTTCCGCTTAGAGGGAGCAGATGTGGTTTTTGCACCCATTTAATTTGACAGGATTAGGGTCTGATCCTGAATCAGGCAGAAGGGAAGGTGCTTTATGATACGTCCAATTGAGATGCAGATGTTGTTGCCACGGACGGAATCGGTTGGAACCGATCAGCATCATGAAAATCAGAGAGTGGTGAATGAGAATTCCTTTGCAGCCAATGAGGTAGCAAAGGAAGTGAAGCATAACAGTGAAACGGTAATAAAAAAAGATCCCAATGAATTTGCTGAATACCAATACGATGCAAAGGAGGAGGGAAATGGAACATATCAGAATCCACAAAAGAGACGGAAAAAGAAGCAGGTTATAGAGGAACAGGAAGAAGGGAAGAATCCACAATGGGAAACACAAAAGGATAAGACTCCCAGAGTGAATATTCAAATCTAGAAAAGCAGGAGTATGGCATGACAGGTTCAGTAGTGGTAATGGGTGTAATTGGAGTGATCTTGATCATCGCAAGTTTTTTTGTGACGGAAAACCGGACGAGTAAAGAGAGTAGTTTTCATATGGATTTGATGACGGTAAGTGAAGATTATGAGTTTTCGGAACGGGAGCAGAACATCATTCGACGCAAGATTGAAGAAGTGATTGCGCGAACAGCAAAGGAGATTGTATATGAAACAAATGATTCGCTGTCTAATCTTGCAAATGAGAAAATGATGGCATTGGGTGATTATGCAGTTGCTGTCTGCGATGAGATTGAGAAGAATCACAAGGAGGTCATGTTTTTATACAGTATGCTGGATGATAAGCAGAAGGAGATCATGAATACCGTCAAGGGTGTGGACGAGGCGAATCATATGATCCGGCAGTTGATGGATCAGGTAAATGACCAGATAGAGAGTACACAGTCGAGCGGAAAACAGACCTCTGAAATCGAGGAAAAGGATTCGCATACCGAACACAGCAAAGCAGATCTGAATGAGGAAAAGGAAATGGATTTGGAGATTCAGAATATATTTGCTGAGATGGATCGGGGCGAATTCGGAATCGAGGATAGCAAAGAGGCTACGGACGAGAATTCCAATGAGCTTATTCTGGAGCTGTATCAGAAGGGTGACAGTATAATTGATATTGCAAAACAGCTTGGTCTGGGTGTGGGAGAAGTCAAGCTTGTGATCGATTTGTATCAGGGAGAATGACATGAGATTGAAATACTTTTTACGTGGACTAGGAATGGGAATTTTACTAACCTCTGTTATATTTTATGTTGCATACTGGCAGAGTCAGCCGGCAGATTTAACAGATGCCCAGATTCGACAAAGAGCAAAGGAACTGGGCATGGTGGAGAAGGAGAATCCGGTTGGTAATCTGTTGCCGGCGAAGGAGGATTCTTCTGAGGATGATACTCCCGTCTCTGCTCAGGATATGCTGACAGAACAGGGAACTGCTGATGCATCCACATCAGAGGAAATTCCAATGAATCAGACCGAAGAACCTGCGGTTTCCGAAACGACTGCGCCGGATAAAGCGGACTCCGGTTCCGCACAAGAGAAGACAACCGAAGCAGAATCCCAGACTCAAGAAGAGACACCGGCAGCTTCTGATACGGTATCCATTACCATAAAAGGAGGCGATTCTTCCATGACGATATGTCAGACTTTGCAAAAAGCCGGTTTGATCGAGAATGCATCTGAGTTCGATACCTATCTGATAGAAAACGGTTATGCCAGCCGAATCCGTGCAGGCACGTACAACTTAAAAACAGGCATGAGTTTTCAGAATCTGGCGGATGCTATTTCCCAATCCGCTAAGCGATGAACCAATGTCATTTCGTGAAAAAGCTGCCTTGTCAAGAAAAAAGTATTGACAAGGTAGCTTTTATTATGTATACTGTACAAAGTTGATGTAAAGAGAAAATACTTTACACGAGGTAATCTGGATGGAGAAGATAGTAAGGCAGGCTTTATTGTATGATTTTTATGGTGAACTGTTGACGGAACATCAGAAGTCCATTTATTCTGACATTGTATTGAATGATTTATCCTATTCTGAGGTCGCAAAGATTGAGGGAATCAGCCGACAGGGGGTATTTGATCTGGTAAAGCGCTGCGATCGGATTCTGGAGGAATATGAGAGAAAGCTTTTGCTGGTGGAGAAGTTTCTGGATACAAAGGAGCGGGTCAGCCGGATTTCTGAGCTGGCCGCTGAACTTAAGAAAATGACGGATCAGGTGGAATTACAGGAAAAGATGAACGAGATTGAGACAATTTCCAGAGCGATTTATGAGAGTTATTAAGAGTTGCCATGATATGGGAGGTAGAATATGGCGTTTGATAGTTTATCAGACAAACTACAGAATGTTTTCAGAAATTTGAGAAGCAAGGGATCTCTTACAGAGACCGATGTCAGGGATGCCATGAAAGAGGTCAAGAGAGCGCTGTTAGAGGCAGATGTTAATTTTAAGGTGGTAAAGCAATTTATTAATTCTGTCAGCGAACGGGCAGTGGGAGAAGATGTTCTCAAGGGATTGAATCCGGGACAGATGGTCATCAAGATCGTGAAGGAAGAGATGGACAAATTGATGGGGTCTGAGACGACAGAGATCAAGCTTCTTCCATCGAATGAGGTGACCGTCATTATGATGTGTGGTCTGCAGGGTGCCGGTAAAACCACAACAGTTGCAAAGCTTGCCGGTAAATACAAGGAAAAGGGAAAGAAATGCCTGCTGGCAGCCTGTGATGTATATCGTCCGGCTGCGATTAAGCAGTTTGAGATTAACGGAGAGAAACAGGGTGTTCCGGTCTTTACAATGGGAACCCAGAATTCACCGGTGGACATTGCAAAAGCAGCAGTGGAGCATGCAGCAAAGAATGATATACGAATCGTATTTTTAGATACTGCCGGCCGGCTTCATATTGATGAAGCCATGATGGAGGAGCTTAAGCGAATCAAGGAACAGGTTTCTGTAACTTATACGATCCTGACAGTGGATGCCATGACCGGTCAGGATGCGGTGAATGTGGCAACCCACTTCGACGATCAGATTGGGATTGACGGCGTGATTCTAACGAAGTTAGATGGAGATACCCGTGGTGGTGCGGCTCTCTCCATTAAGGCAGTCACAGGCAAACCGATATTTTATGTTGGTATGGGAGAGAAGCTCTCCGACTTGGAGCAGTTCCATCCGGATCGCATGGCCAGTCGTATTCTCGGTATGGGGGATGTAGAATCCCTGATTGAGAAAGCACAGAATGCCATTGATGAAGAGAAAGCCAAGGAGATGGAGGAGAAGATTAAGAAGGCCTCTTTCAATTTTAATGACTTTTTGGATAGTATGGCACAGATGGAAAAGATGGGGAATGTGCAGGATATGCTCTCTATGATCCCGGGTCTCTCCAATCAGCTTAAGAATGTAGAGATTGATGAAAAACAGATGAATCGACCGAAGTCCATTATTTTATCTATGACAGAGGAAGAACGCGAGAATCCGGATATTATCAATCCAAGCCGGAAACGCAGAATTGCTGCAGGGGCCGGTGTAGATATCAGTGAAGTCAACCGTCTGATGAAACAATTTGAACAGATGCGGAAAATGATGAAACAGATGTCCGGTATGATGGGTGGCAAGCGGAATAAACGTTTCCGTATGCCGTTTGGATTTTGATGATTAAGGTGTTAAGAACCATTTTGGTCTAGACATAGAAGAAGGCGCTGTACAGGACAGTATGGCGATGGAAAAGGAGGTGAAGAAGAGATGGCAGTCAAGATGAGATTAAAGAGAATGGGATATAAGAGACATCCTTTTTATAGAGTAGTTGTTGCAGATGCACGTTCTCCAAGAGATGGTAGATTTATTGAAGAAATCGGCACTTATGATCCTAATCAGGAGCCAAGCGTAATCAAGATTGATGAAGAGGCAGCAAAGAAATGGTTAGCGAATGGGGCTCAGCCTACTGATACGGTTGCCAAGCTTTTAAAGCAGGCAGGTATCGAGAAATAAGACTTGGGAGGTTATTCCGAGATGAAAGAATTAGTAGAAGTAATCGCAAAATCCCTAGTTGATCACCCGGAAGAGGTTGAAGTGATTGAGACTTCGAAGGACGATGCCATTTATATCGATTTGAAGGTGGCTCAGGAGGATATGGGCAAGGTAATCGGTAAGCAGGGCAGAATTGCGAAATCGATCCGTACAGTTGTGAAGGCTGCTGCTTCGAAGGGTGATAAAAAGGTAATCGTGGATATCAAATAGGATTTGAGTCCATAATGTGGTATAACGGGAGGATTCACATGAGGAGATTACAGGCTGTTACCTTACTGTAACGATTGAACCAAGTGTGAAGACTTCCGTTGACAGTGAACATTCAGAAATTTGATCAGAGTAATATTATTTACAGGTAGAAAAGCTGTCATTTACTTGACGGCTTATTTGATTTTATGCAATACAGGTTAGAATCTGTACAGATTATTTTGTGACAGATCCAAATCGGGGAGAGAAGAATGGAAGATTTATTTCAAATCGGTGTTATCACATCAACACATGGAATCAAGGGAGAGGTAAAGGTATTTCCCACAACAGATGATAATAATCGATTTAAAAAACTGAAGGACTGTCTGATTGAGTATAAGGGAGAGCTGCTTCCAATCCGGGCAGAGAGCTGTAAATTTTTTAAGAATATGGTGATTCTGAAGTTTGAGGATATCGATCATATCAATGATGTGGAAAAGTATAGACAGTGTAAGCTCTTTGTTGACAGAAATCATGCGGTTCCACTGAAAGAGGATGAATACTTTATGGCAGATCTGCTGGGATTGTCTGTGGTGACAGAGGATGGCAGACAGCTTGGCAGCCTGGTGGATATTATTCAGACAGGCGCAAATGATGTCTATGTTATCGTGGATGAGGCAAAGAGAGAATGGCTCATACCCGCAATTAAGGATTGTATTTTGAATATCGAAGTGGATAAAAGCGAAATGACGGTACGCTTATTGAAAGGAATGGAGGAATGAATGGATGCATTTTCATATTTTGACATTATTCCCCGAGATGGTGGAAAACGGGTTGCATACTTCCATTACCGGACGGGCCGTGAGGAATGGGTCTATTTCGATTGAGGCTGTCAATATTCGGAATTTTGCTGACAATAAGCATGGACAGGTAGATGATTATCCATATGGCGGTGGAGCCGGAATGGTGATGCAGCCGGGACCGGTCTATCGGGCATATCAGTATGTGAGAGAGAAGATCGATCAGAGAAGAACATCGGAAGTTGCGGATACAGAAAAGGACGCGCATCAAAACATACGTGTCATATATCTGACTCCGCAGGGGAGAGTATTTCACCAGTCCATTGCTGAGGAGCTTGCAAAGGAAGAGGATCTCATTCTTCTTTGTGGACACTATGAGGGGATTGATGAGCGGGTATTGGAGATGATCGTTACGGATCATCTGTCAATCGGTGATTACGTATTGACCGGTGGTGAGATTCCGGCTATGGCGGTCGTGGATGCAGTTTCCAGACTTGTTCCCGGTGTACTGAATAATGATACCAGTGCAGAATTTGAGACCTTTCATGACAATCTGTTAGAATATCCACAATATACCAGACCGGAAGAATTTATGGGAAAAAGGGTTCCGGATGTCCTGCTTAGCGGACATCACAAAAACATTGAGACATGGCGGCTGGAACAATCCATAAAGCGAACGAGGGAACGCAGACCGGATCTGCTTTCAGAAAGCCAACAGTAAGGAGGAGCGCAGAATGGGGATTTGGGGACCGGATGAGGGGCAGACAGATATTGTTCAGATATCTGAGAAGATTTATAGTTACAAAGAAGATAAGAAGCAACTGGAGCTGGAGCTGAGTGAGGAGCTTCTGCGTTATCAGTATATATCCAAACGGAAGAATCTGGTCATCCATGAGGCACTTGTTCTTGCAATCCTGATAGCAGTATGTGTGTTGGCAATCTCTCTGACATTGGGAAATGTGTTCTGGATGTTTTTTGACTGGTTTGTATTTCTCTTTAGTCTGTATTTGCTAAGGAGAGAGGTGAAGCTGTTATCTTTGCTCTTTACAAGCCGGAATACAGAGGCGGCATTGCGATTCGCACAGAAACATGATTTAAATACGTTTCAGAGGCAGAAGCAGGATACTGAAAATAAGATTACATTTTTGAAATCGCAGATTGCTGATTTTGAAAAAAAGATTGCTGATTTATTCATCAAACGAAAAGCGCTTCTGGAGGAGAAGGAACAGCGTGAGGATATTCTGCGGGAAAAGGGAATTCTATATGATGAAATGCCGGGGCAGACGGCATCAAAATTTACCCTGAAAAAGGAATCAACCGGTTCGCAGGATATTCGAGAGATATATGAATATTATAAGAAAGAGGAGATCTACCTCACACAAATCGGATTCGATTAGAGGGTGAACTCAGTCGAATCGACAAACAGATTCAGGAAATTGACGAACGCTTCGTTGAAGTGCGATCCAAATTGATACTGTCGTTGATTATTTTTCTGGTTCTGATTCTTTTTCAGCAGGCACTTAGTGGTGTGCTGGGGACTCTATACGGGTTAGTCTGTTGTGCGATTTGTCTGTGTTATATGTTCTATATGGAAAAGACCTGCAAAATGCCGATTTTGAATTATTTACTGGAGCATGACAGCCCGTTGATCGCAGAGTACGCTTTTTGCAATAGTTTGGTTCCTGTAAAAAATAAGAGGAATGATATACGGGAACAGATGGAGCAATGTGAAAAAGAGCTGGGAGAGATCCGGAAGCAAAAAGATGCTCTGGAATTCGACCAAAATGCGGATGGATTCTAAAATAACACTTGCATTTTGGATGCAGATGTGGTAAATTAAATGAGTTGTGATTCCGTTTTGCCGACGGGGTCTGATAAAATTGGATGGTCCTCTGCAAGTTGACAGA
The DNA here is from genome assembly GCA_017479085.1 of Lachnospiraceae bacterium. Taxonomy (GTDB): domain Bacteria; phylum Bacillota; class Clostridia; order Lachnospirales; family Lachnospiraceae; genus CAG-590. The sequence goes on along the minus strand of JAFVCQ010000099.1, from coordinate 621 downwards.
CAGTCGTGAAACAGCCTTGCAAGAACGTCTTATATTCTAAGGAGGTTCATTATGAACGATATTATTAAGCAGATTGAAGAGGCACAGTTAAAGAATGAGGTGACAGACTTCAAGGTGGGAGATACGGTACGACTATCTGCGAAGGTAAAAGAGGGTAACAGAGAGAGAATTCAGGTTTTTGAAGGTATCGTGATCAAGCGTCAGGGCGGAAGCAATCGAGAGACTTTTACGGTTCGCAAGAATTCGAATGGTGTTGGAGTGGAGAAGACGTGGCCATTACATTCTCCAATTGTAGAGAAGATTGAGGTCGTAAGACGAGGCAAAGTAAGACGTGCGAAGTTATACTATCTGCGTGACCGTGTTGGTAAGGCTGCAAAAGTAAAGGAATTAGTAAAATAATTTTTGAAGTGTGGAGAGGCTGGAGTAATGATACTTACTCTGGCCTTTCCTGCTATTGTCAATAAAGGGGTATATATGAGTCGACGAAGAAGATATCGGAGCAGTTATGATCTACAGGAATTTGATATGAAGGAATTTATGTCAGAATTGGGAAAATGGGCTGTTTCCATTTTGGCGGTCTTTATTCTGGCATATAGTATTGTAACCTTTGGCATACAGTCC
>JAFVCQ010000098.1 GCA_017479085.1 Lachnospiraceae bacterium | reverse complement strand
TTATTCGCCGCATAGATTGCCATAAAATCGTACGAGCTGACCACATATGCACGATCCGTAATTCCGTCACGGATCGGCACCGCAAACCCTCCGCATACAACATCTCCCAATACATCATATAATACATAATCCGGCTTGAATTCCTCGAACAGATTGAGCTCCTGCAAAAGATTCACCGCTGCATTGATTCCCCGTCCGGCGCATCCCACTCCCGGAACCGGCCCGCCGGATTCAATACAGAGCACCCCTTTGAAGCCCTCAACCGAAATGTCGTCTAAATGAATCTTATTTCCCTCTCTTAAACTGTCTAATACGGTTGGAAGATAATTGTTTCCACGAAGGGTATTCGTGGAGTCACTCTTTGGATCACAACCAATCTGAATCACCCGGTATCCGGCCTCTGCCAGTGCCGCACTGATATTAGATGTCGTGGTCGACTTTCCAATTCCTCCCTTTCCATAGATTGCTATGTGTTTTCCAATTTTATCTGCCATCTTCTTTTCCTTTCTTTCCCTGTGAAACTTTATAATACCTGATACGTCACATTAGCTCGCAAACTTGATCGAATCTGCATTGTGACGTTCCCACGGCAGGATATCGCCGTCTGCATCATACAGATAATCAAATACGGAATTTTCCGCATTTGTTGAGTTGTAATAATCCAAATGCGTCAGCCCGTTATGACGTAAAATGTTATAAGTCTTTATGTACAGATCGTTATACCACTCTGTCTTTGGTGCCCGGTGTCCCTCTAACTCCGAACCCGGATTCGGCAGCCACTGAAGTGGAATCGCAACCACACCGAGGGATGCCAGATACTCAATTCCCTCTAACAGTGTGGACTTCGGTTCAATACCGGCCACAAAATAAGAACGCACATTTCCTTTGCCGAATACCTCCACCTCATGCTTCAAAGCGTTGATCCAGTTCTGTCTGCCACCGCAGATCTCCTCTTTTCCGGGGCATATGGTCTTAAAGATATTGGCATCCCATATCTCCATGTTGGAGGAGATCGCACTGTAACCTGCCTCTTTGTATTTGTCAATCACATCCAGATCTGCCGGAGCACCCACACAGGCAGCTCCGCCAAAATCCTCCAGTCCTGTCCTCTCCTGAATGGCCTCTGCCACATCAATATAATATTCCACCTCCCGACGCTCCGGAATAAAGCCGCCGGTAATCGTAATTCTTCTATATCCCTCTGCATAGGCAGCCTCAACGGTCTCTGCAATCTGCTCCGGTGTCTTCCATTTTAACCCCTCATGCTCTGCAAAGTTGGCTTTTGTCGCATTGATATTGCAGAACTTGCAATCCAGTCCCTTGTCCTTCAGCGCACATTCATTGCTGTATGCAACCGTAATCTTTGTCTTTCCGACCTCCTGCGCCACGGTTGACATTCTCGTTCCGTCCGAGGTGACCTTATTGTAATATGCTGGTTTTTCCACAAAGGTAATCTCATCCAACAGGACATTTCCCTTGTAAAGAAGGAAACTGCCATTCTCATAGCTGATCGAATACGGTGCTTTCTCCTTATAGGACACCTGAATACGGTAATTGCTGGATAACCGGATCGCAGCCGGAAGCTTTGTCTTCTTATAGATTTCATGGTTCATGTCAAAGCAGGCACGTACCTGTTCCTGTGTGGTATGCTCGAAATCCAGAGACTCCAACACCTCCGGTCTGATATAGACACCATCGTTACGGATCGCCTCATCCAGCTCCATCTGTTTAAATAACTCTTCCCTTGTTATTGCCATCTCTATTCTCCTATTCCTATCATTTTTCCATTAAAAAGCATCCCCGTTGCAGCAGCAGATGCCACCATTTTTCTCCACCTTTTTGTCCGGATACATGTTCCTCTTTCTCCTTTACTTATCAAATTTTCGTTTTAGAATCCCACCTTCTCGTGTACTCCATATTTTTTTAACAGGTGGTTCCCCAGAATCCGCAGCAGCTTATCGGACAGATACCCCAACAGCCCCAGACAGATGATTCCCGCAAAGATCCAATCCGTATGAAAATATAGTCTTGACGTATAGATCAGATATCCCAATCCCTCCTTTGATGCCAGCATCTCTGCTGCAATGATGGAGGAAAACGAACCGCCAAGTCCTAATCTGGCCCCTGTAAATACATAGGGAATGATGGACGGCCAGATCACCGTGCGGATGATCTGCCACTCCGATGCCCCCAGTGTTCTGGCTGAATTAATCCGGTTTGGATCCACTGCGATGACCCCGGCAATGGTATTGACCATTACCGTAAAGACGGTTCCATATATGATCAAAATCAGCTTTGAGCTCTCCCCCACCCCAAACCACATCAAAAACAGGGTCAGGAATGCCATCGCCGGAATAAACCGGAAAAAGTTCACAAACGGTTCCACCAGTTTTCTTAAGAATCCGACTCTTCCAACCACAAGTCCGAGTGGTGCGGCAACCAGTGTTCCAATCGACCAGCCGATCAGCACCCGTTTGAGACTCACAAAGGAAAAGAGCAGCAGTTTGCCATTTGTGATAATCTCCTTTGTCCCCTGTACCGTTTCCAACGGACTCGGCAAAAAGGTCTCATCCTGGGACAGGGATGCAAGAAACCATAGAAGGATCAGGATCGCCCATGTTGCAATTCCACTTGCCACGATGCTGTTCCCCAATTTTTTTATCCCTTTTTGTATCTTTTTCAATCACATCACGCCCTTCTTAAATTGCGATCTTCAGATCATCATAGCTCTCATCGGCGTCACGTTCTATAAAATGTGCATTCAACGTACGGTAGAATGCGTTAAATTCCTCTGTCGTCTCATCCCTCGGATATGCAAAATCCACTTTGTAGGTCTGATAGATCTTTGCATCCGGTGACTTTGACATGATGCTGATATCCGTTCCCAACAACAATGCCTCCTGAATATCATGGGTGACAAATATGATCGTCTTGCCGGTCTTCTGCCAGATCTTGATCAGCTCCTGCTGCATGGTGCGTCTCGTCTGTGCATCCAGCGCTCCAAACGGTTCATCCATGATCAGCACCTGCGGGTCATTTGCAAGCACTCTGGCAATCTGTGTCCGCTGCTTCATACCGCCTGAGAGCTCGCCGGGAAATTTATCCTTGTGCTCACTGAGTCCCACCATGTCAATGTAATGCTCTACGATTTTCTTTCGTTCTTCTTTGGGAACCCTGTTGATCTTCAGTCCGTATTCCACATTTTCATATACTGTCAGCCACGGATAGATTGCGGTATCCGCATTCTGGAATACAACGCCTCTGTCCTTATCCGGTGTCCGGATCGACTTGCCATTCATGCTGATCTTGCCCTCTGTCTTGCGCAGCAAGCCCGCAATGATGTTGAGCAGGGTGGACTTACCACATCCACTTGGTCCTAACAGGATATGAAATTCTCCCTCCCTGATGTTCAGGTTGATATCGGATATCACATTGGACTCTGCTGTCCCTGTCGCATATGCCTTTGATAAATTCTTGATTTCGATTATATGATTCTTTAACACTGCCATGTCTGTAACCTCCTAACTATTGTTTATCGTAAAATTCCAACTATGTAACTTCATGCATTTCACGATCAACAACACAGGATACCCCCTGCCGAATGAAACCGGCACCATCTATTATATTCCATCGATCTTTCCCCCTGTTCTTTTCTCAGATCAGACGAATCTTACTGCTGGTATCAATCTGTACCACTCTGCCATCATGAATCACCGCTGTAACGGAGCCATACTGAATCTTATTGATCTGCTCCTCTAACTGACGAATCAGCTCTGCATTCAGTTTGGCAGGCTTCTTTGTATCTTTCTCCATATCCTCACACCTCTTTCCTCTAATGAACCACTACTCTGCTAAAAACGCAAAAGGAGGCTTTGAATCTGTTTCTGATTTAAAACCTCCAGTTTGTCTGGTTGATGTTTGTGTTTCTGTTTGAATGCATTATAAACCTATTTTCCCTATAAAAACAATTGGTTATTTTGAAAACGTAATCGCAAGCAATCAAAAAAACAGGGAGAATCTCTCGAATCTTCCCTGTTTTTACTCTATATAACAGCTATTTCGGTATATTTTTATACGATATGCGAAATCGTTCTCAAGCCTGTAATCCTTGAGATTACTGCCCTTTTGGGTACTCCAGCGAAGCATCCCGTCGCAGAATTCGCTACGCAGTGAATAGTCCAATGTCATTTAGTTAAGCCGGACGCTACCGGATAGGATATATGTCTCACGCAGAAGTCCGCTTAGGGAGTGCGTTCATTCTGATACTGAGACATGACCTGTCGGACAGATTCTTCACAGGAACGCATTGCATAGATCGTTTTCTGGATCAAGTCACTCAGCTCATATCCCAGCATGTCTGCTCCGCGCTCAATGACCTCCCTCGAACATCCCGCTGCAAAATTAGCGCTCTTGTACTTCTTCTTTACGGACTTTACCTCCATATCCTGCACACTTTTGGATGGACGCATCAGTGCGACAGCGCCGATCAGACCACTCAGTTCATCCACCGCATACAGCACTTTTTCCATCTCATGCTCCGGACGGACATCCACAGTCAGCTCATAGCCATGACTGCACACAGCATGGATGATATCTTCTCCCACTCCCGCTTCTCTCAATAATTCCGGTGCCTTAATGCAATGCTGATCCGGATACTGTTCAAAATCAATGTCATGCAGCAGACCTACAATTCCCCAGTATTCCGTATCCTCCTGATATCCCAGATCATTGGCATACCACTTCATAACACCCTCTACGGTCAGTGCATGCTGAATATGAAATGGTTCCTGATTGTATTGCTGCAGCAACGCAAAGGCATCCTCTCTTGCAATATGTTCTCTCATACTCTTCTTCCTCCCATCTCCAGATCGTGCCATCTGATTCCATGCCATCTATCTCTAATCTAACACCTTATCCTTATATTTTGCAAGCTCCTCCAGATATTTATTTCCCAGTGAGCTGATTGCGACTCCCTTTCGGGTAAGATACCCGATCGTCATAAGTTCATCAGACTTTAACTTGATCGCACAGTATTCCGGTCCGTTCAAATCCTCACATATGATTCCGGAACACAGCGTATAACCATTCAGTCCCACCATCAGATTCAGCATCGTTGCCCGGTCGTTGGCCTTGATCAGTTGCTTATATTCATAGGTGCTTAACACCTCTTCCGCAAAATAAAACGAATTATTCGTCCCCTGGTCAAAAGACAGGCATGGATATTCCTCTAATTCCGTCAGATCAATCTCTTTCTTCCCGGCCAACGGATGTCCTTTGGACAGATACACATAGATATGACACTGTAAAATCTCATGAAACTCCAGGCCGCACTCGTGAAACAGCTTTTCCAGCACCCGTTTGTTAAATGGGTTGATATAAAGAATCCCGATCTCACTCTTAAAATTCCTGACATCCTCAATCACATCATGCGTTCTGGTCTCCCGCACTGCAAACTCATATTCATCCATACCAAACTGCTTGACCATCTCCACAAACGCATTGACCGCAAAGGTATAATGCTGCATGGATACACTGAATTTCTTCTTAATCGCAGACTTCTCAATATATTTTGATTCCATCAATTCATACTGCTCTACCACTTGTCTGGCATAGCCGATAAATTCCTCACCCTCCGGTGTCACGGAAATTCCCCTGTTGTTCCGATGGAACAGTTCCAGTCCGGTCTCCTCCTCCAGCTCCTTAATCGAAGCGGACAGACTGGGCTGGGAAATAAATAATTTCCTCGCTGCCTCACTCATGGAATCCGACCCTGCCACCGTAATCGCATATCTTAGCTGTGCTAATGTCATGTCATTCCTCCTGTATCAGACCTTCTTATGAAGCGGCTCCGTCATACTGCAGTAACTCCGGGTCCTCCGAACAGGTGGCGTGTCGAATCATGTCCTGCACGGTATCGGTCACTGCTGCTGCCAGTCTGTAATGCCCCTCTGCATCCAGATGCTCTCTGTCTGTCCGGCTAGCCGACACATATTCCGATGCTGCCAGAAATTCCAGATTCCTCCGCTGCGCAATGCTGCGGTACACATCTGCCAGTTGTTCTGACACTTCTTTGGAATGGGAATCAAAGTCCGTATCATACCCTGTTTCCCAGACACCCTCGCCTAATGTGATCGGCGAGATCAGCAGGATCGAAATGTGCGGATCTGAGAGTCGAATCTGATCGATGAGCTGCTCTATCCCGCCGCCAATATCCTGTGCGCCAGCCTGATAGGCTGTCTTACAGTCGTTGGTTCCCAGCATCAGCACCACAATCTCCACCGGTCTGTGACTTTCCAACAGAACCGGCAGAATCTGTGTCCCCCGGCGCCCGATTCTGGTTGAATCCTCATACATTGTAGTACGTCCGCACAACCCTTCCTCCACGACCTGATATCCCTGATCCCTCACACTCTCCGCCAACAGACTGGTCCAGCGCACGCCCCATGGATAACGCCCTGCAGTTCCCGGAATCAGCCCATATGTATTCGAATCACCAAAGCATAGTATCTGTTTCATGCCTTTCGTCTCCTTTTCACACTTTTTAGCTAGGAATAGTATACATTCTATCCTTTGCTTTGTCAACCAAAAATACAAGAGTTCCTGTTCATGGTCAATATCATTTAGTTAAGCCGGACGCTATCGGGTATGGTATATGTTTCCCATTTCGGGCACGCTTGTGCTTAGCTGCAGACGTAACGGTACTAAATTCGCAGCTTGGGCTGCTCATTAAGGACCGACGTCCGCAGATAGCCCTACATAGTGAAACATATACCATACCCGGTAGCTGTTTACGGGTTAACCCTTAACTGGATGACATTGGTTCATGGTCGAACCGAACATCATCCGGTATGATACAATCGTATCCTGTCGAAAGGGGCTGAAATGTGCGATTTATTCCTGTTATCATATTTTGGCGAAATATGTTATGATAGGATATATAATTTATGCAGAGGAGGAACCTTAATGGAAGAACAAGCAGATAAGCTATTAATACACCTCGAGGGTGAAGGCCGGAAAATCGCCGACTATCGCAAACAGATCTTGGACCTGATTCAGGCCGGCGACCAGATTGATTGTTCTCAAATGCTATTGTTATGCAACAAACTAAACGAGCATATTTCCTCATTTGACAAGATCAATGAGCAATTGATCAACTTGGAAAATGCCTTTTGACGTCAGCAAAATTCATTTATCCACCATACGAACATTAGGAACAACAGGATTTCCTTAATTGAGATACAAATGATATAGGAGCAGACTGCCGCATGATAACATGCGGCAGCTTTTTTCTTACCTGTTAATCCATATATCACCTTATGCGGCGCATCTGCATATTTTATAATTGAAAATTAAGATTCAGGTAATGGAAATGGAACATTTGGAAGATTATGAACCAAACGAAATGGAACAAACAACCGAAGAAGCCGAATTGAGCGGTTCAAACTTTGAGTGCAGCAGCGGGCATACACCGGATTTTCCACCTCACAGAGAGGTGATCAATGTGTTGGATGCTGTGATCGACGAGATCACAACCAACAGGAACACCACTCTGGTGACGATCACCTATCGAAGCTGCCCGACCTGCAAAGAGCCAAAGCAGACGGTAACCCTGATTATCGGTCCGGAGACTGCCCTGCGCAACGAGCATGGCGGTTCCGTGCGTGTGAATGAGCTCAGGGAGGGAATGGTGATTCACGCCTCGTTCTCCCCGACCATGACCCGGAGTAATCCGCCGCAGGCACAGGCATTTCTACTGATCATCGTGAAACGACCAGAGACCAGAGAGACCACCATCGGCAGAATCGCAGAGGTCAATCCAAGAAATGACTTCCTTGTAGTGATTCAGAATCAGAATCCTTCCTCTGCCATTCGATTCCATATCTCTCAGGAGACGGTCATTCTCGATCCAATCGGAAGACGGATTCCGCTGTCCCGATTAAGACCGGGATTACGGGTTCGGGTCGAACACGCTTCCTTTATGACTGCAAGTATTCCGCCCCAGACAACCGCATTCACGGTGCAGGTCATACGGTAACGATTGACAATAAACTGATTCCATGGTACGCTATCATTGTTCTGACGGAAAGATAGATTCTGACCGGAAGCGCGAGGAATATCAGGTATGCATGCATTTTTATTTCAACATTTTGACCGCGTTTTCGGCGCGGTCTTTTTTATGTTATGGAGGTGTACTATTATGGAACAGAATGAAACACGCGTTGCCATCATCGGCATCATCGTAGAAAATCAGGAGAGCATCGGTACGCTCAACACGATTCTTTCAGATTACCGGGAACATATAATCGGGCGGATGGGACTGCCTTATCCGAAGAAAAATATCACCGGCATCACCATTGTAATGGATGCGGCTCAGGACGAGATCAACACTCTCTGCGGACAGCTTGGCAGACTGGACGGCGTGTCATCGAAGGCGGCTTTCAGCAATGTATAAGGGTCTGATTGACAAACTTGCTTCCAGAGCAGAGCTTTCCCATGATGAATACCTGACGCTGATTCGGAACCGGGACGAGATTCGCGATTATGCCTCTGCGCTTGCGAGAGCCGCACGCCACCAATATTATGGCGACCGGATCTATATACGCGGATTGATCGAGTTCACAAATTACTGTAAAAACAACTGCTACTACTGTGGGATCCGTGCAGGCAATTCCAATGTTGACCGCTATCGCCTTATGCCGGAGGACATCATAGCCTGTGCAGATGTCGGTTACGATCTGGGATTTCGCACCTTTGTGCTGCAGGGCGGGGAAGATTCCTTCTACACCGACACCATACTGGCCAGGATTGTAAGCTCGATCCGGAAGAATCACGCTGACTGCGCAATCACTCTGTCTCTGGGGGAACGCAGCCGCAAGAGCTACCAGATTCTACGTGAAGCGGGTGCTGACCGTTATCTGCTGCGCCATGAGACCTGCAGCAAGACTCATTATGAAACACTTCATCCCGACTCGATGAGCTTTGAACGCAGAATACAGTGTATATGCGATCTGAAGGAGCTTGGCTATCAGGTGGGTGTGGGATTCATGGTGGGGTCACCAAACCAGACGGAGAAACATCTTGCAGAGGAGCTGTTATTTTTAAAGAAACTGAAGCCGCATATGGTCGGGATCGGGCCATTCATCCCTCACAAGGACACCCCCTTTCGGGACGAGTCCGGCGGGACTTCCGAGTTAACCACGTTCCTGTTGTCACTGATCCGGCTGACACTTCCCGAAGTGCTTCTGCCTGCAACAACGGCACTTGGCACGATCGACCCGCTGGGACGGGAAAACGGGATCCGTGCAGGGGCAAATGTACTCATGCCGAACCTTTCTCCCGTAGACGTGCGCAAAAAATATATGCTGTATGACAACAAAATCTGTACCGGCGAAGAAGCCGCCCAGTGTATCACCTGTCTGAAAAACCGCGTGCGCACAACGGGCTGCGAGATCGTCACAGACCGCGGGGATTATACGGACGTACCATGTCATTGATATTCTCCTGCGCGATATCCGCAGCACCAAAACTATGGTATGAAACCCAAAAAGGATGGTAATCAATATGAAATACGATATGAAATCAATGAAGGCTGAGGAATTTATCAACGATGGAGAGATTCTTGACACCGTCCGATATGCCGAAGAACACAAAAATGACATTGCCCTTATCGATAAAATTCTGGCCAAAGCCAGGCTTTGCAAGGGACTTAGCCACCGTGAAGCCAGTGTACTGTTAGCATGTGATAACAAAGAGAAGGTACAAGAAATATACGACCTTGCCGAGCAGATCAAAAAGAATTTCTACGGAAACCGAATCGTGCTGTTTGCGCCTTTGTATCTCTCCAATTACTGTGTAAACGGATGTCTGTACTGTCCGTATCATCTGAAGAACCAGCATATTCCCCGCAAGAAGCTCACACAGGAGGAGATTGCAAACGAGGTTATTGCTTTACAGGATATGGGCCACAAACGTCTTGCAATTGAGGCAGGCGAGGATCCTGTCAACAACCCGATCGAATACATTTTGGAATGTATCAGGACAATTTACTCCATCAAGCACAAAAACGGTGCGATCCGCAGAGTAAATGTAAATATCGCCGCAACCACGGTTGAAAACTATCAAAAACTGCGGGATGCGGGAATTGGTACTTACATCCTTTTTCAGGAGACCTACAACAAGAAGAATTATGAGCTTCTTCACCCCACAGGACCGAAGCACAACTACGACTATCACACGGAAGCCATGGATCGCGCGATGGAGGGCGGCATTGATGATGTGGGCATCGGTGTGTTATTCGGTCTTGACAATTATCAATACGAATTTGCAGGACTTCTCATGCACGCGGAACACCTGGAAGCCGTGCACGGTGTAGGTCCCCACACGATCAGCGTCCCACGGGTAAAACGTGCCGATGATATTGATCCGACAGAGTTTGACAATTCTCTGACGGATGAAATGTTCTGCAAAATTGCGGCCTGTATTCGAATCGCCGTTCCTTATACGGGCATGATCATCTCTACCCGCGAGTCTGCCGAAGTGCGTGAAAAGATCATCCGGCTGGGTGTCAGTCAGATCAGTGGCGCTTCCCGAACTTCCGTCGGCGGTTATTGCGAGGAAGAACGCCCGCACGATACCGAACAGTTTGATGTTTCCGACGACCGTACATTAGACGAAGTCGTCAACTGGCTCATGCGCTCGGGATATATTCCTTCCTTCTGCACTGCCTGCTACCGCGAGGGACGTACCGGTGACCGTTTCATGGAGCTGTGCAAATCCGGACAGATTCAGAACTGCTGCCATCCAAATGCACTTATGACCCTCAAGGAATTCCTATTGGATTATGCCTCTGACGATACCCGCAAAATCGGTGAGGCCATGATTGAAAAAGAGATTGGGAATATCCCGAAGGAAAAGGTGCAGCAAATCGTCCGTGAACGTCTTACAAAGATTGCAGCGGGTGAACGAGATTTCCGTTTTTAAGTGAGGTGACAGATCAATGGGACTTAATGATACACAAACCGCAGAACGAATTCACATCGGCTTTTTTGGTATGAGAAATGCAGGCAAGAGCAGCCTTGTAAACCGCATCACGAATCAAGAGGTTTCCCTTGTAAGCGATATAAAGGGCACCACCACCGACCCTGTAAAAAAGAGCATGGAGCTTCTTCCGTTAGGCCCTGTCACCATCATCGACACTCCCGGGTTCGACGATGAAGGCATCCTCGGGGATATGCGCGTGCGAAAGACAAAGGAAGTCCTCTCCACCTGTGACATCGCTGTATTGGTTACTGACAGCAATGCCCTGTCCGATGCAGAGAATGCACTTTTGTCCATCATCCGGCAACGCGGGATTCCATATCTGATCGTACACAACAAGACCGATCTCTCCAAACAGAAATGCAGCAATACCCAAACCCACTTTTATCTGAGTGCAAAACATGGCACCGGAATCGAGGATTTCAAAAATGCCCTTGCCGCATCCTCCGGCAGCCATACAAAAGAGATTCAATTTGTTGCAGATTTTATCACAGCAGGTGATCTTGTCATTCTGGTCACCCCGATCGATGGATCTGCGCCCAAAGGCAGAATGATTCTTCCCCAACAGCAGGCAATCCGTGATATTCTGGATGCCGGTGCCATCTCACTTGTCACACAGGTAGAGACGCTCCCTGCCTGCCTTGATCGACTTAAGACTCCGCCCGCACTGGTCATCACGGATTCACAGGCCTTTGCCAAAGTTATGAATCTGGTACCCGGAGAGATTCCCCTGACCTCCTTCTCCATCCTGATGGCACGGTATAAGGGATTTCTGGACGAAGCCGTCAGGGGAGCTGCCGCAATCGACCGTCTGCCGGATCATGCCAGAGTACTCATCAGCGAAGGCTGTACCCATCACCGCCAGTGTGAGGATATCGGTACCGTCAAACTGCCGAACTGGCTTAAGCTTCACACCGGCAAGGAACTTGATATCCGCTTCACTTCAGGTCACAGCTTTCCGGATGACCTGTCTGCGTACAACCTGATCATTCACTGTGGCGGATGCATGCTGCATGACAACGAGCTCAGGAACCGTATGCAGCAAGCCGTGGCGGCCGGCACTGCTTTCACCAATTACGGAACAGCGATTGCCCACATGAACGGGATTCTGGAGCGAAGCATTGCGCCCATTTATGACCGGTAAGGCTTAGGAACTGTCAATTCCTCCTTCCCAAACCAACCTGTTGCAATGCCTGTTCCAGATCCTCAATGATATCCTTTGTATCCTCCAGTCCCACACTAAAGCGGAAAAATCCATTATGAAACTCTTCCGGATACAGATACTGCCTCTCATCCTCCTCTCCAAGAAATACGATCAGGCTCTCATCATGCCCAAGCGATACAGCCGATGTAATGACCTGCAGATGACTCACAAACTGATTATGCGTATCATGATCCGCTTTCAGTCCAAATGCCATGACTCCGCCATATCCGGGTGTCATCTGTTTTTTTGCCACCTCATGTCCCCAAAAATCCGGAAGTCCCGGATATGCCACAAAGCTCACACCCGGCTGCCTCTCCAGCCACTCCGCAATCTCCTGCGCACTTTCATTATGCTGTCTCATCCGAAGAGGAAGGGTCACGGCTCCCCGCATGATCAGCCATGCATTAAACGGACTGATCGCTGCACCAAGATTCACCTGTGACTGCGCACGAATGATATCCAGATATTCCTTTCTGCCGATGATGGCTCCGCCCATCGCATCTCCATGTCCGTTGATATACTTTGTCAGACTCTCAATGGAAAAATCTGCTCCCAGCTCGATTGGACGCTGGTTATACGGGGAGGCAAATGTATTGTCTACGGACAGGAGTACCCCGTTTTCATGTGCAATCTGTGAGATCGCCGCAATATCCGAAATATGCAGAGTCGGGTTACCCGGTGTCTCTATATGGATCAGCTTTGTATTCGGCCGGATTGCCGCTTTGATCTTCTCCAGATCGGATGTGTCCAGTATCGTTGTCTCCACCTGGAACTTATGATTGAACAACTCATTTAAAAGCCGGTAAACTGCAATATAGGTCACACTGGAGAAAATGACATGATCCCCGCTTTGAAGCAGCGCAAAGAACAGACCGGAAAGTGCTGCCACACCGCTTGCCAGCACGACGCAGTCCTCTCCTCCCTCCAACACTGCCAGCTTCTCCTGCAGGTATTTCTGGTTTGCGCCGCCATTTCTGGTGTAAAGATTCCCCTCCGCGCTTGACCAGTTCATGGAGCTTGGGTCAAAGGGAAGCTCATAGCTGTTCGCCATCGTGATGGGACGCCGGATTGCCCCCGTCTCTGCATCCACATCATTTCCGGTATGTACCGCCCTTGTCTGAAACCCATATTTCGAATCATATTTTCTTCCCAATTGTAACTCTCTCCTTTACTTTTCCATTCCATACA
>JAFVCQ010000097.1 GCA_017479085.1 Lachnospiraceae bacterium | reverse complement strand
GGTATCATGAAATTATATCAATCCATTCCGGTGGTTATGGGTGCCAATGTGGGAAGTACCATCACCGCTCAGATCCTGCGTCTCGGCGATCTGGGTTCCGATAATCTGGTGCTCAATCTGTTAAAGCCTTCCTCCTTTGCTCCGATGTTGGTCGGAGTCGGTGCCTTTATCCTTCTTCTCACCAAGAATAAGAAGGCAAAGGATACCGCAGGTATTCTGGTGGGCATGGGCATATTATTCTATGGTATGACCATCATGGAGGCTGTATTTGCCCCGCTAAAGGATTCGGAGGCATTTCAGAATACATTCACCTCCTTTCGGAATCCATTTCTTGGAATTCTGATCGGACTGATCATTACCGCCATCATTCAGAGCTCCTCTGCCTCCGTTGGTATTCTGCAGGCACTGTCCGCCACCGGCAGCGTCAGTTATGCCACCGCAGTTCCCATCATCATCGGAGCGAATCTTGGTAAATGTATGACTATATTATTAGGTTCTATTGGAGCAAATAAAAAGGCAAAACGGGTATCGATCAGCTATCTGTTTTTTAACATCTTCGGTGCGGTCATCCTTACAGCCATTATATATGGCATATACTACACAGTCGGAATCTCCTTCTGGGATCACACCGTAAACCGGGGAAATATTGCAAATGTACATTTTCTGTTTAATTTCCTGACCGGTGTGGTTCTGCTGCCCTTCAGTGAGCAGCTTGGACATTTTACAGGCCGGATCATCGGGGACGACGATGTATCAAAGACCGATCAGGAGCTCTCCACATTGGACGATATGCTTCTCAACACACCAACCATCGCTTTAGAACAATGTAAGAATGTAATCGCTGCCATGGCGGATGCCATCTATGAAAACTACCAGATTGCCACCGGACTGATTCACAACTACGATCCGTCTAAGCGGGTCATACTGGAGGAAAACGAGACCTTTATCGATAAATGTGAAAGTGAGCTCTCCTCTTATATTGTAAAGATCAATTCCAAGCGGCTCTCCCAGGATGATCGCTTAGTGGTATCTGAGATTCTCAATTCGATCAGCGATTTTGAACGTATGGGAGATCACTGTATCAATATCTCCTATGTGGCACAACATAAGATGGAACAGGAGATTCAATTCTCTCCGGCGGGACATCAGGAGATCGACACCATTCTCGCTGCAGTGGAGATCACTCTCCGCACCACCTTTGAAGCCTTTAAGCATGACAATGTGGGGGCGGCCATCCGGATCGAACCGCTCTCCGAAATGGTTGACAAGCTGAAGGAGACGATCAAATCGCACCACGTAGAACGACTTCAGGCTGGAGTTTGCGGCATTGCCGGCGGAGTCGCATTGGTTGATCTGGTCACCAGCTTTGAACGAATCTCCTCTCACTGTGCCAATGTCGCCCTGCATATTGTAAAGCGCGTGGAGAACGACCGTGATTTTGATGAAATGCACGGACATGCCAACGACAATTACAGCGAAGAATACAAAGCACTCTATCACTATTACGAATCCAAGTATATCACACCAATTCTGTCAAACCCATTCTCCATCGAACCGACACCGGTGGAAACGGTCACAGCCTCCGGCCAGACCCGTTCAAAAAAAGAGGAAAAGCGCACCACAGGCCATTCTTCCACAGAGAACACACAAAAATCGGGCAGAAAAAAAGAAAGCGGTTCCACTACTGCCAACAAAGTACAGAAGGCAAACGTAAAAAAAGAGACTACAGCCGTCACGGACAAGAATCAGAAGACAGATGGCAAAAAAGAGACTGCACCGGTTATCGAAAGGAATCAAAAATCCGGAGGCAAGAAGGATACCTCACCGGCGGCTGAAAAGAATCAAAAATCCGGCAGCAAGAAGACAACCGGTAAAAACAAAAAAAATGACAAGCGCAAAAAGAAATAATATAAAAGGGGCAGTCCGTATCGACTGTCCCTTCCTATCTCTTTGCCACATCCACATTCCACCGATCTGCGCTCTCTATCACAAGCAGTTGTCCCTGTCGTATGGAAATCACGGCCAGCTCCTCTACAATCTCATTACTGACGGTCAAACTGCTTCCCGGTTCTAGATCAAATTCCTTCAACGGATATAACACACCCTCCATTGTCAGACCACACACACTGCCGGCAAAAGGGAGGACGGAGACATACCGTCCATGCTGTCCTGCTCTGGAGATCTGACAACTCCTGTGTTCGGCACAAAGAAGCTGTATCCGGTTCGTCTCATCCACCATGAAACAGGATATCCCTCTCCTCGCTGTCTGCAGCAGCAGCCCAAGATTCGCCAAAACATGATCCATCCGGCTTCCCGTGGCAGCAAGAAGCGTAATCTGTTCCGCTCCTTCCTCCATCGCCT
This sequence comes from Lachnospiraceae bacterium, assembly GCA_017479085.1. Lineage (GTDB taxonomy): Bacteria > Bacillota > Clostridia > Lachnospirales > Lachnospiraceae > CAG-590. The sequence continues at coordinate 2,470 of JAFVCQ010000097.1, read as the reverse complement.
TTTGAAGCGCCAGTTCGGTATCCGTCGCATCCTTTTTGACCGGATGGCGTTCGAATACAGAGGCAAGCTCACCACATTGGATCTGCTTCTCATATGCAGCCAGAACTCCGGCATCCACTGTATCAAAATCCCCTACAATATAATCCGGAACAAGCCCCAACTGTTTGGCATATTCCAAGCCCCGGTCAACCGCATAGACTGTGTCATATGATAACGTTCTACAATACTCCCGTGCAAATTGCAGATTCAGACGACCCCCTGTAAGAATCAGACAATGCCTCATCCCTGCTCCTCCAGCAATGTCATAAGTCTTCTGACATTTTCACCGGAATCCCCCCGAAAGACAGCGGAGCCTGCCACCAGAACATTAGCTCCCGCCTTCATCACGCTTACAATATTGTCCGGACCGATACCGCCATCTACCTCAATCCACAGATCATCCCGTCCACAGGTCTGTGCCATTTCCTTTACCACCTTTACTCTGGTCAGGCTGTCCTCTATGAACTGCTGACCACCAAACCCCGGATATACACTCATGACCAGAATCAGATCCACCAGCTCCATATATGGTTCTAATACCTCCACCGGAGTATCCGGAGAGATTGCAAGCCCTGCCCGAATTCCCAGCTCCCTCACCTTCATAAGGGTATCCCCTGCATCGGCGCATGCCTCATAGTGTACCGTAATCAGATCGGCACCTGCCCTGTGAAAGTCTTCCAGATATCGAGCCGGCTCATCAATCATCAGATGTACATCAAACAAAGCATCTGTATTCTTCCTCACAGAAGATATGACCGGTGCACCAAAAGAGATATTCGGCACAAAGCTTCCATCCATAACGTCCAGATGTACCATTCTCGCTCCTGCTCTCACTACCGTCTCAATCTCCTGACCCAGTATGGAAAAATCTGCTGATAAAACCGACGGTGCTAAATAATTCATCTTTTTACTCCCCTATTTTCTTCTCTTTGACTTTAATTCTTCAAAAAACAACCGATAATTCTCATATCGGGAACGTGCGATTCGCCCAGCTTCTACCGCCTGCTTGACTCCGCAGTCCGGCTCTCCCATATGATTACAACCCTGAAAGCGACACTCCGGCTCATATGTCTCAAACTCCGGATAATACCGCTTGAGAGTCTCGGCTTCCATATCATAAAAATAAATCGAACTGAAACCCGGCGTATCTAGCAGATAGGTATTCTCACCCACCGGTATCATCTCCGAATGACGCGTTGTGTGCTTCCCCCGCTCAATCTTTTGGCTGATTCCGCCAACCTCCATATTGGCCTCCGGATTCAACTTATTCATAATGGAGGATTTGCCAACACCGGACGGGCCTGCCAATGCAGTTGTCCTGCCCTCTAACACCTCATAAATACGATCCATGCCATGTTCTTCATAGGTGCTTGCCATAATAACCGGATAACCTGTTGTCCGATAGATTTGCTGTAATTCCAGCAATCGATCGTCATCCACTAACTCCATCTTATTGAAACAGATCGTAGTCGGAATCTGCTGCCGCTCCATCATCAACAAAAAACGGTCTAACAGATTCAGATTCGGTGCCGGCGCTGCGGATGCAAATACAACCAATGCCTGATCCACATTTGCCACTGCAGGCCGGATAAGCTCGGAACGACGTGTACAGATCGTGTTGATATTCCCCAATTTGTCTGCTTCATTCAAAACTGTAATCTCTACGTCATCCCCCACTAACGGTTTCACCTTCTGATTCCGAAAAATTCCCTTCGCCTTACACTCATACACCGAATGTCCGGCATATACATAATAAAATCCTGCGATTCCCTTAATAATCTTTCCCTGCATCTACTGCTCCACTGCTCTGAATCTTGCCTGTACCGAATTCGAAGAAAAACTACTTGTAATATCATTGCCTGCCTCATTCTGTACACTGTAGATTAATGTGCCATCCTTGCTGACCAGACCGGTAATCTCCTCTGCATTCGAGAGAGACAACGGAAGCTCTGCCTCATCATACACATCATCCACAATCGTATAGGATGCACCGCCAACAATCAAAGTTACCTTGATTCGGACAAACTCCCCTTCTTCAAAATCATACCCATTATTACTGATTGATCCACTGAAGCTGACCGTATACGTGGTGGTTGTAGGCTTCTTGCCCTTGCTGATCGTAATGTCCACTGCAGTCGATTCCTTCACCTCTGTTCCCGCAGCAATGCTCTGGCTGATCACCTGTCCCTCCTTAATCGACTCGCTATACTCCTGAGTGACATTTCCCAGCTTCAGATTCACCTCAGACAAAGCCGACTCCGCTTCGGTAATTGTTTTCTTTTTCAGATCCGGAACAACAAAAACCTTGACTTCTTTTCCTTTACTTACCACGATCCGCACCGTCGTTCCCTTCGCAGCAGTGGTATTGCCCTCCGGAGACTGACTGACGACATAGTCCTTCTGAACGGTATCGTCATACTCATCATCTTCT
>JAFVCQ010000096.1 GCA_017479085.1 Lachnospiraceae bacterium | reverse complement strand
TCGGAATCCCTGCTCTCCTTGTTGGATGAATCGGTCTGCTTTTTTTCTTCTTCCCGGTTCTTGGTTGCGTTCACCTTGTCTTTTTTGTCTGACGTTTGAATTGCTTCCGGTTGTTTTGCATGAGACGATTTTTCCACAGGTTGTTGCCCGTTCTGTATATCAGAAGGGGTATCGGACTTTTGCTTTGTCTCATCTGCTTTGACAGGTGGCTGTTTTTCCTGCTTACCGGAAGGAGCATCGATCTTGTGCTCTTGTTTTGTCTCATCTGCTTTGATGGATGGCTTCCTTTCCTGCTTACCAGTATTCCTGTCAGTCTTTTTGGATGAACGGTTGGAATGTTGTTTCTTATGATTCCGGCTCTTTGTTTCGTTCGGTTTATGTTGCGAAGCTGCAGCTTCTTGATTCGCAGGCTCAGTCTGTTGGTTGTCAGAATCCTTTGTTTCCCGTTCAGAGGAAAGCATTTCTTTGGTATCAGCCTGAAATAAATCATCAAAGTCAACCACTTCTCCATCTGAGTTCATGGTAGTTACTGTTTTTAAGTGTTCCGTTGTTTTTTTCTTATCGTCCATTTCAGCACTCCTAAACTGTTTCTTGATAGATTGAAACGGAAACGATCTCCGGCAGATTGTTCACCCTGAATCGGAAGGTGTGATTGCCCAAGCCTCCGCTCAAAATCATATACTTATTGGAATCCTCAAAGATTCCCTTGTCATATTTCGGAAAAAAATGCACCATAGGGGAAAGCAGTCCACCCAAAAAAGGAATTCTGATCATTCCACCATGTACATGTCCGGAAAAGGTAAGATTCGCTCCCCACGCAGCATAATCCTTAAAATAATCCGGATTATGAGCCATAAGAATATGGTAGGCATCCGGATCACAGACACCAAACAGGGATGTCAGATAATCATCCGGCATAGGGGTAAGCACGAATCGTTTGTAGAGCTCCTGTGTCAAATTCAGTCCATATAAATGGATACAGGAATTCTCTCTGACCAGCGTTACCGCTTCGTCCAACAGCAGATGAATCTCCGGTACCAGACGTTCGGAAAAGGTTTCCCACATTCCCGGGTACTCTTGAGGATAAAGCATGGTACGCAATTCGTGATTCCCCAGACTGAAATATACCGGGGCAATCCCGCTCAATTCATTCATAGTATCTGCTGCAAAGGTTACATCCATCCCCGGCTTTGCGATAATCATGTCGCCGGTTATCAGAATCACATCCGGTTTCAATGCGGCAATCCTTTTGAGAAGCTGCTCATTGTTGGTGCCAAATGATACATTATGCATATCCGAAAGATGTACAATATGAAATCCGTTGAATGCTGCCGGAAGGCAGGCATCCCTGATCTGATATCTGGTGACGGTCAGTCTGCGGTTCTCGATCCAACTGATCACACAGACCAACATAAAGCAAATCACAATAAGTATACTAATAATTTCCAATATATTCAAGAACAATCTCATTCGTAACTCCTTAAAATTTCATAAAAGTCACTGTTCCTAATTTCGTTCATAAGTATCATACACATTAATATAACGCAGGAACAGCTTATGCAGTGTGTGGTGGTATTTCTGTGGTTCCATTGATGCGGCGGCGATCAGATCCACTCCACCGATCACCGTGCCGTCCTGCGAATATTCCATTCTGGCCACCACCTCTCCTTTTTGGATCGGAGCCTCTCCCTTTACGATCACCATTTCCTTTGTAATCGCTGCGGAATCGGCATTGCCGATCAAGACATAATGAAAATCATTCTTTGCCTTGACCGTAACCTCATTCTCTACGCCTCCAACAATCGGAATCCGGTTTTGACCGTCTAATACCTTGTCATCGGTGTATATCCTGCAATTGGCAAATCCATAATCTAACAGCTTCGCAGCATCGGAATATCGGATATCCTTTGTCTTGGAACCCATTACAACTGCGATCATTGTCATACCGTTTCGGGTCGCAGTTGCCGACATGGAAAAGCCTGCTGCCGAGGTGTAACCGGTCTTCAGACCGTTGGCCCCCTCGTATTTTTTCAGAAATTTGTTTGTATTGGCCAGACCAAATTCAGACTCTCCACGCTTTGTCCGGTGGATGATCGTATCCATCCAGATTGTAGTATAGTCCATGACCTCCGGATGCTTTGTCAATAATTCTCTGGAGAGAATGGCAATATCTCTCGCACTCATCAGATGACCGGCTGCCTCAAGACCGCAGGCATTTTCAAAATGGGTATGCTGCATACCAAGCTCTGTTGCGCGTTCGTTCATTTTGGCAACAAACCCCTCCTCACTGCCCGCAATGGCTTCTCCGATTGCAACTGCTGCATCATTGGCAGAAGACACGATCATGCATTTTAACATATCTTCCATCGTCTGTGTTTCTCCGGGTTCCAGATAAACCTGACTCCCTCCCATTCCTGCAGCATGCTCTGATACCGTAATCGTATCCGTGAGACTCAGGGTTCCCGCATCCATTGCCTCAAAGGCGAGCAGCATTGTCATAATCTTTGTAACAGAGGCAGGTCTTCTGGCAGTATCTGCATCCTTCTCATACAAAACCTGCCCACTGTTCAGCTCCATTAAGAGTGCAGAGGGAGATTCGATGTTGAGTGCATCTGTATTCTGTCCGGAATCAGAGGGAATCTCAACCTCTTTTCCTTTCTCAGATGTGCTCTGTCCCACATTCTGCCCTGTGTCCGTTCCATATACCGGATACTCCGGAAACAGGCTGATCATGCAGACAAGCGCGATTCCAATTGCAACAAGCTTTTTCAATGAAACTTACCATACTCTTTTTCTTTCATTGTATTATAGGATGCGGAAAAATATTCATATCTATGTATCAATGTCATTTAGTTAAGGATTAGCCAGTAACATATACCATACCCGGCAGCGTCCGGCTTAACTAAATGACATTGATCTATGTATTATTCGGTTATTACTTCATAGATCACCCGGTTGGAGAAATGTCGCTCCCCTGAAAGTGTATATGCGCTGACAAACCGCGATGTTGCCTCATCAAGCTTCCACTCATCATTTGCGTAAAGATCTGCTATTGCATCCGCAGGTGTGATCCGGTCACCCAGATGCTTATAGATCTTGATTCCAACGGACAAATCAATGACACTATCCTTTGTCTGGCGTCCGCCTCCGAGCAGCAGGGACGTCATTCCAACCTCCTGATTATCGCAGGTGTTCAGATAGGCTTCCCTCCGGTCAATGTCCTGTCCGGCCGCACGAAGGAGCATCTCTCCGGTGACGGTGCGCTTATAGGCAGCTCGTGGCAAGCGTTCCGGGTGCTCTACCGAATCGGCATCCCCTCCCTGCGCAGTGACAAATTCCTTCATTTTGGCAAGTGCATTTCCGGACGTAATTGCCTGCTCGATCCATTCGCTGCCCTCCTCGATGGATCGGGCTTTGCCGGCAGCAATCAGCATGTGACAGGCAAGTGTCTTAGAAACCTCCATCAGACGTGCTTCCCCCTCACCCTTCAGACAGGCAATCGCCTCCTGTACCTCGAGTATATTTCCCACTGAGGTTCCCAATGGCTCATTCATATCCGTAATAACAGCTATTGTTTTTCGTCCTGCCAGTCTGCCGATCGCGACCATTGTTCTTGCAAGCTCTCTTGCCTCGTCCAGCGTCTTCATAAAGGCACCGCTTCCCACCTTTACATCCAGCACAATGGCATCAGCACCGGCGGCCAGTTTCTTGCTCATAATGCTTGCGGCGATCAGAGAAACATTGTCCACGGTAGCAGTAACGTCCCGCAGGGCATAGATTTTCTTGTCAG
>JAFVCQ010000007.1 GCA_017479085.1 Lachnospiraceae bacterium | reverse complement strand
TTTGGGCTTGAATTCTCTAAGTACACTACGTATACCAGAAACTTAGCCAATCAGTCATCGCCCTTTGGGCTCGACTTCTTGGAGTTTCAGAGTAAAAGAAACCTCGTCTTAGATATTACCTAAGACGAGATTCTATATTCCATCACTCCTCTGCCGGAACGTCATCCTCATCCGGAATCAGCACCTTCATGCTCAGGCTGATCTTTCTCTCATCCAACTTAAAATCTACTACCTTGACCTGAACCTCCTGATTAATTGATAATACACTAGACGGTTTATCTATATGCTCTTTTGTAATCTGTGATACATGTAATAACGCATCTACTCCCGGCTCTAATTCTACAAATGCACCAAAATCTGTCATTCGTGCAACCCGACCGGTTACCACACTGCCAATGGAATACTTCTCTGCAGCCGTCAGCCACGGATTCGTCTCCTCAAACTTCAGGCTGAGAGCAATCTTCTCCCCCTGAATGTCTTTGATCAAAGCCTTCACCGTATCTCCGACATTAAAGAGCTTTCTTGGATTCTCCACTCTGCCCCATGACATCTCAGAGATATGAAGCAGTCCATCTGCACCGCCCAGATCTATAAAGGCACCAAAATCTGTCACATTCTTAACCTTACCCTCTACGGTATCCCCAACATGGATTCTGGCAAACAAAGCATCCTTCGCCGCCTTCTTCTGAGCCTCAATCAACATCTTACGGTTACCAATCACTCTTCTCTTGCGAGGGTTAAACTCTGTAATCTTAAACTCAATCTCCTGGTCCTTATACTTGTTCAAATCCTTCTCATAGGTATCCGATACAAGGCTGGCCGGAATGAAAACTCTCGCCTCATCCACTGTGACACTGAGACCGCCATCTAACACCTGAGTCACAACACCCTTTAATACTTCTTCATTGTTATAGGCTTCCTCTAATTTCTCATTTGCTTTCTCTGCTGCCACACGCTTAACCGATAACAACACCTGACCATCTCCGTCATTGGTCTTGATGACCTTCGCCTCAATCTCCTCACCAATCTGAACTTTGTCCTTCAATGAGATATTCGCATCATTCGAAAATTCATTCTTGGTAATGACACCGTCTGCCTTATAATTGATGTTCAGAATGATCTCATCCTCTTTGACATCAATAACGGTGCCCTTTACAATCTTGCCATTGCTAATTCTGTTCTCCTCTGCCAAACTGGCTTCAAACATTGTTCCAAAATCTTCTGCCATGCTACCATGAACCTCCTTAATAATTTGATTAGGGGTAGATGCCCCTGCTGTAATACCTACCCTACCAACGGATTCAAAAGCAGCTAAATCCAAGTCAACGAGTGTCTGTATATAGTAAGTATTTTCACATTCTTTTTTGCTAATATCATATAGCTTTTGTGTGTTAGAACTGTTCCTTCCACCAATCACAATCATCGCATCTACCTGCCCTGCAATAGAAGCTGCTTCCCTCTGTCTCTCTTCTGTTGCATTGCAAATGGTGTTATAGACGGTTATATTATAACCTTTTTCCTGAAAAATTTCAACTATGGAATTGAATTTCTTGTAATTAAATGTTGTCTGAGCCACCAGACTAATGGTACAGTCCTTCGAAAGCTCCAGATTCTGTGCCTCCTCCAATGTCTCTAACACAATCGGGGTTGAATGACACCGGTCATAAATTCCCTTCACCTCGGGATGCTCCCGGTCTCCCACAATCACTATCTGTCTACCAGCCTCACTATCTTTATCGACAATATTGTGGATTTTCTTTACAAAAGGACAGGTCGCATCCACCAGATTTAAGGATTTTTTTTGAATGTGCCCGTATATCCTCCGTTCTACACCGTGCGCCCGGATGATCACGGTTCCCTCATCTAAAGCCTCTAATTCTTCCTCTCTCTCAATAATCTGAACGCCCCTGTTCGTCAGATCCTTTACAACCTCCTCATTGTGCACGATCGGACCGAACGTGTAGACCTTTCCCTTTCCCACATACTCATAGACAGTATCCACCGCCCGCTTCACACCAAAACAAAAGCCGGCTGTCTTCGCCAATAGAACCTCCATATATCACCTCGTATCGTATTTTCATCCTTTATCGGTCATGTCCTTAGGAGCGGTCGCAGAATATACAATTTATTTTGCGACAATTCCTTACAGCAATTTTTCTCTGACAACAGACAGAATCCGTTCGACTACCTCTTCGATTCCCATGTCGGAACTGTCGATCAAGGCTGCATCCTCCGCCTGCTTAAGCGGTGCAATGGCACGATTCATATCCCGTTCATCCCGCTCTATAATGTCTGCCTCAATCTTATCCAAATCTGCCACTTCTCCCTTTGCAATCAATTCCTTATACCGACGGTTCGCACGCTCCTTCGGGGAAGCCGTCAGATAGATCTTCACCTCTGCATCCGGCAGGACATTGGTTCCGATATCTCTTCCATCCATCACAACATCATGCTGCTTTGCCATATTGCGCTGTAAATCTAACAGTGCATCCCGCACCGGTGCCTTCGCAGAAGACTTAGAGGCCATGTTACCGGTCTCCTCATCTCTCAGATAAGGTGTTACATTCTCTCCGTTCAGATATACCTGCTGCACTCCGTCCTCATATCGGATCTCCACCGTCATCTGCCTGCAGGCCGCAATGAGTGCCCCCTCATCCTCAATGTCTACACGCTCCTTGAGCAGAGCATATGCAATCGCCCGGTATAGCGCGCCTGTATCCACATAAATATAATCAAGTTCCTTTGCCACTCTTTTTGCAATGGTACTTTTTCCTGCACCGGCAGGTCCATCAATCGCAACACTTGCCATTTTTTGATCTCCTCCTGATCTCCTGTCTTTTTCCGTTCCGTCAGACTTCCATGATGTTCAAACTTTTTCTATTGTACCTTCTTTTCAGTTGCAAGTCAACTAGCACGAGATTCCCGCCAGATATCCGGTAGACCATGCAATCTGCAGGTTAAATCCGCCGGTCAGCGCGTCCAGATCCAGCACCTCACCTGCAAAATACAATCCCGGAACCAGTTTCGATCCCATTGTTCCGGGATTGATTTCCCTGACATCCACACCGCCTTTTGTGATAATGGCCTCATCCCATCCGCGGACACCTGCGATCGCAAAGGAAAGATTCTTAATGGTCTGTCCGAGCATGTGGCGTTCTTCCTTTGTCAATCCATTGATCTTTTTTTCACCATCTATGCCGCTCTTTTTCAGAACAACCGTAACGAGAGCTTTCGGCAGTAACTTATCCAGACTGTTTTTGAGCTGCCTGTTCTGATAAAGTTGAAAATCCCTCAATATCCTCTCGTCTAATGTCCTGCTGTCCAGTGCCGGTTTCAGATCCATACTCAGGGTGAGATTCTGTTCCAGATACCTGTGTATATACGCACTTGCCTTAAGAATAATCGGACCACTCACCCCAAAATGGGTAAACAGCATCTCTCCAAATTCGGAATACACGTCCTTCCCATCTGCAAAAATCGTGACCGAAACATTTTTCAGGGAAAGACCCATCAGCTCCTGACAACAGGGATCGTGAAGCTCCAAGGGCACTAAGGACGGCTGTACGCTCCTGATTCTGTGTCCGGCATGCTCAGCAAACCGATACCCATCCCGACAGGCTCCGGTTCTTGGATAAGACACGCCTCCGGCCGCCACGATCACACTGTCCGCATACAGTCTTTTCCCACCGGCCAGCTCCACACCCCTGCATACATGTTCTTCGAGGATCAAGTCATTCACCTTTGTATTCAGTCTGATCTCCACCTTCTGCTTCCGCATCTCCTTTTCCAGCACTTTGATCACATCCGAGGAATGATCTGACTTCGGAAAGACACGGTTTCCCCGCTCCACCTTATAGGCAAGTCCCAGCTCCTCAAAAAAGTCCATCACCATCTGATTGGAAAAGGAATAAAAGGCACTATATAAAAACTTGGGATTCGTCACCACATTGCCGAACAAGTCCTCCGTATCACAGGCATTTGTGAAATTACACCTGCCCTTACCGGTAATAAACAGTTTCTTTCCCAGCTTGTCATTCTGTTCCAGCAATATTACCCTTCTCCCATTTCTTGCCGCATGGATTGCTGCCATCATACCGGCAGCACCACCCCCGACTATCATTACACTATTCATATCCTATACCATATTATGCCATAAGCACCCTTTTTATTGAATCTGCATTTCAATCCGGCTTAAGATGTTTCATCCGAATAACGGAAAAGAAGATGCCCGGGAGCATCTCCTTTTCTGTTTATTTATACAGGGTACACTCCATTCTCCGTATCTGCCACACTGGCATCCACTCTGGTCTGCTGTGCCTCCCTGTATTTGAAGAAATCAGTTGCAACCTGCGGGAACAATGCATAGGATAACACATCCTCATCCTGCTGCTTGTACTGTGCCATCTCCTGTTCCAGCTTCTCAAGCTGCGGCTCTAAATCATCGGCCGGACGATGGGTAATGGGTTTATCCATGCCCAATGCATCCAAGGCCTTCTTCTGAACCTCCGGATTGATCGGCTTTACGGTCTGACCGTATTTACCCACTAACAGATCACGGGACTCCTTCGTCATCTGCTTATAGCGTTCCCCCATGACCACATTCAGAACTGCCTGCGTACCGACAATCTGGGAGGAAGGTGTAACAAGCGGTGGTTCGCCAAAGTCCTTGCGTACACGCGGCACTTCCTCTAATACCTCGTCAAACTTATCCTCCTGCTTCATCTCCTTCAACTGGGACACAAGGTTGCTTAACATACCACCCGGCACCTGATAAAGCAGTGTCTTGATATTCACACCCATCACCTTCGGACTCAGCAGACCGGACTCCAACCATTCCTCACGCATCGGACGGAAGTAGTCTGCAATCTCTGCCAACAGGTTCTGGTCGAAACCAGGATCATATTCTGTTCCCTCAAAAGCCTTTGCCATAACCTCGGTTGCCGGCTGTGATGTACCCATAGCCAGCGGAGACATTGCTGTATCGATCACATCACAGCCCGCCTCAACAGCTTTCATATAGGTCATCGCTGCCACACCGGAGGTATAATGTGTATGGAGCTGAATCGGAAGATTGGTTCCGGCCTTCAATGCCTGTACCAGCTCGGTTGCAGCAGTCGGCACCAGCAGGCCGGCCATATCCTTGATACAGATGGAATCTGCTCCCATATCCTCAATCTTCTTTGCCATATCCTTCCAGTAATCCATGGTGTAGGCATCTCCCAATGTATAAGAAAGGGCAACCTGTGCATGTCCCTTTTCCTTGTTGGATGCCTTTACAGCAGTCTCTAAGTTGCGAATATCATTGAGACAGTCAAATATACGGATGATATCAATTCCGTTCGCAATAGACTTCTGTACAAAGTATTCTACCACGTCATCCGCATACGGACTGTACCCCAGAATGTTCTGTCCTCTGAACAGCATCTGAAGCTTTGTATTCTTAAATCCGTCTCTCAGCTTCCGAAGTCTCTCCCACGGATCCTCCTTCAGAAAACGAAGAGATGCATCAAAGGTTGCACCGCCCCAGCACTCAACCGAATGGTATCCCACTTTATCCATCTTATCTACGATTGGGAGCATCTGTTCCGTCGTCATACGGGTAGCGATCAATGACTGATGTGCATCACGTAAAACGGTCTCGGTAATTTTTACGGGTTTTGCTTTTGGCTTTGCCATTTTCTGTTTTGCCATGTTCTATTCCTCCAATTATTCTTTTTCTCTTATCAGAATACTCCAAAAATTGCCATAAAGGTTCCGGCAGCTACCGCAGTACCAATGACTCCGGCCACATTCGGTCCCATTGCATGCATAAGCAGGAAGTTAGTTGGATCTGCTTCCGCACCAACCTTCTGGGATACACGTGCTGCCATCGGTACAGCCGATACACCGGCAGAACCGATCAACGGATTCACCTTTCCATGTGTTGCCCAGCACATCAGTTTTCCGAATAATACACCTGCCGCAGTTCCGATGATAAAGGCAATCAGACCCAACGCCACAATCTTCAGGGTATCCCAATTCAGGAAAGACTGCGCTGTCGTGGTCGCACCAACTGAAGTACCAAGTAAAATAACAACAATATACATCAATGCATTGGATGCTGTTTCTGTCAACTGCTTCACAACACCGGACTCACGGAACAGATTCCCCAGCATCAACATACCCACAAGCGGTGCTGTGGTCGGAAGAATCAATACAACTACAATCGTAACAACCACAGGAAAAAGGATTCTCTCCAGCTTTGAAACCGGTCTCAACTGCTCCATCTTGATTTTCCGCTCCTTTTCCGTTGTTAAAAGCTTCATAACCGGCGGCTGGATCACCGGTACCAATGCCATATAGGAATAGGCAGCCACAGCGATCGGTCCCATCAATGTACCACCCATGCCCAGCTTTCCTGCCAGAAAGATTGAGGTCGGACCGTCTGCACCACCGATAATAGATATCGCTGCTGCTGCCTTGTCGCCAAATCCCATCCAAATTGCAAAGAAATATGCAGAGTAAATACCAAACTGTGCCGCTGCTCCTAACAGAAAGCTCTTCGGATTGGCAATCAGCGGTCCAAAATCCGTCATGGCACCCACGCCAAGAAAGATCAGAGATGGCAAAATACTCCATTCATCCAACATATAAAAGAAATGTAATAATCCGCCCTCTGCTATGATACCCGGAAACATATTTGCCAGTAACATACCAAAAGAAATCGGAACTAATAACAATGGCTCAAAGCCAAATTTGATTGCAAGAACCAGAAACACACACGCAATCAAAATCATTACGAAGTTGCCCCAGTAAAGATTCGCAAATGCGGTCTGTCCCGCCAGATTCTGCAACGTACTCCATACGTAATCCATCTGTACTGCCTCCTATCTAACAAGATTACATCAAAATCCATCAGTTTAACGAAGCCAGTGTATCGCCGGATTCTACGCTGTCGCCCACTGCCACATGAATACCTGCTATTGTGCCATCTTCCGGAGCTGTAATCTCATTCTCCATCTTCATCGCTTCCAGGATCATGACCACTTCTCCTTTCTTGACTGCCTGCCCTGCATTCGCCTTGATTGCCAGAATCTTGCCCGGCATCGGAGCTGCAATCTTAACGGAACCCTCTGCTTCACCTGCTGCCGGTGCGGCTGCGGCAGGTGCCACAGGTGCTGCTGCCGGTGCGGCTGCCACAGGTGCCGCAACCGGGGCTGCACCTGCTCCCAATTCCTCTACTGCTACATCATATGCTACGCCATTCACTGTAATTCTATAATTCTTCATTATATTACTCCTCCTATCCTATCATCTCTTTGCTTTTTTGATGGAACGAACGACTAAACGATCGCTTCCGCCTGCCGCAGCACCGGCGGCTATCACTGCAGCAGTAATGACTGCCACTAACTGCGGATCCTGCATCGGATCTGTGCCGGCCACTGCTGACTCCACACTGCTCACTGTCACTGCTTCTTTTTCTGCCGGCTTATCCTCGTCCTCACCTTCGGAAGACCTGCCAAGCTTCTCAACGAACCGGTTCACTCTCTCGAATTGTGCAATAATGAGCGAAATAAAGATCAAAACAATAAACACGGTTCCCATTCCCATCAGGGTGTTCTGACCTGCCTTAACCATCTTCTCCTTTGTCGTATATGCCGGTGTAGTCGTAATCTCCGCTAACTTATAAGCCGCACTGCCCTCATTATATGCACTGGACGGATCCTCCTCATATACAAAGCGCAGTTCCACGGCTCTCTTCTCATAGTCAGCCTCTAAAGTGACGACCACATTCTCTCCACTCTCTTCCACATCGGAGTAAATTTTACCCAGAAAATCATAAATCTTGCTCTCTGCATCTTCGTCTGTATTCAGACTGTTGATATCAATGGAGATCGTGTCACTCCCCACATCCCCATTCTCATCTTTCACATGGTATCCTCTAAAATCACCACATTCCTGCCTGATAGTATCAAAGTTGGAAAGTCCTGTCTTATATACCTCTGTCCCCTCATTCTCAATATAGGCCCGATTTCTGTCATCAATGTTCTGAAAGGTATCGGCCCACATTATACTTGAGAAGATAATATCATTATCATTATATTCAAAGTTTACTGTTTCCTGTCCATCAGAGCAGGCGGTAAATGAAAACAAAACAGCAATCATGGAACACATCAGAAATATCTTTTTCATTTTCATATGGTTATTCCCCTCTCTATACTGCGCCATGCTTTTTGAACGGTCTGTCTTCCCGCTTGGTGTAAAGCATCTCAAACGCAGCAATTAAGCGTTTTCTGGTAGCTGCGCCCTCAATAATATCATCGACATAGCCGCGCTTTGCAGACGCCTCTGCACTTGACATCTTTCTGGTATAGTCCGCCTTTGCCGCTGCAATCTTCTCTTTGTCATAGCCATCCTTTGTAAGCTCATCTGCATATATGATCTTGACTGCCTGATCCGGATCCATGGTACCAATCTTTGCAGTCGGCCACGCATATTCAATATCCGTACCGGTTGCTTTCGAATTCATCGCAAGATATGCACTTCCCATTGCATTGCCCATTACCAGATTCACTCTTGGAACGGTTGCATTCGCAAACGCATAGGTTAATTTTGCCACTGCCTTTGCTATGCCTGCCTCCTCTGCCACGGTTGCCTTGAATCCCTTCACATTGGTCAGAGTGAGCACCGGTATCTGGAATGCGTCTAAGAATTGCACAAACTCTGCTGCAATATATGCACCCTTCGTGGATAACACCTCTCCGCCATCCTTTCCCTGATTCGCAACGCACCCGATGGTGTTGCCATTCAACCGGATGAAGCCAATGAGCATATCCTTTGCATATTCTTTCTTCAGCTCTACAAATACATTGTCATCTGCAATATGAGTCAAAACCGCTCTCGCATCCTCTGCGAGACCCTCCAGATTCGGAATCTCACGATTCAGATCGTCTACACACTCTGCCAGATTGGAATCGTCCTCATTGTTTGATGGCAGGAATGTTATGATCTGACGAATTCTTCCAAGCACAGCCAGATCATCCTCTAATACCTCATCCACCAATGCATTGTTCTGTTCCTGATAAGAGGCAGATGCCGTATCCAATTTTTCCGTGTAATTATTGTCCAGCGCATTCGGACTGTTTACGAACAGCTTGGCATTGTCCCTTACCATGAATGTAACATCCGATAAGGCTGGGATAATGGCACTACCACCACCACATACTCCAAAAATACCAGTGATCTGAGGAACAACACCGGAAGCCATAGACTGTTTCAGATAGATTTTACCAAATGCATTCAAGGAATCGGTGGCCTCCTGTAATCTCAGGCCGGCGCAATCCACCAACCCGATTACCGGTGCTCCCATCTTCAATGCCATATCATAGATTCGTTCAATCTTGGCTGCATGCATCTCGCCAACGGAACCACCTAATACATCCGTATTCTGGCTGTACACATACACCAATCGACCGTCAATCGTACCGTAACCTGTTACGACACCATCTGCCGGTGTTTCATGATCCTGTGTGTTAAAGTCGGTGCTTCTGGCTGTGACATATGCACCCACTTCAACGAAACTTGAGTCATCAAGTAATGATGCGATTCGATCACTTGCTGACAGCGTAAGTTTATTGCTCATTTTTAGCCCTCCGTTTAAATTTATTATCAGGCTTACAAAGTAAACCAAATTTTAGCCAATTTTATTTTATCACTTTTTATCATTATTTCAAGCAAAACTTCACAGAAAAACGGACATTTGTAACCATTCTCTACAAATGCCCGCATTTTTCTATTTGTTATTTTCTGCCAGTACCCCTTTATTATGAATCAGATAATCTGCCAAAGACACAATTGTAAGAATCAAAGCGGCATAGATCAATATGGTTTCGATCACATAAATGATGTCTTCTGCGGCCGGAAAGAGACTTCCAAAATCAGCCAGTAAGATACAGATCATCACCATCTGCTCTGCCGTCTTGATCTTGCCCCAGATTCCGGCAGCAATCACAATCCCGTTATCTGCTGCCACCAGACGAAAACCACTGATAATGAACTCCCGTGCAATGATCACAATTACAATCCAACACGGAATCCTTCCAAGATCTACAAAAGCAATCAGAGCAGAGCTTACCAACAGTTTGTCTGCCAATGGATCCATAAATTTTCCGAAGTTTGTGACAAGATTATATTTTCTTGCAATCTTACCATCCAGCATATCCGTAATGGATGCCACCGCAAAAATACCAAGCGCGATCCAATTCCCGGCAGGTATGCCATCCCATAGCATGGCAATCAAAAAGAAAGGAATCAAAATAACTCTTAAAATTGTTAATTTATTTGGCAAATTCATACTTTCTCTCCTATCAAATCATATTCGTTAAACTCTGTGATCCTTACATCCAGAAAATCACCCGACAGCAGTTCCTCTTCGGATGCCACAAACACACACCCGTCAATTCCCGGTGCATCCATATAAGATCTGCACATATACATGTGTTCTTTGTAGAGATACCCCTCTACAATAACCCTGAGTGTTTTGCCCACCATCGCAGCATTCAGATCATAGGATACCTCCTGCTGTAATGCCATAATTTCATCCCGCCATAGCTGCTTCGTCTCCTCCGAATGCTGATGGTCAAAGCCGGCCGCCGGTGTGTCCTCCTCCAGAGAATAGGTAAATACACCCAACCGGTTAAACTCCGTCTCATCGATAAAGGCGAGCATCGCTTCATGCTCCTGCTGTGTCTCACCCGGAAATCCGGTGATCAGAGAAGTGCGCAGGACGATATCGGGGATTTCCTTCCGAATAAAGGCAATTGTTTTTTTGATCTCTTCCTTTGTCGTCTTCCTGCCCATCCTTTTTAAAATTGTATCCTCACAATGCTGAATCGGCATATCAATATAGTGGCACACTTTGGGATTATCCCTGATTTCCATGATCAGCTCCTCTGTGATTTCCTCAGGATAACAATAAAGAATACGAATCCATTCCAGATCTTCAATCATCGACAGTCTTCTCAGTAATTCCGGCAATTTCTTTGCTCCATACAGATCTACACCATATAATGTCGTCTCCTGTGCTACCAGACAGATTTCCGTGATTCCATTGTTTACCAGATACCTTGCCTGATGCACCAGATCGTTCATCGGAATGCTTCGGTAACTGCCGCGCACCTTCGGAATAATACAATAGGTACAGTGCTTATCACATCCCTCTGCAATTTTCAGATATCCCATATAGGTTCCGGATGTAATGACCCTTGTTTCATGACTGGGTGCAGGGCGGTCAATATCATCAAATTGCTCATACTGCTTACCGGCAAGTACCTCTTCCACCGCCTCGACAATCGATTCCGTGCTGGTCGTACCTAAAATGGCATCCACCTCCGGCAGTTCCTCCCATATCTGCTCCTTATACCTCTGTGCCAGACAACCGGTCACAATCAGTGCTTTCAGTTTTCCGGTCTCTTTCAGCTTTCCCATCTCTATAATATTTTCAATGCTCTCTTCCTTTGCATCATGTATAAAACAGCAGGTATTGATCACAACGACATCTGCCTGTTTTTCCTCGTTTGTAATTGCATATCCCTTTTCCTCTAAAAGCCCCAACATAACCTCACTGTCCACCAGGTTTTTGTCACAGCCAAGAGATACAAACAAAATCTGAATCATATACAGACCCCTATCTATTCCAATGTCATTTAGTTAAGGATTAGTCAGTAACATCTACCGGGTATAGTATATGTTTCACAATGCAGGGCTATTTGCAGACGTCGGTCCTTAATGAGCAGCCCAAGCTGCAAATTTAGTACCGTTACGTCTGCAACTAAGCGCAAGCGTGCCCGGAATGGAAAACATATACCATACCCGGTAGCGTCCGGCTTAACTAAATGACATTGCTATCTATTCTGTTCTTTTCATCACCGTACATATGTGTTTTCCGGATACTGCCATACATCCTCTGTGGACTGTGCTGCTACCTTGCTGCCTCCACGCAATTGTACATGAGCATGGCGATGGTCATCGGACCCACCCCGCCCGGAACCGGAGTGATTGCCGATGCCACCGGTTCTACACTGTCAAAATCCACATCTCCACAAAGCTTGTTATCTGCCCCCCGATGAATCCCCACATCAATGACAACCGCCCCCTCCTTCACATACGAGGCATCAATCATTTTCGGTCTTCCAACAGCGACTACAAGGATATCTGCCCTCTTACAGACCTCCTTCAGATTCTTCGTGCGGGAATGTGCCACTGTAACGGTACCATTCTCTCGCAGCAGAAGGAGTGCCATAGGCTTTCCTACAATATTGCTTCGCCCGATCACAACACATTCCTTCCCCTCAATCTCAATATTGCTTCTTTTTAACAGTTGAATGATCCCGGCCGGCGTACAGGACACAAAGCCCTTCTGACCAATGCTCAGTGCTCCTACACTCTGCGGATGAAACCCGTCTACATCTTTTTTCGGAGAGATTGCACGGATTATGGCCTGTTCGTCAATGTGTGCCGGAACCGGAAGCTGAACCAAAATCCCATGAATCGCATCGTCCCGATTCAATCGTTCGATCAGTGTGACCAACTCCTCCTGTGTTGTCTCTTCCGGAAGCTCATAGCTCTCGGAACGAATCCCGATGTATGCACAGGCTTTCTTTTTATTACCTACATATACAGTTGATGCCGGATCCTTTCCCACTTGAATCACAGCCATGCCAACTTCCTTTCCTTCGGTCTTCATAGCTGTCACCTGCTCCTTTAACTCATCCTTAATCTGCTTACTGATTATTTTGCCATCTATCAACTGAGCCATACCTTATCCTCCTCTATTTTTTTAAAAAATCTAGAACAACCCCACGATCTGATCTCCTACCACATCAATCTGCTCCGCTGCCGGTACCTTTGGAAGTCCCGGCATAGTCATAATGGAACCGGTGATGGCAACGACAAAGCCTGCACCCGCATTGACTTATACATCTCTTACACTGATATCAAAATGCTCCGGTCTGCCGAGTCTGGTCTGATCATCCGACAGGGAATACTGCGTCTTTGCCATACAGACAGGGAAGTGTCCATATCCGAGCGCTGTAATCCTCTCAATCTGCTTTTTGGCAGCGGCTGTATAATTCACACCATCTGCACCATAAATTCTTGTGGTTATGGTGTGGATCTTGTCCTCCAAAGAGATTCCATCCTCATAGAGCAGCTTAAAATCTGCCTGCTTGTGTTCTAATGTATCTACTACCTTCCGGGCCAATTCCAGACCACCTTCGCCGCCTTTTTCCCAGACCTGCGCCAGCGCAAACTCGCAACCCTTTTGTTCTACGAACTGCCTTACATAGGATAGCTCTGCTTCCGAATCGCTAACAAACTGGTTCAGCGTAACAACAATTGGCACTCCGAACTGCTGTAAATTCTCAATATGTTTTTCCAGATTCACAATTCCCTTCTGCAATGCATCGACATTCTCCGTTCCGAGCTCTGCCCTTGCCACTCCCCCGTTATACTTCAGTGCCCGAATCGTAGCCACCAACACAATGGCATCCGGTGCGATACCTGCCTTGCGGCACTTGATATCCAGAAATTTCTCTGCTCCAAGATCGGCCCCAAAGCCTGCCTCTGTCACCACAATATCCGACAGCTTCAAGGCGAGCTTAGTGGCACGAACTGAATTACAGCCATGCGCAATATTGGCAAACGGCCCGCCATGAACAAAGGCCGGTGTATGCTCCAGTGTCTGGATCAGATTCGGCTTAAGCGCATCCTTCAACAGGGCCGCCATAGCACCGACTGCCTTCAGATCAGCCGCTGTCACCGGTTTTCCCTCTACGGAATACGCTACCACGATCTTTCCAAGCTTATCCTTCAGATCCTCCATATCGTCTGCCAGACACAGAATCGCCATAATTTCAGAAGCCACAGAAATGACAAAATGATCCTCCCGTACATAACCATCCAGCTTGCTGCCCAATCCCACCACAATGTTGCGGAGCACCCTGTCATTCATGTCCATGCAGCGTTTCCACACGATCTGTCTGGTATCAATCTGTAATGCATTGCCCTGTTGAATATGGTTATCCAGCATGGCCGCTAACAAATTATTGGCAGATGTGATCGCATGAAAATCCCCTGTAAAGTGCAGGTTCAGATCCTCCATAGGTACGACCTGCGAATAGCCGCCGCCTGCTGCGCCACCCTTGATTCCGAAACATGGTCCCAGAGAAGGCTCACGAAGCGCAATAGCCGCCTTCTTCCCCAGCCTGCCAAGCGCCTGCCCCAGACCAACTGTAACCGTTGTCTTGCCCTCGCCGGCCGGTGTCGGATTGATTGCCGTCACCAATACAAGCTTGCCATTCTCATTGTGCTCAATGCGACGAATCAATTCATCGGAAAGCTTTGCCTTATATTTACCATAGAGCTCAAGCTCCGCCTCCTCAATTCCAAGCTTTGCAGCAACCTCCTTAACATGTACCATCTTTGCTTCCTGTGCGATCTCAATATCTGATTTCATATCATTCTCCTTACTGTGTTGCAGTTGTATTTTAAATTGCTTTCATTGTAGCGATATACAGACCATTCGTCAATATCCTTTTGAAATTATTGAAAAAGTTAAACTAGAAATACTCATCCACATACTCTTCAAACTGCTCCTCCGACATCAGTACCTGTCGTGGTTTTGTTCCCTCCTCCGGACCTACGACTCCTGCCTCTGACAATTGATCCAT
>JAFVCQ010000095.1 GCA_017479085.1 Lachnospiraceae bacterium | reverse complement strand
CAGGGTTGTTCTGTTGTTCCATCATCATTCAGTTGTCATTGTTCTTCTCTTGCAACAGGTTACTCAACGGAGAAGGAGGGATTTGAACCCTCGCGCCGCTATTAACGACCTACTCCCTTTCCAGGGGAGCCCCTTCAGCCGCTTGGGTACTTCTCCAAGCTACAAGTCATCGTTCTTAATATGCAGTTAAGAACAACGGAGAGGGTGGGATTCGAACCCACGTGCCCTTGCGGACAAACGGTTTTCAAGACCGCCTCGTTATGACCACTTCGATACCTCTCCATGTCTTCATGTTCAACCGTCGCTCTGTCAGCGACATTGACTATAATATCACTAACTTTGTGCTGTGTCAACAACTTTTTTTACTTTTTTCAAAAAAGTTGCTGCAACCTGTAAATCCTCCGGTGTTGTAATTTTTATATTGTAATAACTCCCCTCAATCACCCTCGTCTTCTTTCCCAGATAGCGCTCTATTATCATTGTGTCATCTGTAATATCCACAGCCTGTTCCCGTTCCATTTTTGTATACGCACTCCACAGTTCATCATAGGAAAAGCTCTGTGGCGTCTGTATCTGCCACAGACGATTCCGGGGAGGAGTATCCATTCCGTTTCCCTGCTCATCCACCAGCTTAATCGTATCCTTGACGGGCATTCCTACTGTACAGGCTCCCGAACGCTTAACCTCTGCAATCGATCGTTCAATCATATCCACTGTAATGCAGGGACGCGCTGCATCATGTATCAATACATAGGATGCACCTGCTGCCGCTTCTAACCCCCTCTTCACAGACCAATAGCGTTCGGTACCACCCGGTACAATCTGTCTCACCTTATGAAACTGATATCTGTCTACAATATCCGTCCTGCAATAATCCAGTTCATTTTCTCCTGCAACGAGAACAATCTCCCCTACCGGACTCTCCTCAAAACACTTTAAAGAATAATATAGCACCGGTTTCCCATATAGCGTAAGGTACTGTTTGGGAATCTCAGAATGCATTCGATTCCCCTTTCCTGCTGCTAATACAATCGCTGTAATCTGCTCCATTCCTGCCTCCTACCCCCTCTGTCCGATCTTCAAGTTCGGTACTGCGTTCAAATCCCAACTGTGACAAAGACCACTTTGGTAGGCATAATAGCCAGCCACTCCGATCATTGCCGCATTATCCGTACAATATACAGGAGATGGATAATAGAATTCAATGCCCTCCTGCTCACACGCCGCTTTCAGGCTTTCCCGTAAGGATGAATTGGATGCTACACCTCCCGCAACCGCCAGCTTGTCGATTCCCATCTCCCTAACCGCACAAAGAGCATGTGTAGTCAACACATCGACCACTGCATACTGAAATGAGGCGGCCACATCCGCTGTATTGACCGGAATCTGTTTCATTTCGCATTGATTCAGATAATTCAAAACGGATGACTTCAACCCACTAAAGCTAAAATCATACGCATTTCCCTCCACCTTCGCTCTTGGAAAAGAGATTGCCTCCTTGTCCCCCTCCTTTGCCAGTTGATCGATCTTAGGGCCTCCCGGATACCCCAGACCGATGGCGCGCGCCACCTTATCAAATGCTTCTCCGGCTGCATCGTCTCTGGTCTTTCCAATGATTTCAAACGAATTATAATCCGCAACTCTGACGAGATGGGTATGTCCACCGGATACCACCAGACACAGAAACGGAGGTTCCAGTTCCGAATGTTCAATATAATTCGCTGCAATATGCCCTTCTATATGATTCACACCCACCAACGGTTTCTGTGCAGCATAGGCAATCGCCTTCGCCTCCGCAACTCCCACCAGCAGGGCACCTACCAGCCCCGGACCGTAAGTAACCGCAATGGCATCTACATCCGTTAACTGCATCGACGCTTCCCGAAGAGCCTCTCTGATCACCTGATTGATCTTTTCTATATGTTTTCTGGATGCAATCTCAGGAACCACACCACCATATAACTTATGTAGCTCGATTTGGGAAAAAATCACATTCGAGCACACCTCTCTGCCATTTTTTATCACTGCTGCCGCCGTTTCATCACAGGAGGATTCGATTGCCAAAATATAGATATCCTTCTTCATTTACTCCGCATCTCCTTCATTCTCCGCCGCCTTATTCGTCACACTCTCCCAGCCTAATATTTTCCATCTGCCATCCTCATCCTTTCGGAGTATGTATTCCCTGTCCACCGACATATTCACCGCATCGACACGCAATACGATTGTAGCCTTGATCTTGGCATAATCCTTACCGTTTTCCGTGTTATACACAACCTGACTCGCTTCTCCTAAGGAATAGCTGGTGAATTTTTGTTTTTTTTCATCATAGAGTTTGATATCCTCCTTCATATCCTGAAGCTGTGCCTCTTCCGAATTAAATTCCAGCAATTCCTGATCAAACAGTTTCCGGATCTGCCGATTCGCCGTGGACAGCTCATCCTCAGTAAAACCGGCATTGTAGGCACATTTCAAATAACGACAATGCAACTTGACGGTTTCACGAACCGTTTTCGGATAATCATTTTCAAAATCATAGGTTAACAATTGCTCTACTTCTGTATCCTTCGGAATATCCCGGCTGCTATTTGCATGATTGCTCAAATATGTATAATATCCCAATCCTGCTATCACCAACAATAGCACAATGGTTGTAAATCCTTTGTTTCCTGTCCTTTTCATAGCCGATCCTCCTATAATATAAAGCGGCACGATCGCTCTTTGCAATCCTGCCAAGTCATCGGAGCCCACCTCCAAATCACTGCGTCATTTGCACTCCTCCTCAAACAGAAGTGTTTTTGACCTTCTGTCCTTTGCCACAATCGTATTTGGAAAGATCGTCCTTACCTTGCTCTCATAGTCCTGTGGATGAACCAGCGAAGGGGAATAATGTGTCAGCCACATTTCCCGCACCTCCGCCTCTTTTGCGATCTGTGCTGCCTCATAAAAAGTCATATGCTTATATTCTCTTGCTTTTCCCTCCTTGTCGGGTTCTGCATACATTCCCTCACAAATAAACAAATCCGAATCCTTTGCATTGCGCACTATGCTTTTTGTCGGTCTTGTATCGGTACAATAAGTCAGCTTGATACCCTTTCGCGGAGGGCCTAACACCATATCCGGAGAGAAACATCTCCCCTCCTCCTCTATGGTCTCTCCCTTTTGTAGTCTGCTCCAGTAAGACATGGGAACCTCCAGCTCACGGGCTTTTTCCACATCAAACCGCCCAGCCCGTTCCAGCTCCATACTGTACCCGTAGCAGGTGATATTGTGATTCACCTTAAATGCCCGAAGTCTCAAGCCCTGAAAGACAAAGCTCTCCTCATCCTTCTCCAGTTCCACAAAACGAATCGGAAACGGCAGCTCCGGCGCAATCATCCGCAGGGCATTTACAACCTTTTCCAAGCGCTTCGGACCAATCATAGTCACCGGCTCCGTCCGTTCTGCATTGCCCAGCGTCAGCAACAGACCCGGAAGCCCACTGATATGATCTGCGTGATAATGTGTAAAGCAAATCACATCAATGGGTTTCACACTCCACCCCTTCTGCTTGATGGATACCTGTGTTCCCTCTCCACAATCCACAAGTATGTGCATTCCATTATAACGCACCATCATGGATGTCAATGCACGGTACGGCAGCGGCATCATCCCTCCTGTTCCCAGCAAACATACATCTATCATCTCATTCCCTCTCTTTTCCTTGCTACTCCGGAGCTGTTCATCTGAATGAAAGTCCTACATCCACTCTGTCACATCCTCAAGTCCGGACGGAATTACGAATTCCTTTTCCAGTTGTTCTAAACAGTCTTCGCAGATAATAAAACGCTGGATGGTTCCATCCTTTTTTGAAAAATAGCCCCATGTCTTTTGCACCTGCACAAAATCCTCCTTCGGAATCCCCTTCTCAACCTTCAATCTCTTTCCACATTTGTTGCAAACTCTGTCGTCCATGTTCATCCTCCTTTACGAGCACCCGGCTCATATTCATATGGTATCTCAATCTGCCTCCAAATTCCAGTGGAAATAAATGTTCATAACGGATTGTTCTCCTGTTGCAAAAGGGAACACTCCATAACCAGTGCATCCTCTGTGGGAGCCCTGTAATAGTCCTTTCTCTCTCCCAGCTTGACAAAGCCGCGGTTACGGTACAGGGAAATCGCACGTTCATTGCTGATACGCACCTCCAGCAGCAACCGCCTTGCTCCGTGTCTGCCGGCCTCTGTTATCATTTTTTCCAAAAGTCTTCCCCCAATTCCCTTCTTTCTATATTCTTCCTGAACCGCAATATTTAAAAGCTCTGCTTCGTCTGCAATGATCATGATCCCCGCAAAGCCTGCAATGTTCCCATCCGACTGACAGCGTGCCACATAATAAATATTGCTGTCATAGCGCAACACATCCTGTATTCCCTCAAGGGACCAATGTTCAGGCAGACTATCTTTTGCGATTGCCGCCACGGCTTCGCAGTGCTCTGGCTGTAATGGTATTAGTTCCATCTCTGTTACCTGCCCTCCTCCTTCTCCATGCGTTCCCGCTCTGCCTGTGACAGCCGAAAATACTTCGGCTCAAATGCATCTGCCGAGGCATAACACCCCCGCTTCCAGTATTCCACAGCTCGTACAGCAATCGCTGCTGCCCGCTGCTTATTCACATGGGCCGGCGCATATGCATAGGGTATGTCCATTCTTTGTTCAATGATATCCCGGTAAACCGCAACACCGTCTCCCAAAAAAACGACCCTTCTGCCAATCCGGTTCAGGGCATCCAAAATCTCCTCAACACCCACTGCAACACAATCCTTGACAATCTGAAGTTGTCCTTCCTCAAATCGATAGATTCCGGTATAGACCTGTTTGCGTCTCGCATCCATTAACGGACAGATCAACGCATCCGTACCGTACAGATTCATAGCCAATCCCTCTACGGTTGGTATCCCAATAATCGGCTTTTGAAGTGCAAACCCCAACCCCTTTACCGTCGCACATCCGATTCGCAGTCCCGTAAAAGAACCCGGTCCTTCTGCTACCGCGATCGCATCCACACCGGCAAGCTTTGTATCTGTCATTCTGACAATCTCATCCAACATCGGCAGCAGAGTCTGAGAATGTGTTTTTTGATAGTTCACTGTATATTCTGCAATCAGGTTGTCTTCCTCCACCAATGCAACCGATGCAACCAGCCCTGAACTGTCTACTGCTAAAATTTTCATGTCACGATTCCTTCCCTTCGTTCACTTCAAACCATATTAAATCTGCTCTATCCGAATCCGTCTGTATTCAAAACCCCGATCCAGTTGTTTTTCAATCACCACCCTCGTATAATGTTCAGGCAGCAAATCCACAATCTGCTCTGCCCATTCAATCAGACATGCTCCAGTTCCATAAATCCGATCCGCAAATCCAATCTCTTCCATCTCCTCAATGTCCTCAATACGATACACATCAAAATGATAGAAAGGCAGTCTCCCATCCTCATATTCCTGCACAATCGTAAAGGTCGGACTACTCACATCCTCCTTCACACCAAGCCCTTTGGCAAATCCTTTGGAAAATAGAGTTTTTCCAACCCCAAGCGCTCCGGTCAGACAGAGTACCGTTCCCTCCTTAGCCTGCTCACCCAGACTACATGCGATACGAAAGGTGTCTGCCGGACTCCAACTATCATATTCCATCATCCAACCCCTTTTATTTTCTGTTTTCTTATGCGACCCTTCAGTCGGATCTGTGTTCCTTCTATATAATGAAGGATCTGTTCATTAAAAGCAGCGCTGTCCTCCTTCATTGCCTGTTTGGGAAAGATAAAAGCATGCACTCTGCTACTATACACAAAATACTGTGTACGGGTTTCCACAATCTTCACCAACTGCTCCCATCCGATCGTCTGTTGCTCCTCACCACGTGAAACCGTAATCCCTGTCGAATCCAACTGATACCCAAACTGACTCTGCCCCAGTTGATTGCGTTTTACCTGCCCTTTTGCCCGCGCATATAAAATCAGGGGATACAACAGAATAAACCACAATCCCAAAAAGGTAAGTACCGTCTTAGACTGATCAGACAGCGAATCGAAAGACACGACCAACATGATCCATGCCATCAAAGACAGCAAAACTCCAAATCCGCCGGATGGAGAACTGTATAGATGATACATATTAAACTGAAAGATCTCTGTCGCCGTCAACTGTACCGAAAATACAATCTTATCCTCTTCCATTCAGATGCCTCTCTTCTTACAGGATCATAGAGAGCTGAATTCTCTTCCTCTCCAGATCAACACTCAATACCTTTACCTCTACAATGTCCCCTACGCTCACCACTTCCAACGGATGCTTAATAAACTTCTTATTGGTAATCTGGGAAATATGCACCAGACCATCCTGATGAACACCAATATCCACAAAAGCTCCAAAATCGATCACATTCCGTACCGTCCCTTTCAGGATCATGCCCTCTGTCAAATCTTTCATCTCCAGTACATCCGTGCGAAGAATCGGCTTTGGCATTTCCTCCCGGGGATCTCTTGCCGGTTTCTCCAGCTCGCTGATGATATCCTCCAGTGTGACTACCCCGATTCCCAGATCAGTTGCCAACCGGGTACGATTCTTAGCCAACAGCGAAAGACCTGTCAAACCCTGACTCGTAATATCCTTCAGCGTATAACCCAATTGCTGCAACAACTTCATGGTGACCTCATAACTCTCAGGATGTACACTGGTGGCATCTAACGGATTCTCACCATCCTGAATTCGCATAAAGCCCGCACATTGTTCAAATGCTTTTGGCCCCAACTTGGCAACGCTCAGCAATTGTTTTCGATTCGTAAACCTTCCGTGTTCTTCCCGGTAGGCAACAATATTTTTCGCAATTGTCTTGGTAATTCCCGAAACATATTCCAACAGAGAGGCCGATGCCGTGTTCAGATCGACACCTACCCTGTTCACACAATCCTCCACCACACCAGTCAGAGCTTCTCCGAGCTTTTTCTGATTCATATCATGCTGATACTGCCCGACTCCGATTGACTTTGGATCAATCTTCACCAGCTCCGCCAATGGATCCTGTAATCGCCGTGCAATCGATGCTGCACTCCTCTGTCCCACATCAAAATTCGGAAATTCCTCGGTGGCCAGCTTACTCGCAGAATATACGGAAGCCCCCGCCTCATTTACTATGATATACTGCACCGTTTCCGGTATCTCCTTCAGCAATTCTACGATCACCTGTTCCGATTCCCTCGATGCGGTTCCATTGCCAACCGAAATCAAAGTAATACCATATCGTTTGATCAAACCATGCACAATTCTCTTTGCCTCTGCAATCTTCTTCTGTGGCTCGGTCGGATAGACCACAACGGTATCCAATACTTTTCCGGTCGCATCCACAACCGCAAGCTTACAGCCGGTTCGAAAGGCCGGATCCCAACCAAGTACCACCTGACCGGTGATTGGAGGCTGCATCAACAGTTGTTTCAGATTCTTACCAAACACTGTAATGGCACCATCCTCCGCCTTCTCCGTCAGCTCGCTTCTGATTTCCCGCTCAATTGCACCGGCGATCAGTCTCTTATAACTATCCTCGGCGGCCAGCTTTAACCATTCCTTCGTATTCGGATTCTCATGCACAATCACTTTTGATTCCAGATAGGAAAGGATTCTCTCCTCCGGCGCCAGAATCTTAACCGTCAGGAACTTCTCCTTCTCCCCCCGATTGATTGCCAGCACTCTGTAACCTGCCGCTTTTGAAATCGGCTCCTCAAACTCATAATACATTTCATAGACGGACTTGGCCTCTGCATCTCTCGCAGAGGTTATCAGCTTACCCTCCCTGACTGTGATATCCCTGATATAAGTCCGATACTCTGCCTCGTCCGAAATATTCTCTGCGATAATATCCAATGCTCCTGCAATTGCATCCTTTGTCGTCAGCACCTCCTTCTCTTCTGAAAGAAATGCCTCCGCCTCCTGCTCGATGGATCGCTGCGTCAATTGCAGAGAAATGATATTCGCGAGTCCCTCCAGACCCTTCTCCTTTGCAACCGTTGCCCGGGTTCTTCTCTTTTGCTTGTATGGTCTGTACAAATCCTCCACAGCAACCAGTGTCATAGCATTCCGGATCTGCTGCTCCAACTCTGTTGTCAGCTTCTCCTGTTCTGCAATACTTGCAATCACAGTCTCCTTACGTTCCTCGAGATTCCTCAGATAATTCAAACGTTCGTACAGGTTACGCAAAATCTCATCGTTCAAGGAACCTGTAACCTCCTTACGATATCTGGCAATAAATGGGATCGTAGAACCTTCATCGATCAGCTTAACCGTAGCCTCTACCTGACTTGTCTTAATCCCAAGTTCTTTTGCGATTACATTTGCAATATCCATGTACTTAACCCTCTAACTTTCTTAATCTTTCTGTTATATCCTCATAACTTCAATTCTATATTCTGTTCCTTTCCTTCAAAGAGCCGATACTTCACACCCGTCATATTGAACATCAGCTTGGAAGCCATCGTGGTTTCCGAATCAGAATATTTGTCCGATAAATATACAATCTCCCTGATTCCGCTCTGTATGATTGCCTTTGCACATTCGTTGCACGGAAACAGGGTAGAATAGCAGATTGCCCCAGTCAGAGAGCCCCCGCTATAATTCAAAATTGCATTCAACTCAGCATGACAGACAAAATAGTACTTATTCTCGAGCGGCGCCCCCTCTCTTCCCCACGGCATCTCATCATCACTGCAGCCCGAAGGCATGCCATTGTACCCCACTGACAGAATCTTATTATTCGCGCCTACAATACAGGCCCCTACCTGCGTATTCGGATCCTTACTCCTCTGCGCCGAGAGCAGCGCAATACCCATAAAATACTGATCCCAGCTCAGATAATCCTTACGTTTCATCCAAGTACCTCCTATCCACCTGCACAAATCAACCAACCATTCGCAACCCCCTGCAATCCATCCCCAAGCTGTTGATAAGTCTGTTCTCTATCATAACATAAAACCGACGACCGCGCAAACAATCTGACAAGAAAAATCCAAAGCGGATCATTGCAGCTACACCGCTTTGGATTTCTGTCTGTTTGCTGTTTAGTTATCTCCTAAGCCGAATTTTTCATGTACCGCATTCATTGCTTTTTCTGTGTACTTTTCGTCAATGAGAACAGAAACACGAATCTCAGAGGTGGAAATCATCTTAATGTTGATTCCCTCATCATACAGAGCTTCAAACATCTTGGCTGCAACTCCGGCATTGCTCATCATACCGGCACCTACAATAGATACCTTTGCTACATTCTTCTCGACATCCAGCTTATCATATTCATGGAAGTGTCGTTCGATAATCTCCACTGCCTCCTCGGCATTGTCCACTGCAACTGTAAAAGAAATATCCTTTGTACTGTCACGTCCTACGGACTGTAAGATCATATCCACATTAATATTATGTCTTGCCAGATGATTGAATAACCGGAATGCCACACCCGGCTCATCTTTTAACCCAATCAGCGCCACTCTCGCTGCATCCTTATCTGCCGCTACTCCGCTCACAAGCATTTTCTCCATCTTCGCATCCTCCTTCACAATGGTACCCTCTGAAGTATTCAGACTGGAACGAACCACCAACTGCACACCCTGTTTCTTCGCAAGCTCAACCGAACGATTGTGCAACACACCTGCTCCTAAGGTCGCAAGTTCCAACATCTCATCATACGTAATCTGCTCCAGCTTTCTTGCACCCGGAACCTTACGCGGGTCAGCCGTGTATACACCATCCACATCTGTATAGATCTCACAGGCATCTGCATTCAACGCAGCAGCCAGTGCAACCGCTGTGGTATCCGAGCCACCGCGCCCTAACGTTGTATAATCATCAAACTTGTTGATCCCCTGAAATCCTGTAACAATAACAATCTTTCTCTGATCCAGCTCATGACGAATCCGTTCACTGTCAATCCGCTTCAATCTGGCATTGCCATATACTGATGTGGTGTGCATGGCCACCTGAAAAGCATTCAGTGAAATCGCCGGAACACCCAGATTGTTCATTACCATTCCCATCAATGCAACAGACATCTGTTCCCCGATCGTGTAAAGCATATCCATCTCCCGCTTGGGTGGATTCGGATTCATATCCCTCGCCATATCGATCAGTTCATCTGTATACTTACCCATAGCAGATAACACTACTACAACATCGTTACCTTTTTTGTAGTCCTCGATACATCTGTTGGCAACATTATACATTCTCTCCTTGTTTGCTACAGAAGTACCACCAAACTTCTTTACGATTAACATTTGATTTGTCTCCTCCTACATGTTAAAGTCACCTAGTGTGCCGTCTCAATCATTTTTTAATTTATTATTGCCAGATTGTCGTCAGATACAAGACAAATGGTCAATATGTTATGATCTTCCGCTCTAAAAATCAACGCGAATCACACTGTAAACGTCATCAAAGCCTGCAATCTTCTCTGCGAAATCACCCTCCCGCAGTTCTTTGGTAAGAAATGCAAGTTCCCCCGTTATCTCCGGCACTTTGACATAGGAAACTTCACCAAATGCCTCCTGAATTCCGGATAACAGGTCTTGTGTATTCTGATCCTTTATCCGGACAAAAAACCGATTCGGCAGATCTTCGTATTTTCCAAGGTTGTTTTTTCTCTCATCCCATATGGTCATAATATTACAGCCCTTATGTTTCACCGCATCGACCACATCCGAGACCACCGCACTGGCGGTCGGCAGCTTTCCTGCTCCTCTTCCATAAAACATGACATCGTCCAACACATTGCCATGCACAAAGATTCCGTTAAAGACACCGTTCACACTGATCAGCGGATGCTGTTCTCCAATCATGACAGGTGCAACCATGGAATAAAAGGTCCCATCTATCTTCTTACTCGTTCCCAACAGCTTAATCGATGCTTTGAGCGCCTTTGCATATTGAAAATCCTTCTCAGTAATTTTTGTGATCCCTTCTGTATGGATCTTCTCATAATCCACCTGTTCCCCTACCACCAGAGAAGTCAAGATCGCAATCTTCCGACAGGCATCGTACCCTTCCACATCTGCTTCCGGATTCCGTTCAGCATATCCCTTATCCTGCGCATCCTTTAGCACATCTTCAAACGCTGCCCCCTTCTCTGCCATTTCCGTCAGAATATAGTTTGTGGTTCCATTGAGGATACCCGTAATCTCCGTAATCTCATCTGCCGTCAGAGAACTGTTTAACGGACGGATGATCGGTATACCGCCACCCACCGAAGCTTCAAACAAGTAGTTCAGGTGTTTTTCCTTTGCAATCGCAAGCAATTCGGCTCCATGCTTTGCCACCAACTCTTTGTTAGAGGTACAGACACTCTTGCCTGCTAAAAGTGCCTCCTTTGTAAAGGTATATGCCGGCTCTACACCTCCCATTACCTCCACTACGATATCCACTTCCGGATCCTGCAAAATAATATTAAAATCGTGCACCAGAATCTCCTGCACAGGATCCCCTTCAAACTCTCTCAGATCCAGAACATATTTTACATGGATCTCATCTCCGGCTCGTTTATTGATACTTTCCCGGTTAGTGCGCAGTACCTCCACAACACCGGAACCCACCGTTCCATACCCTAACACTGCTATATTCGCCATAACAACCTCCTTCGTCTTATGCGTCCTTTTTTCCATTTTCTGCTATCATCTTATTCACTCTTGCCCTGGTCTCCTCAGACAGAACCTTATCTGCATCAATCTCAATGACAATCTCGGAACCAATGTGCAGCACATGCTGCATGAATATGGTATTCTCATTGGATGCGACTTCCGGCATATCATTAATATTCTTCTTTTTCATCTGTTCGATCGCAATCACCGCATCCACTTCATATGCCAGCATCGTGCCGGAGCTTTTGGTCACCAATAAGCTTTTTTCCGGATTTGTAATCCTGGTGGGCATACCAAAATGCTCCCGCAAGCTGTATACCGGAATCACTACTCCCCGTAGATTAATGATCCCTTTAATTCCCTCTGGCGCATTCGGCACGGGAATAATAGAATACCCCTGTTCAATTCCATTAATGTGGCTCAGATTCATTCCATATTTCTGATCCTCTAATTGAAAGATAACAAATTTTAATTCTTCCATAAGCCTACTCCTTATTCAGACTCTTCCATTTTAAATATGCATTGATAAATGGTTCTACATTGCCATCCAGAACTCCATTCACATTACTGATCTCCGTCCCCGTCCGGTGATCCTTCACCATCGTGTACGGCTGCATGACATACGACCGAATCTGAGATCCAAAACCATTCTCTGATACATCGCCCCGTATACCATCCAATCGCTCCTGATTCTCCTGCTGCTTCAACACATACAGCTTTGACATGAGCATTTTCATTGCTTTGTCCTTATTCTGATGCTGAGATCTCTGATTCTGACACTGTACAACAATTCCGGTAGGCAGGTGCGTGATTCGGATGGCCGAGGAGGTCTTATTGATATGCTGACCTCCGGCACCACTGGATCGATATGTGTCAATGCGCAGATCCTCATCCCTGATATCTACGGAAATATTCTCTTCAATATCCGGCATTACATCACAGGAAGAGAAAGAAGTCTGTCGTTTGCCCGCAGCATTAAACGGGGAAATCCGTACCAGACGATGCACACCCTTTTCTGATTTGAGATAGCCATATGCATTCTCCCCATTAATCTGAAGCGTAACCGATTTGATACCCGCTTCCTCGCCTTCCAGATAGTCCAAAATCTCTGTGTCAAATCCTTTTTTCTCTGCCCATCTGGTATACATCCGGAACAACATACCCGTCCAGTCACAGCTCTCTGTCCCGCCCGCTCCGGCGTGCAAAGTGACAATCGCATTATCCTTATCAAATTCTCCCGATAACAGCGTTTGTATCCTGAGGGCCTCAAACTGCTCCTTGAACCGTTCCAGCAATTCACCGATCTCCGGAATCAGGGAAGAATCCTCTTCCTCCTCCGCCATCTCAATCAACACTCCCAATTCCTCATATTCCTCAGCCACTTCATCATAGGCTGCTAATGTATCCTTGAGATTCTTGACCGTTTTCATGATTTCGTTGGAACGCTCCACATCATTCCAAAAATCCGGAGCTTCCATATCTGCTTCTAACTCTGCTACTTTGTCTTTCTTGATTGGGATGTCAAAGTGAATCCCTCACTTCCTGTAATGGACTTTCATACTGACCAAGTTCAAATTTGAATGTATCAAGCTCTATCACAGAATCACCTCTTTCTATATTTTAATTATGATAAATTATTATAAATTTTTCCCACAGCATTGTTTGTATTTTAATCCGGATCCACATGGACACGGATCATTTCTTCCAATCTTGGCACTCTTTCTCTTGACGGGTTCTCTCACCGAAGAGTCATCCTTGTTGGTTCCCGTCACCTTGGCAACCTCTTCCCTTTCCACCTTCTGTTCAACCCGGATATGCAGCATTGCCTTAACGGTATCCTGTCGAATCGACGCTGTCATTTCATTAAACATGTCGTATACGACAAACTTATATTCCACTAACGGGTCTCTCTGTCCCAAAGCACGCAGTCCAATTCCCTGACGCATCTGATCCATATCATCGATATGATCCATCCACTTGCGGTCGATCACTCTTAACAGGATGACCCGCTCTGCCTCCCGGATCATCTCCTGTTCCGGAAATTCCGTCTCTTTCTCCTCATAGAGCTTGTTGACCGTCTCCTTGATCTGCTGAATCAGATCCTTCTTCTGAATCTTCTTCAGCTCCTCCTCGCCAAGCTTAATCTTCTCCATCGGGAAAATATCCAACAGCTCCTGATTCAATGCCTTCATATCCCATTCCGTTGGATCTAAATCCTCTAATATATTGCGATTGACAACCTCCTCCACCGTCTCATTGATCATGTGAAAGATAACATCCCGCATATTCTCTCCATCGAGAACACGCCTGCGCTCCTTATAGATTACCTCTCTCTGTTCGTTCATAACCTGATCATAATCCAACAGGTTCTTCCGGATTCCAAAGTTATTGTTCTCAATCTTCTTCTGCGCCTTCTCAATAAAACTGGTGATCGTCTTATGACGAATCTCCTCACCTTCCTCAATAGACAGGGATTGAAACATCGCAATTGCACGTTCCGAACCGAATAAGCGCATCAGATCGTCCTCTAAGGAAAGATAGAATTTGGACTGACCCGGATCTCCCTGACGACCGGCACGCCCCCGGAGCTGGTTATCAATCCGCCTTGATTCATGTCGTTCTGTACCAATGATCCGCAGACCACCCAACTCCTTGACACCCTCTCCAAGCTTGATATCCGTACCACGTCCGGCCATATTCGTAGCGATCGTCACCGCATTCATCTGACCCGCCTGTGCCACGATCTCCGCTTCCAGCTCATGGAACTTTGCATTCAACACCTTATGCGGGATATGCTTCTTCGTGAGTAATTTGCTGACCTCCTCTGACGAATCAATGGTAATTGTACCCACCAGAACCGGCTGCCCTTTTCGGTAACAACTGTTGATATCTTCCACAATCGCATTCAGCTTCTCTTTCTTCGTAATATAGATCGAGTCGTCCTCATCGATTCTTGCCACCGGCAGATTGGTCGGAACCTCTACCACATCCATTCCGTATATCTCCCGGAATTCATTCTCCTCTGTGAGAGCCGTACCTGTCATACCGGCTTTCTTTTTATATTTGTTGAAGAAATTCTGGAAGGTAATCGTGGCCAGGGTCTTGCTCTCTCTTCTTACCTTCACATTCTCCTTCGCCTCAATCGCCTGGTGGAGTCCATCTGAAAACCTTCTGCCCGGCATCACACGTCCGGTAAACTCATCCACGATCAGAACCTCATCATCCTTGACAATATAGTCCTTATCCCGAAACATCAGATTGTGTGCCCGAAGTGCCAGAATAATATTGTGCTGAATCTCCAAATTCTCTGAATCAGCCAGATTCTCGATATGGAAGAATTCCTCCACCGCCTTCACGCCCTGCGCTGTCAGCATAACCTGCTTGTCCTTTTCATTCACAAGGAAATCTCCATCCTCCTCAATGTCATTGCCCATGATCGCATCCATCTTGGAAAGCTCGCCATCTCCCTGTCCCCGTTTCATCCTGCGTGCCAGCAAGTCACACATCCGGTATAACTCTGTGGATTTTCCACTCTGACCTGAGATAATGAGCGGTGTTCTCGCCTCATCAATCAGCACCGAATCCACCTCATCCACAATGGCATAGTGCAGAGAACGCTGTACAAGCTGCTCCTTATAGATTACCATATTATCTCTCAGATAATCAAATCCCAACTCATTGTTGGTAACATAAGTAATATCACAGTTATAGGCCTCCCTGCGCTCCTCGTTCGTAGAACTGTTCAGAATCACTCCCACCTTCAAGCCAAGAAATTCATGAATCTGCCCCATCCACTCTGCATCACGCTTCGCCAGATAGTCATTCACCGTAACGATATGCACGCCTTCTTCCTCTAAGGCATTGAGATAAGCCGGAAGTGTGGAGACAAGTGTCTTACCTTCACCGGTTCTCATCTCCGGGATTCTTCCCTGATGCAACAGGATACCTCCCATGAGCTGTACCGGATAATGCTTCATCCCGAGTACTCTGTATGCCGCCTCCCGCACGACTGCAAATGCGTCTACTAATATATCATCCAAACTCTCCCCATCTGCCAGGCGTTTCTTAAATTCTCCCGTCTTCGCCTTAAGCTCATCATCGCTTAACGCCTGCATAGACGCATCTAACGCTTCTATCTTGTCAACCAATGGGGTAATTCTCTTAATCTCTTTTTCACTGTGCGTTCCAAACACCTTTTCGAAAATACTCATCTCAACACTCCTGTCATTAAAGATAATCATATAAATCTCATTCTAACATTATTCGGAACAAAAGTACAGGGTTGCCATTGGCAACCCTAATAACTTCTTATTCATCAGCACTCCGGCTCGATCAGGCCGTATGTGTTCCCCTTTCTCTTATAGACTACATTCACTTCATCTGTTTCCGAATTGCGAAATACAAAGAAATTATGTCCTAACAGATCCATCTGCACACACGCTTCCTCCGGATCCATCGGCTTCACTGCAAACCGTTTGCTTCATATGATATTGATCTCATCATCCTCCGGTATATACTCCTCGATAAAGGACTTCTGGAAAAATGCTGCGCTCTGCGCCTGATCAACCAGCTTCTTCTTGTGTCTTGAAATCTGTCGTTCAATAACCTCTGTTACCAGGTCAATGGATACATACATGTTATCGCTTACCTGCTCTGCGCGAATGATATTGCCCTTACTCGGAATCGTAACCTCAATCTTCTGCCTGTCCTTCTCAACTGAAAAGGTTACATGAACCTCTG
>JAFVCQ010000094.1 GCA_017479085.1 Lachnospiraceae bacterium | reverse complement strand
TGATGTATTTATATCGCTGTTTACGTATCAGCACACCATGACACCATCCGTTCTGTTGGAAGTACCAACTCAAAATCCGTGGGAGGTCGTGGTATATGTTCCGTTTGGCGGCTGGAATGAGTGTCCGGTGCCGGAGGAAATGGCAGCGATCTGCAGATACTGGTTTGAAAAGTATGGAGCAGTTCCGGCAGTGATCACACATGATACATTGGAATTCCTGCTGCCGAAGCCGGTGCCGGAAGAAGAGGCATTAAAAACTGCCAAAGAGCATTATGCATTTTGCGATGACAGGGTAAATCAGTGTACGGCATCGTATACACTCGGTGAGGTGGCAGACACAATCCGACAGTCCAAAGTCTGGTACTTCTGGTGGGATTAATAACAGCAGAAAAATATTGAATTTATATATGAATATCTTCAGCGCAAGGTTCCGGTTTTATCTGCTCTATATGGAAGTGCGGTCGCAAGGATCAGTCTGAATGTGATCGCATGGGTATCCTCCATCAGCGTTGCGGCAGATAGTTATCGGGACATCAATTTTAAGGAGCTGCGTGTGATCCTGATCTGGATGGGGACTGGATTGATTCTGGGAACCATCATGGTTCCGTATATATCCTCGGATACAATCCTAATGCTGGTGTATGGTGTAGTCATTGTTGCGGTTGCATTGTATAAATTGTTCGGACACAGTGAGACGAATTTCCCTGAACCGGTATTGATCGCTGTATTGTTATTGGCCGGAATCGTTCAGGGTCTTTTTGTGTCCGGCGGGGCCTTTCTGGTAATCTATTGTGCCCAGACATTAAAGGATAAGAAGTCTTTTCGGGCGACTTTCACAATGGTATGGCTTACGCTTTATACCATTATGTTTTTCTGGCAGTTCCTGCATGGGGTCTATAATAAGGAAATTTGTATCATTATTCTATTCGGAGCTGTTCCGGTTTTCTTTGCTTCGTGGCTGGGAAGCAGGATCGTCAAAAAGATGAATCAAAAGGTATTTATGACGATCGTATATGTACTTATTCTGGTTGTGGGTATTTCTTTGATTGCATCGAATTTGAGATCAAGCCTGCTTCATGGATAGATAACGTTATAGTTGAAATGAAAGTATCAATATGGTAACATGGAACAAACCAGACGGGGATATACGTTTCGGATAGGGCTTGTCCCTGAATACCGTTCTGCCTGTCCCTCTATGTGAAAAGGATTGCTTGAAAGGATGTATGATACAGGTGCAGATGGCATGGAGAAGATACTGATCGTAGAAGACGATAAACAAATCAATATTCTGTTAAGTGAATTTTTGCAGGAGAATCATTATGAAACGGTCTCTGCGTTTGATGGAAGAGAGGCGTCTGCAAAATTAAGACAGGCAGAGTATGCGATTGTTCTGATGGATCTGATGCTCCCATATAAGGATGGTGAGACATTGCTTAAGGAGATTCGGGAGGTTTCGGATACACCGGTCATTGTAATCTCTGCAAAGTCTATGATGGAGACCCGGTTAGAGGTTCTCAGAATTGGTGCGGATGACTATATTCTGAAGCCCTTTGATCTGAATGAAGTGCTGGTTCGTGTTGAGGTGGTGCTGCGCCGGAGCCGGAAAGAGACAGATCGCAGTGGGACAATCCTTTCCTGTGGAGAGCTTTGTCTGTATCCGGAAGAACATCGCGTGATGTATCAGGATCGGAAGATTTCCCTGACAGCGAAGGAATTACAGCTTTTGCAGCTTCTGATGGAGCATCCCAGCAAGACCTTTACAAAGGCCAATCTGTACGAATCCGTATGGAATGATATATATTATTATGAGGACAATACCATCAATGTGCATGTGAGTAATTTGAGAAGCAAGCTGAAGAAGGCAACCGGAAAGGATTACATTGAGACGGTGTGGGGGATAGGGTACCGGCTGCGGGAGGTATAGTATGGAATTCTTAAATGGGCTCATCCTTGTGCTGGGTGTTATGCTTCTTGTGTTGTTGTGGTATCTGATGTCATTGAAGCGGGAGATGCGAAAGGTCAGGGAGGAACTGGCAAGGACGAAGGAGATGTCCTATAACCGGCAGCTTACCATCCCCCTGTTTGATAGGGACTTTACGGGATTGACAACGGAGTTGAACCGCAATCTGGACTATCAGAAGCAGCTCAAGCTTCAGTATGAACATTCAGAGCAGCAGATGAAGCAGTCGATTTCTAATATTGCACATGATCTGCGTACCCCTCTGACCGTGATCAAGGGAAATCTGCAGATGATGGAAAAGGATGGACAGATGACACAAAAGAGCAGGGAGTATCTCCGGATCAGTCTGGATAAAACAGATACCCTGAAGGATATGGTAGATGATTTTTTTGAGCTGTCTGTGCTGGAAAGTGACCGGTCGAAGGTGGAATTACAGGCAGTTCCCATCACGAACGTGTTGATGCAGTTTGTATTGGAGCATGAGACGGTCATACGGGAGCATGGACTCACACCGGATATTCATTTTCCGGAAAAGAGCGTCTACATTCTGGCAGACCCGGCGATGCTTGACCGGATGCTGGGGAATCTGCTCCATAATGTGTTAAAGTATGCAAGAGATGAATTTCGGATTTCCGCGGAGTGTAGGGATTCGGAACAATATTGTGAGATTGCTTTTGCTAATAAGGCAGACATGCAGGAGGAGCTGGCAGTGGAGCGTCTGTTTGACCGGAGCTATCAGGCAGACAAATCAAGGAAAGCATCCGGTGCAGGGCTTGGACTGTATATTGTGAAGCTGCTGGCAGAGAAACAGGGAGCATCCGTTGGAGCGCAGTGGAGCGGGGGACAGCTTGTCTTGAAGCTGTGTTTTGCCACCTGCAGGGAATCTGGTTGATTCGATCAGGTTCCTTTTTTTATAAAAAGATAAAATATTTAAGGATTTCTTTAACTTTTGGAATTACAATGACAACATGAAAATAAAACAAGGGTGGTTACCATGGAAGAAGTCATCATAGATGTACGTTATTTGGAAAAACAGTACATGAAACAAAAGGCAGTAAAGAACGCATCTTTTCAGATTCGGAAAGGCATGATCTGCGGACTGATCGGGCCCAATGGTGCAGGAAAAACAACGATCATGAAAATGCTCGGTGGACTGGTTCTTCCGACTGAGGGCAGAATCTTCATGTATGGGGACAGCACAGAGAAGGGACTTGCACAAGCAAGAAGCCGCATGAGCTTTATGATTGAGACACCTTATGCGAAGGAAAAGATGTCTGCCAGAGAGAATCTGGAGAAACAGCGGATTCAGAAGGGGATACCGGACAAGAAAAGGGTAGACGAGGTGCTGGAGATTGTGGGACTGTCGGATACCGGCAAGAAACAGGTGAAGAATTTCTCTCTTGGAATGCGGCAAAGGCTCGGAATTGCAAATGCCTTGTTGGCAAAGCCGGAGGTTATGGTGATGGATGAACCCATCAACGGACTGGATCCGGAGGGAATTGTGGAGATTCGGGAGCTTCTGCTCAGACTGAACCGTGAGGAGCATATCACGATCATCATTTCTTCTCACATATTGACGGAGCTGTCCCTTCTTTGCAGCGATTACATCTTCATTCATCACGGGGAACTGATGCAGACGTTGTCGGTGGATGAGCTTCACAAAATCTGTAAACAGTATTATCACATTCACACTGATAATGATACGATGGCGGTGGCGGTGTTACAGGAGAAGCTCGGAGTCGCGGAATTTGATGTGGAGGAGGATGGCAGTATTCGTTTGTATGAGAGACTGGAGGATATGCGGCTGGTCTCTAAGACACTGTATGATCATGGTGTGATTCCGCTGGAGCTTAATCTGCATGAGGCCAATCTGGAGCAGTACTATATGGATATGGTAGGTGGTGAGTGATATGTGGAACATTATCAAAGCACAAAACTATCAGATGAAAAAGGATATTATGGTTGTTTTGCTTGCAATATGTGGGCTGGTATTGCTGATCGTGCCGAATGTTCTGGATTCCTCCGGGGATATGGATGGATTGACAGGCAGTGTGTATCTGTTGCAGACGAGCGAGTTGCTTCTGCTGATCTTTTCCATTATATGTCTGCTCCTGACATGCAGGATCTGCGGATGGGACTATATGGATAAGACGATCAACTATGAGATTCTGTCCGGCCACAGCAGGAAAGAGGTCTACTGGGGAAGGATTGTAACCAGTGGAATTTGG
Organism: Lachnospiraceae bacterium; assembly: GCA_017479085.1. Lineage (GTDB taxonomy): Bacteria > Bacillota > Clostridia > Lachnospirales > Lachnospiraceae > CAG-590. The sequence goes on along the minus strand of JAFVCQ010000094.1, from coordinate 3,140 downwards.
TCAGTGGTATTTTGCTATGTATTGGGTCTGTTACCGCTCTTTATTTTTACGATAGTCAATGGATGGGGTGTGAATATGAATATGGGAAATGTCATGTTCCGCTATGCGCTGATGATCTTTCCCATCCTGCGCATGGTCTGCGAGTTTGCGCTCCTGACCTTCCTGCTTCGCAATTGCTATGGTGCAATGGTGATCGGCTGGACCTTGTTTGCGCTATCCATGATCGGTGTGATGTTTGTGGAGGAATTGACGGATACAGAATGGAAATTACAACTGGCATATACAAATATGAGTATGCTGTTTGATTTTTCGCATGGACGACTGGGGTATGTAGGTGGAGAGGATGTGATGATTTATGAGACGGCTGTCGATCTGCAGACGGTGCTTGGAACGATTGGTGTCTCTCTTCTGGTGTCGGCGGTCTGCCTCGCGCTTGGATATCTGTATTATAAGAAAAGTGACCAGAGATAAGGGATTATATGAAAACACGATAGGGAGGTGTATCTGGTAATATGTGGAATATAGCAAAAGCGCAGCTTTATCAATTAAAGAGAGAACGCCTTGTGCTCGCAATGTTCTTCGTGATTCTGTTGATTCAGATGGTCTTTGCTTTTGGTGTAGGGGATGAGCGTATTGTAAGTGGTAGTGAGTATATTGCAACAATGGATTCGATGTCGGTCATGTGGACCTTGTTTTTTGTCTCGGTTCTGGTCGGGCAGATGACGGGAAAGGATTTTATGGATCGGACAGCGAATTATGAGCTTATGACAGGACATCTCCGGTCGGAGGTATTCTGGGGCAGGGCGATTCCGGTACTGGTTCTTGGAACCGTTGGAACCATGATTCTCGTACTTGCACCGGTTGTGGTAATGTCGGCTGCCTATGGATGGGGGGATAAGATCACAGTCGGGCAGTATGCGGTCCGGTTTGTTCTGATGGCATTTCCGATACTGCGGATTATCAGCGAATTGATCTTCCTGACGATGCTGACCAAGAATGCCTATCTGACGATGGTTCTTGGATATCTTATGGTGATGCTGGGAGATGTATTTCCGCCGAATGTGATACTTGGGGTTTCGAACGTGAATCTGCTCTGTCAGTATTCGTCTTGGGGTATTTACAGCTTTGGAGATTATGAGTATGTGATGTATCAGGGGGATCTGTCAGCCTCCTCTGCGATTGCTACCGTATTGTCCTCTCTTATATTTGGAGCGGCATTTCTGGTACTCTCAAACAGCTATTTTAAGAAGGATGATCTGCGGTAGAGGGTCGGAAAGGAAACCAATACAAATTCATTGGTGTACGGAGAATGCGATGAGTAGATGGAGATAAGTGAAAATGAGGTGAGAATACGGAATGGAATACATGGATATATTTTTGATCGTGCTGGAAATGTTGGGAGCGGTTCTCTTATTCTGGCTTGCAGGATATGCACAAAAGGTAGTGAATAGTAAGTGGCGGATTGCGTATGCCCTTCCGGCTGTGATCTGTCTGGGGGTGGCTGGATTTGCCGGATTTGAAGTACATATGCTTGGAGTTTATCTGGGTGCGGTTTCCCTGCTTGGCGGTTTTTTGTGGGAAGGACAGAAGATACGGAGGATGGTCAGCGCACTGGCGGCTGTTTTGATCCTTCTTTCTCTGCCAATCTGTCTGTTCAGCTCCGGTTATCGGACAACGGATTATGTGCAGGACTTTAAAGAAGGATTTGCAGCGATGAAGGAACATTATGTGCTTGGTGAGCATAAGCAAATCGATTGGGATGAGCTGTATGCAAGGTATCTGCCGGAATTTGAGGCCGCGAACCGGGCACATGATGATGTGGCAAATTACATAGCATGGGAATCCTTTTGTCAGGAATTCTATGACGGACATGTATCGTTTACGGCGAAGCATGAAAGCTCGGAAACAGCGGCTCATGAACAGATTTTTGGAAATGACTATGGTCTGTCTCTAATGAAGCTTGCAGATGGCAGGACGGTTGCGGTGAATGTACAGACGGAAGGAGTGATTGCGGATGCAGGGATTCACAACGGAACCGTGATCACGCAGTGGAATGGCCGGACGATTGAGGAGATTGCCGGAGAGCTGGAGGTGGCATTGATGTCATTTCCGGATAAGGACAATGAGGCATTCTACAGTGCCCTGCTTGTGGCAGGTACAGGGGATGATAAGGTTGTGATCACCTATCTGGATGATGAGGGAACCTCCTGTACGGTGGAAGCTCCCAAGCTTGGCGCATATTATGAAAGACTGAAGGAGACCGTTGACACCATTGATCAGGGAGTACAGGCGGGCAATCTGGAATGGAAGGAGATCAACGAGGATACCTATGCTCTGCGAATCAAGGGAATGATGTATGACACCGATTCGATGAAAAGCCGTGATCACAGCGCAATGCAGTCAGAGCTTCGGGAGAAACTGCTTGCAATCAGAGAAGAAGGGGTGACCAAGCTTGTGATAGATCTTCGGAGCAATGGGGGTGGATCGGGTGACATGGTGATGGCACTGGCAGAATTGTTTGCACCGGAGGGGGAGCATTATTATGTGACAGATCCGGTGTGGGACGAGGAGAATCACTGCTATAAAAGAGATCCGGAGACAGGGGGCTATCTGCTTGGAACAGAATATACCTATCAGGGAGAAGGTCTTTGGGGTGACGGGCCGATCGTGATGCTGGTCAATGCGCAGAGTGCCAGTGCTGCCGATCATTTCACCAAGATCATGCGGGGTATGGAGAATATTACGATTATGGGATTTACGGAGCCGAATGGCTCTGCACAGGGAGTGCAGGGCGTAGAATTGGAAAGCGGTACGTTGTCCTTGTCGGCACAGCTTCTTCTGGATCGAAACGGGGATGTGTTTATTGACTCCGGTATCGATCGGGAGAGCGGGGATGATGTTGACCTCATCATTCCGTTTGATGAGGAGGCAGTCAGAGCCTTGTTTGATGAAGGACAGGATTATGTTCTGGAGAAGGCACTCGAGTACATGAAATAAAGGCAATGTCATTAAGTTAAGAATTAGCCAGTGAACAGCTACCGGGTATGGTATATGTTTCACAATGCAGGGCTATCTGCGGACGTCGGTCCTTAATGAGCAGCCCAAGCTGCGAATTTAGTACCGTTACGTCTGCAGCTAAG
>JAFVCQ010000093.1 GCA_017479085.1 Lachnospiraceae bacterium | reverse complement strand
GCCCTTCCCGAACACCGGGGGGAGCCCCATGGCCTATGTAATCTATGACGAGCTGTCCATCTGCACCTACGGAGCCCATCAGGAGGGAGCCTGGCAGTTCTTAAAAACGCTTCTCGGCTACGATTATCAGTACCACAGCTCGGCCATGATGCCCACCCGGATCGACGCCATGAACGACCGGGAGGACTGGTATCTGGAGGTCAACGGCTCCTGCACTGAGGAAGAATCCCAGACCGCACGACAGATGCTTCTGGACAGTACCGCCCTCCGGAGCCGTAATATGACCGTTATCAATATGATCCAGGAGGAGGCAGCCGCTTGCTTCGCCGGTGACAAATCCCCGGAGGAGACCGCCAAAATCATTCAAAGCAGAGTGGAGATTTACCTTGGTGAAATGTCCTGAACGAATAAGGTAGCAAATCACAACCTTTTAGAGATATAGCGGGACGTTGACATATCGAATATTATACTGTATAATAAAAATATACATTAGTTATCATTACAGTACAATAAGAAAATGGACGACTTATGTGCTTCAAGCCATAGGTCGTCTTTTTTTGCTTTATGAATGGAGGTGACAGCATGAACGAAGGAACCGTGGCGCATATTTCATTTGTGGCGACTGATCTGAATGGCGTGCAGAAGACATATCCCTCTTATGAGGCTGCCTATCGGAGCGGTAATACTGAAAGATTATCGGTTGTATATGTTCCGTATAAACATAGATCGGAAATGCCTTCAAATGATAATTCGTTATGGTACAGCAGCCCGCTTGAACTATATCAGGCAATGCAGAAAAGGAGGACGAACAATGCTTGAAAAACAAGACAATACCATTCGTATCAGTACATGCTTTGGGGAATTAGTTGCGGAAACAGTTTATAGTGATCCGGAATACCCAGGGATTCAAATCAGGCTCCGGAGAGGGGAGGAAGATATCCTGATCGCCTGGGTAGAGGAAGGCGATCGAGAAGAGCTTGATGGAAAGAAAGAGCTTCACGCTTTCGTCTATGCCAACGCAAAACAGGACGACTACAGTCACAGAATTGTATTTCATGGATATAGGGAGGGAGTTTGAATCGTGCGGTTATTCAAGTACACAGGAACAATCAGCGCAATTGATGGAACCGGTCGAGATATCATCCTTGGAGATGTCTCTGACTTTGATAAGCCGCCGGTGCGGCTGACAGTCCCGTGCAGGGAAATGGCAAAGTATTTGATAGATCGATCCTGGACGGATGACGAAGAGCGATACATTCATGCCGACTGGTATTATGACGGCAATCTGTTTCTTCAGTACATAGAAATCCCAGGAGACAAACCCAATGTTCCAGCAAAGGTGATTGCAAGCGCAGATGGTCTTGCTTCACCGCAAATGGTGGTCTTCGGTGAGCAGGAAGTCATCATCACCGATGATCCGGTCTCCATGAGTATGGAGCAATACTCCCGATGGAGAGAACATAGACGTCAGTACTTCTAACAGATAAACGATTACCGCAGGAGCGGGCCGTGCGATGACCTGCTCTGCGGGAGAAGTGCGCACGGTCCGCTCTGCAGAGAGGAGTCCTTATGTTGGATTATTTATGGTTCAAGGAAACCGTGCGCTCAAAAGGCGGAATTTGGAGTTCTGCCTTCGTGTGGTTTACAGAGTTTAAGAGCGGCTACTGCGCTGCGTATCGCCCCAAGGGGATCGAATTCTCAAAAGATGACTGTGCATTGCTATATCGAAGGTCCATGGCATCCTGGGAGTTTCTTGACTCGAAGGAGTACCATAGATCTTTCGGCACTGCGCTACCAAGGGAATACCCCGAATGGAGCGCAGAAGAACTGGAACCTGTCATTCGAGCCTCCATAGCGGATTGCTTGGAACATGATATCGGTTACCAGAAGGAAAACGATGGCACATACCGATATGATCTGTATGCGGATTACCGTGACTCGCTCTCCGATCGCCAGGTTAGTGATATAGTATCAAGCGATGATCCTGACTACCGATTGTTTGAGATCCTGGAGGAAGCATACCGGGAAGCGCGTTTTGCAGAGGAAGACCGTATTGTAAATGCAATTGCAGCGAAGTTGGAAGAGACGGTGCTGCACATGAAATGCAGCGAAGATCAGCGACAGCAGATCATGGATGCCTATCAGGAGCTTGTTGTAATGGGGCTTCCGGAAAAACACTATCTTGATCAAGAGGTATATGTCAACATCTTTGTAGACAGCGGGGATGGCAATTATGACTATGTCTGTAACCATGTGTTCCCGGCTTATTTGAGCGATCCTGAGACGGAGATCAGGGACGAAGCAAGCCTTGTATGGCTGGCATCGACCCAGGGATATTCAAAGGCACAGCTTCAGAAAGCGCTGCGGACAGGTGATACAGCCAATCCAAAGGGATTTCTGGAATCGGTATGCACGGAAGTAGCCAATGTTTCTACCCACATGAACTGTCTGGTTTTCCTGGTTCGCATGTCGCTTCGGGATCTGATTGCTCTCAATGAACTGATCGCAACAAAAGAGCGGGACGGACATTTTTATGACGCGAGAAAGAGTCCCGATTGCGGAATGATCATAATCAGCAAACGAGCAGAGACTGGATTATATGATCCATGGAATGGGGGAGGCAGTCTGCTTGAAATCCAACTGGAAAAGGATGTGGAACTGCCTGTTCGGTATATTCGGTCTGCTTTGCCGGATGGTATGGATGGATACTCTATTTCGTCAGTATACGGGCTTTGCGGCTCTGCTTGGCGTAGTAATATGATAAAGGAACTCGTCATTCCGAGGAACTGAGAACGGGACACAGAAGACTATTGTTTATGCAGCAGGTTTACATTACCGCAGAGCAGGAAATTCGGCCGCGCGCATTGAATTGGACTGCACCTATCAGAATGTAAGAGTATCATCCGATGGCTTTACGTAATATTATTTCATTGACAATTAAAAACAAACGACGGTATACTAAAACTAAAGGGGGTGCCACGATGGAAACCACGGCTTTTTTAAGCAATAATGGTAATTTCACGAGTTTTGCTTACAGGGACCATAACATTCGATTTCGGACGTCTTCTCACCTGCTGCGCTATACTGCGATTAAAGAGTGGGATAATGGATATCTTGTTACAACAGCAAAGTATGATAATCTTCCTGCCGAGGAAGAGGAATACATCGATTTAATCCCAATCCATCAGAATCTTTATTTTGACCCCTATACTTTTCTGGCACCAATTAAGGAAGTGAGAATTGCAGATGCTTAATGTTGACAGAATTGCTTGCGTCAAATAATATATGCCATCGGCCATGAGCAGAGGAGACTCTGTTTCATGGCCGGATTAT
>JAFVCQ010000092.1 GCA_017479085.1 Lachnospiraceae bacterium | reverse complement strand
TCCGGTTTTATAAATTCTTGGGATATCCGATCCGCAGATCCCCGCCGCCTTCACTTTCAGCAGCACCTGATTTTCTTTTATCTCCGGTATCGGTACATCTTCCAGTTGAATATCATTGATATCATGTAATATCCATGCGTTCATTGGTGTGCCTTCTTTCTTTCATTTATATTTGCAAACGAATTTATTTGCCGATCCGCCATGGAGCGGAACCGCTCCAGATCCTCCGGTGTTGTAATTTTATAGTTCCCGATATCCCCCGGGATCAGTGCAATATCTAACCCTGCCATAACAGCCGGTTCCGTGGAACCGTGTATGGCTAGAAGATCTTCCTCACTGAGTTGTCTCATTGCATCCGCATATGCCTTAAGCCGGAAGAGTTCGGGTGCCTGTCCGGCATATAAGTGGTTTCTGTCAAGCAGAGAACTTATGGTGCTGCCATCCTCGCTGAGATATACCGTATCGGTTACGGGAAGAACCGGCATTACTCCGTCATGTTGTCCGAGTGCTTCGATACATTGTGTGATCAGCTCCGGTGTCACACAGGGTCTGGCACTGTCATGGATCAGGATCCGGTCATCATCCTTGCAGTGAGAGCATAGATCAAAGACCGCATTCCGAATGGACAACTGTCTGGTCTTACCCGGCCTGGAAAATCCCATAAGGCGGCCTGGGTATGCGGATGTAATTTTATAAAGAATTGGTTCATAGTCTTCCTCTGCCACGATCCACAGCCCGGAAATGAGAGGGTGGACAGCCAGTGTATCTATGGAATACGCAATCAGTGGTCTTCCATTTACCAATTGATATTGCTTCGGTATTTCAGTTCCGACTCTGCTTCCGGTTCCGCCGGCAAGCAGGATGGCGATACACATAGGTGCAGGGGATATCTTATCGTATTGCGTGTGGTTGGTCATGGATATGTTTTTGCCTTCCTTTATTTATTTACAGAAAAATCATATCAGAAACCAGCCCTTTTTTCAATGAAAAGTGTCCGATTGGACACAAAAAGATAGACACCAATTTCTTTTTTTGTTAGAATGGTCTTATGAGAATATGAGAGAACAAGGTGGGAAGATGATATTTGAGCTGAATGCGTCAATGATGAAGCCGGTGATGATCGCAGATTATGATGTGACAATGTGAGCAGATGCAAGGAAATTCGGTGGTGGAACTGAAGTAACTGCTCAGGTTTGACTGCATAAGTTATGAGTATGGGGATAGAATTGATTTGATTGCTATTTGGGAGTTTGTTGCGCATGTTGATGTTACGATTTCGGGAATTGCTGAAGATTCGCGATGATCTGAGAGAAAAATATATGCATTATATCGCATAAGTAACTCATCCGAAGATAAGCTGGATGTGAGTGGATAATTGACAAAAACAAACAGATAAAGTGGTGAAGATGGAACCAGAGAGAAGATATACGTGTATAGAAGTTTGATAATAATGGAAGTTTGGGGTTGAAAATGGATTTTTCAGTAGATTTTTTTAGAGATGAGGTAAGGAACGGGTTTTATATTCCGACAGCGATCAAGCAGGCATGGGCGGCGAGCCTGACAGTTCTTTCGGAAATTGACCGGATCTGTGAAAAATATAACATTGCTTATTTTGCGGATTGGGGAAGTATCTTAGGAGCGGTACGGCATGGCGGATTTATTCCATGGGATGACGATCTGGATATCTGTATGAAACGGGATGATTATGTGAGATTCCGTTCGGTGGCAGATGCCGAGCTTCCCGGGGAATATACGATTCATGATTATGAACGCAAGGAAGATCACTGGTTGTTTCTGTCCAGAGTTGTGAATCAGAGCCAGATCTGCTTTGATCAGGCGCATCTGGAACAATACCATAACTTTCCGTATATGTCCGGAGTCGATATTTTTCTTCAGGATTATCTGTATCAGGATGAAGAAAAAGAGCGGGAGCGCAGCGAGGAAATAAAGAGACTGCTTGCTGTTGCAGATGGGATCGTAGAAGGGAATCTGCAAAAGGACACCATAGAGAGGGAGTTTGCTGCAATCGAACATAGATATCATGTCAGGCTGGATCCGGAAGCTGAGGCCCGGTCACTGGGAATCGCGATCTATCAGCTTGCCGAGCAGCAGATGGCTCGTGTGCCGAAGAAGGAGGCAGATTCGGTAGGCCAGATTTTTCCGTGGATCTTGAAGGGCGGAAAAGGACTTCCCAAGGAGTATTATGAAAAGATCGTGCGGCTGCCGTTCGAGAATACGACGATACCGGTTCCGGCCTGTTACAACAAGGTGTTGCAGAGCCGTTATGGCAATTATCTGGAGGTATATAAGGAGTGGAATGGACATGAGTATCCGTTTTTTGAGGGACAGAGAGAGAACCTTCAGGCAGTGGCGGATTTTAAACTGCCGGAATTCTCGTTCGATCCGGATATGGTGAAGAAGCGTGACCCGAATCGCAATGCAGGAGATTCTCTTAAAAGCATTGCAGCCGAATGTATAGGGCAGTTACATGAGATGACCGGTCAACTGATCCGTCTGGCAAAGGACTCCGAATATGAAGAGGTATTGTCCTTATTACCGGAATGTCAGCAATTGGCGGTCGATCTGGGCACCCTTGTGGAAGAGGTAAAGGGAACCGAACGGAAGAGCTGTCAGTTGGTGGTTGCGGGGATTCAGGCATATTGTGATGCCCTGTATGAGATCTTTCTGGTTCTCACGGGGCAGACTGCGGATGTGGCCGCCGGGGGGAACACCATGCCGGATTTGTCGCAGCAGATCACACAATTACAGAGTGCCTTTCAGGGCATGCGGGAAAGGATACAGGAGCAGATCGTGGACAGGGGAGAGATTCTGTTTCTTGCTATCGGTCCCTGGGAGTGGAAGGGATTTACAGGTTTGTATGAGGCTGCTGTTTCGGATGATGAGTGTGATATCTATGTGGTTCCGCTTCCGATGTTATTTAAGGATGCGCTGGGAAGGGTGACGGCAGATGGAGAGGCGATCGAGGCGGCAATACGGGCGGATGAATATCCGGAGAGTGTACCGCTTACCTCATGGACAGAGTACAATGTGCAGCTTCACCAGCCGGAGCGGATCTATATTCAGAATCCATATGACGGAGAGAATCCATGCCTGACGATTCCGCCACAGTACTATGCCGGGAATCTGCGAAATTATACGGACAAGCTGATCTATATCCCACCGTTTGAGGTTGATGAGTTTGGAGAAAAGGATCACAATGATCTGTATAACATGAAGCATTATGTGACCGCACCGGGAGTCATTTACGCAGACAAGGTTATCGTGCAGTCGGAGAATATGCAGCAGCGGTATGTGGAGAAGCTTACGGAATTTGCAGGAGAGGCAACCAGAGCGCTCTGGGAGGATAAGATCAAGCCGCTGGAGCTGCCGGTCAGGGCTTACAGGGAGCATGGAACCGACGATACGGCAAAAAAGAAAATGTTGTATTGCATAGGATTGAATGAATTATCCGAATATAAGACAGAGGTTGTGAAATGTATCCGGGAGCGGTTAGAGCTGTTCAAAGAAAACGGGGATTCGATTCATGTGACGGTAGGTTTCTATCCGGCAGATATGAGCGAGTGGAGGAGGACAGACAGTCGATTGACGGAAGAGATAATAGAGCTGCTTCATACATATGAAGACAAATCCTGGTATCGACGATGTGAATTACAGAAGACGGGATTTGTCTCTGTGGTTGCGGACCATGATGCGTACTATGGCAGTCCGTCGCCGCTGGTACTGCTGTTTACACATGAAAAGAAACCGGTCATGCTCGCAGATTATGCAGTGGACTTTTATACTCGCGAATGAAACTGATTGCCGGAGGCATCGGCTTGTGCTTCGGAAGGTTACTGGGAAACAGGTTCTTAACGCTGTTGCGATATAGGGGATCGGACAGCCTGAAAATGGAGGAGAATAGGAATGGAAATAGAATTGACGGCATCCATGATGTGCGCAGATTTTGGTAATCTGAAAAGGGAAGTGTCAGAGCTGGAAGCGGCCGGTATTGATTCCTTTCACATTGATATCATGGATGGACGGTATGTACCGAATTTTGCAATGTCTTTGAATGACCTGCGGTTTATACGTGCCGCAACCCGAAAGCCTTTGGATGTACATTTGATGATCGAGCATCCGAATAACAATATCGGACTTTTTATACAGAACCTTCATGCGGGCGACACGATCTATATTCATCCGGAAGCGGAGTATCATCCGTCTACAACGCTGCAGAAGATAATTGATGCGGGACTGATCCCCGGGATCGCCATTAATCCGGGAACCAGTGTGGAGACCGTATACGAGATGCTCCGGATCGTTAAGAAGGTTCTGGTCATGTCTGTGAACCCGGGCAATGCGGCACAGATGTATCTGCCTTATGTGGGCTCTAAGATTGACAAGCTGCTTTCCCTCCGCAAAGAGATGGGGGTAGAGATTTATTGGGATGGTGCCTGCGGAGAGGACAAGATACGGGCGTTTGCACCGAAAGGGGTAAAGGGATTTGTCCTTGGGACAACACTTCTGTTTGGCAAGAACAGACCATATGAGGAGATACTGCATGGGATTCGGCAGATGTACATATAACATTTTTTAAAAACAATCATTAATAATTTGGAGGAATACAATTTATGATGGAGTCTATGAAAGAAAAAGCATCCCCTGATTCGATCGGAAAATCAGGGGATATATGGAAGGCTTTGCCTGTTGCCATGAATATCCTTATTTTGCTGGCGCTGAATATATTCTTTTTTTCCCCGCTGATACAGCTTGTTGTAAGATTTGTAGGAAGGTCAAAGATCTCACGGCATCAATACCCTGACCTCATGCGCTATGAGAGTGCCATAGATACCACAAACCGTATCGTTATCTTTGCGGCAATTATTCTGTATATCGGAATTGCGTGCTGTGCGGTTTACAGGCATCTGAACAGGAGATACGAGCCGGCGGGGAGCAGAGTTTTGTCAAAGGATATGATTCGCAGATTGCTTCCGTTCTTTTTCTTTGTGTTGTTTGCAACTGGCATTCTGGTGGGGACGGTCATAAGAGGAACGAACGATTGGGATATGACCGGTCATTGGTATATGCATGAAAGTATCTTTTCTTTTATCACATATCCGCTTGCGTATTTTTTCTGTGGAATGCTGGTTTTCAGTGAGAAGGCGAGAAATATCCTCTTATACCTGCTGATAGGGTCAGCCCTGCCTTTACATATTCTCGCACTGGTAAATGAATGGGGTACCCATATTGTATATTTTGAAGCGCAGGGACTCAGCACGGGAGGGGTGACAACAGTATTTTTCAATTCCAATCACTATGGGTATTATCTTGTCATCACGCTTCTCACCTCTGCACTGCTGTTTGTGTACGAGAAGCGAAAAGTGCTTAGGATGGTATCGGCAATATCCGGCATAACTGCTACAATGGTATTGATCATCAATAACACCCTTGGTGCATATCTGGCGGTGCTGTTTGTACTGATTCTGTTTTTGATCTATTGCATGGTCATGGATAGACAGAACCGTGTGAATGCAGTGATCATTCTGGCGGTATTTTTGCTGATCACTGTCATCATGAGCTTTCGGTATGACACGATTGTGTCAAGTCTGTTGGTTTTGTCGGATGATATCGGTGAGATTGTTGAGAATCCGCTCGAAGCGGACTCAGCAGGCTCTTCCAGATGGAGACTCTGGAAGGGCACAGTTCAACACCTGCCGGAGCATCCTCTACTTGGATTTGGTGTGGAGGGGCTGCTCTCGCTATATCAGATCGGTACTCCGCACAATGAATTTCTTCAATATGCGGCATTTTTTGGTCTGCCTGTTATGGTGCTGTATATTGCGGCATGTGCTGTGGTCTTGTGGCGGGTATTTAGAAGCAGCAAAGATATGAGTCCCGGCACGATGATCTGTTTTTTTGTCAGCATAGGATATCTTGCAAGCTCCTTTTTTGG
>JAFVCQ010000091.1 GCA_017479085.1 Lachnospiraceae bacterium | reverse complement strand
GTTGTTTCTCCAGCCTGTGCAATCAAATTTCCACTCATATCAAAAAAATTACATCCTACCCATTGAAATTGAACAGACGATGAGCCAGTATATTTTGCCGAAACCTTTGCATTCGTTGTTGTAATATCAGATACAGATGTAGTCCACCTTGAAGTTTCATCTGGTATTACCGGATCTGGAATTGTAATGTCAGAAGATTTTTCGGTTGTAAATGTATACATTGGACTAAAGTGGTCTACTCCATTGTAGGTAACATAAAACTGATATTGATATGTAGTTCCTTGTGACAAAATAATATTATTATGTGTTTCACCCGTAATGTCATACCATATATTAATATATGTCCCGCTCACATTTGTTGTTTCTCCAGCCTGTGCAATCAAATTTCCACCCATATCAAAAAAATTACATCCTGCCCATTGAAATTGAACAGACGATGAGGCAGTATATTTTGCCGAAACCTTTGCATTCGTTGTTGTAATGTCAGATACGGATGTAGTCCACTCTGAAATTGGATCTGGAATATCACCCAAATATACATACCCCAATAATGTATTGGATGATTCAGCACCTGCATGCCACATTTCTGTTTTATTAACCGCACGAATCACAGTATATCCGGTTGATGCACTTGCTCCGTATCCGGACATCCCTCCCTCACTGATGTACACTGTATCTCCAACTATTTTTTCTACGATTGCAACATGACCTGAATAACATGCAATAGCTGGTGCCTTTAATGTACTGCCACGAGAAAATTGAAATTTGGCATATGCAGAATTATACCAGGAAGCCCCAGAATATATCGTATCTCCCTTGCCTGTTAACTGCTTTACACGAGCAGAGGCAAACCATGCGCATCCAGCAGGTCCGTATGCATATTGTCCCCATTGAGGGATATTGGCATACTCTGTATATGGAGCAGCATTCACATCTATTGAAATACCTGCTAATCCATTTCCTGCAATCCCATTTGGGGCTGCTGCATATACCCTATTGATAGAAGCCTTTTCCATAAAAATAATCGTAAGTATGCACATCCAAACTATTACAATCTTATCAAAATTCTTCTTAATCATCCTAACTAATCCTCCCTATTTCTTCTTAACTACTTACCAACTTGTTACAACCCACTTCCATTACCATTAACCCTGTACTGCTCCCTCACCTCCTGAATCCTGTATTTACTCACCGGCAGTTCCGTTCCATCCTCGAGTGTGACAGCACTGCGTGTCAGACTAAAGATATGCATACTGTTCACCAGATAGCTCTTATGAATTCGTATAAATCCATAAGCTTCCAGTTGTTGTTCAGCCTCCGAAATCGAAAGTGGCAGTGTAACCGTTCCGTTTCGCCTATGCAGATGGATCGTGCTCAGCTCTGCCCGTATATAACAGACATCCTCAACCGGACAGGTCACAATCTCCTTTCGGGTCACAAGACAGATCCGCTTTCTCTGTTCCCTCTCCAGCCATTGTTCAAACTCGCTGATTCCGGTTTCCCGCAGCAATATGATATGGAATTGAAACATGGTCTCCTGAAGCTTCCCTGCATCCTCATAGCATTGAATCTCCACCGGCTCTCCCATACGGGAATAATACGTTTCCATTCTCCTTCTGTGCTGCTGCAACTCCTCTAATGACATTCCAATCAATGCAATCCTCATTTGCAAACCTCTTATCTTCCAAGTTTTTCATAATTGATGACATCCAGCTTTCTCAGATATTGTATCAAAAAAATATAGCCTTATGGGGCAATTGTTTAAAATAGCAACTTTTTTGTCTTTTTTAGCAACTTTGAAATTTTTGTAAGAAGGGATCATGGGATTGCGATGCACAATCAAAGTAGAAAAACAAAAGAAAAGCACCCTCATCGGGTGCCCGTCCTCAAACGCTCCAGCTTTGCCAGACTTTTCAATTCCATCTACGTTCCGGAACAACAAGTCTACATATACTCTTTTAACCGCTCCGGATCTACCTTAATACGGTTGTCCATCGTCTTCATAATATTCTTGATCTGAATCTTCTTGTAGGTGCTGGCGATATCCAGATCGTAGACCTGATTATGTTCAAAACCCAAGACCACCGGTCTTAAAATATCACGATCGTTCTCTGCCAGAACAAGTCCCTTCTCAAAGTTGGTCAGTTCGATACAGACACCCGGATACAGAATCTTGATACTGTTGAGCAGGTGTGCGACCATCTCCGGGTCATACTGATCCGGATGGCTTTGCAGCATTCGAACCGCCTCCACCTCGGTATGTGGATCCACATCCAACTGCATTGCGGTATACTCATCATATGCATTGGCAACCATCAGCACCTTCACGGCATTCGAAATACTCTCCGGCGGCTTCTCCGGAAGATACTGGAGCTGACAAAGCTGTACCAGTGTGCTCTTCACGCCGGACGGCATCTTAAACGAATTGGATATCCGGTCGATACCACCAACCACCGACTTTGCAACCGTATCCCTCTCCTCACCCGTGAGATTCTCCATCTTGCCTCTCAATGACAACGGCAGCGACAGCTTACCGAGATCATGCAGCAGCGCCGCCACAACCACCTCTGCCTGTTCCACCACACCAAAGCCTGCCCGGTGGGAGATCAGGGCCGCTAAGATTGCAACATTCAGAACATGCTTGTACACATAATCCTCCTGACTCCGCAGATTCTGGTTAAAATGTATCTTGTGATACAGATTGCCAAATCTGCGAACCAGCTCATCCGTCTGCTTCATCAAATTGACCGGTGCTTCTCCATCCATAATCGCATCCAGATCCTCCCGAATCGTGAATACCGCCATCGTCTGAAACCGCTCAAATTCCATCTCCTCCTGTGTCATCGGAGGCAGCGGCTCCGCCGGTTCGAGAATATAGAGACCGATCAACCCAAAATTCTTCACACTCTCAATCCCCTGCTTCGTAATCTTGTCATTCCGATTATACAGCAAAATTCCACGCTTATTATAAATCGGTCTCGCAAGCCGCATCCCCACTCTTAAATCGTCTGATTTCACATAGATCACTATTATAACCCCCATTCCTGACAATGTCATTCCGTTAAAGATTTGGCGGGAAACATATACCATATCCGGCAGCATACAACCTAAGACATTGCCATTTCTAAGTACTACTCTCTTCTATCTCTATTTTACCATTCCATGCGGTAAATAGCAACGATAGAAATCTCAAATTCTTCATAAAGCGACGGCTTCTGCCATGCAAGATTGGCTCCAAACTGGTACGGCAGTTGTTTTCCCTTCTGTTCATATACCAGACCGGCATAAATCCTATGTCGCCCCTCCCGTTTTATACCATGTTCCATGAGCCGCTCCCTGCATCTTCGGATTTCCGGCCCTGCCTCCACATCCACTACGGTATAGGCGGTGCCAAATTCCACCATATTCCACTGCTCCAATTGCCAGTCTCTCAACAAAAACAAAACAAAATCTGCCCGGATTCCTTCCTCCCCTCCTGTCCGGATATGCAGCACCAAACCACATTCCTCATAGAGTTCTGTGGCCAGAGAACGAATACTGTTACTATCCTTTTCACAGAGCAGGCTGATCTCCTCGTACAGATCCTTCGCCGTGAGCAGAATGGTATACAGCTCCTTTCGATTCCATTTTTCACTATCCAGCACCAACAGCATATGACGGTGGGCTTTTGAAACCGTCTGCTCCCCAGTACCCACCTGTCTGAGAATCCGCTCTCTGTTTTGTAAAAGTTCCAGCTTTCTCGCCTGCAATAAGAGCTCCTCCAATTGCAGGTCATGCGCCATCCGGCGGTCTGCGCCGATCACACTGTCCGACAGGTCATAATGTCGCAATACATGGCGTAACCCTGTCAGCATCTTTTTCTTCTGTTGCTTCGGAAGAATCCAGCGCTTCTGATCTTTTCTCCGTTTTTTCATCCTGCATGTTATATGGAGAGCTTGCATATCTGCAATTCGCTTTTCCGACAGCACGATCTGATCGCGCGTTCCCTCCCCACTGGTAAAAAATACATAGTCTACACGTTTTACATGCATGCTTCTGTCCATTATTTTCTGTTATTACATTCTATTCCACCCTCTCACGCTTCATGAATCATATTGGTGATTGCGTCCATTCCTCTTGTCTGTTACAATATCAATAGCATCACACTGACCGTATGAATCAAAGAAAGGAAACCGGAGACATGAACGCTTACAAATGCATTACCGCATATGAGGGAACCCACTACAATGGCTGGCAGCGACAGGGGAACACCAGTCATACCATACAGGCGAAGTTGGAGGAGATTCTGTCAAAAATGCTTGAGGAACCCATCGAGATCACCGGCTCCGGCCGGACAGATGCGGGTGTCCATGCATTGGGACAGGTATTTCATTTTCACAGCGGGACAGAGTTATTGGCGGCATCCTCAGAGGAAGCGTTCCTAACCGAACTAAACGGACATCTTCCCAAAGACATCCGTATCCTGTCCATAGAGAGCTGTCCGGAACGATTTCATGCCCGCCTGAATGCAACGGCAAAGACCTACCAGTACCGGATTGACCGCTCCCCTTACGGGAATCTGTTTCTGCGAAACACAACACATCACATTGCTGCTCCACTGGATATCGTTTCCATTCAAAAAGGAGCCACACTCCTGACCGGCACACACGACTTCAAAAGCTTCTGTAGCAACAAACGATTGAAAAAATCCAGTGTCCGCACCATCTATGATATCCGCATTGAGGAAGATACCGAACACGAACTGTTGCTCTTTACCTTTACCGGCAATGGCTTTTTGTACAACATGGTTCGAATCCTGTCCGGAACGCTGATCGAGATTGGGCTGGGTGTCCGTTCACCGGACGAGATTCCCGCAATACTGGATGGCTGCGACCGGGCGCTGGCCGGACATACCGCTCCTGCGCAGGGACTGTTCCTGATGTCTGTCTGTTACGAGAAGGATATCCCTGACTCCCGCTACAATTCCGCCCACCGCTGAAGCAATGCCACTAATTCCTCCATGCTTTCCACATGGTTGACCTCCTCCCGAAGCTTGGACGAATTGGGATAACCGGTGGTATACCATGCCACATGTTTGCGCATCTCGCGGATTCCGATATACTCGCCCTTATGCTCGACCATTTTATTGGCATGACGGAGTATGACCTGCACCACATCCGCAAGACGGGGTTTCTCCGGAAGAAGGCCCTGTTCCAAATAGGTCTTCATCTGGGAAAAGAGAAATGGATTGCCCCTGGCTCCCCGTCCGATCATGAACGCATCACAGTTTGTCTCCGCTTTCATCCGCAGGATATCCTGTGGGGTGATCAGATCGCCATTTCCAATCACCGGTATGGACACCGCCTCCTTCACCTGCCTTATGATATCCCAATCAGCATGTCCCGAATAATATTCACTGCGCAGCCTGCCGTGTACTGCAATGGCTGATCCACCGCTGTTTTCCACCACCTTCGCAATCTCCACTGCATTGACATGCTCGGGATCAAAGCCCTTGCGTATCTTGACTGTGACGGGCACATGGACAACCCTCACCACCGTCTCCACAATCCGTCCCACCAGCTCCGGCTGCTTCATCAGGGCGGAACCCTCGTTGTTATTCACGTTCTTCTGCACCGTACAGCCCATATTGATATCGATAAAAACATATCCTCTATCCTGCACCCGTGCGGCCATGTCACCCATAATCTGCGGATCCGATCCAAATAACTGTATTCCGATCGGATGCTCCTGTTGTGTATACTCCATCAGGGGGGCTGTATTCCGGTTCTTATAATAGATTGCTTTCGCACTCACCATCTCCGTATACAGGATGTCACACCCCTGTTCCTTGCAAAGTACACGAAAAGGCAGGTCGGTTACACCTGCCATTGGAGCTAATATCAGTTTGTCAGTCCACTCGATCATATTGCTGCCCTCAATCCCTTTCGCATACACATCTACAAAATACATCCCCGCCATGCGATGTGCGTCTCAGCCCAAACGATCAGCCCTGCTTATGATACAGAAAATTCAATCCCTTCAAAGTCAGGTTCGGATCATAGTATTCAATGCTGTCCGTCTCATCAAAGATGATCTTGCCAAGTCCTCCCGTCGCAACCACCGTCATATGCGCAAGTCCTGCCTCCTCCTGTATCTTCCGGATAATATACTCCGTCTGTCCAATATGTCCATAGACAAGTCCGGACTGCATGGAAGAGATCGTATCCTTTCCCAGAACACTGTCCGGCTTCTTGATCTCAATCTTTGGAAGCTTTGCCGCATCCTGCCATAATGCGTGCGCTGCAATCCGTATTCCCGGCGAGGTAACCCCCCCCACTAATGTGGCATCCTCCAACACCAGATCATGAGTCGTGGCAGTTCCATAATCAATGACCAGAACCGGTCCACCGTAGATCTCATATGCAGCTACCGCATCTACGATTCGATCCGCACCCACCTCTTTGGGATTCGGGATTGCAATCTTGATCCCTGTCTTAATTCCCGGCCCTACCAGAATCGGAGTCACACCAAAATATTTGATCAAGCCATTGATAATATGGTGATTCACATCCGGCACAACCGAGGCAAGGATAGCCGCATCCACCTCATCCTTATGAAAGCCCTTACTGTGCAGCAGATTGTTAAAAAAGATCCCATACTCGTCCGATGTTCTGGGAATCTTCGTCGTCATACGAAAGGTTCCTTCTATCTCATTTCCACGAAACAGACCAATGGTTATGTTGGTATTGCCAATATCGATCGCTAATAACATGTCCTTATCCTTCCTATGATCGTGAATCGGCACGATTGCTTTGGCAATCCTCCTCTTCCAAATCCATCTCTTCTCCCAAAAGAAATACCCTGTAATAGAGCTCTAAACTCTCTAGCAGTTCGCGCTTTGTCTGCCGGAGCTGCTTGACCTTGAGCACGCTTCCGATCTCATCATATAACAAATCTCCCTTGTCCGACATCGTCACAAACTGAAGACCTGCCTCCTCATCAAACTCCATCGTAAGTATCCCGCCAATATCCTCTGTAAACAACACACACATGGCCTGCAGTTCATCCTTCACAGCATCCGGCAGTCCGTCAAATGCCGGATTCAGATAATATTTTTCCTCGTACTTCGAGGATGCACATAAGATTGTCTTGTCCATCCCGCTCCCTCCTCGCATGCTCCTTGTATTGTAGCCTATTCCCTCTTAGATTGCAACACATAACCTTATAAAAATTACACACACCAAAAAACCGATGGAGAAGCTTCTCTCCACCGGTTTCCTACATAAAGCACACTAGTGTGACGTCTCACTAGCCGAGCATCATTTCTTACGGGTTCTGACATCAAATGCAACTGCAATGATGAAGATCAGACCTTTGATCATATACTGGTACGAGATGTCTAATCCCATCAGGTTCATACCATTGGTCAGTGACATGATCACCAATGCGCCAATGATCGTATTGGTAACACGTCCGACACCGCCGCTGACTGCCACACCACCGATATAGGAGGAGGCAATCGCATCCATCTCGAAACCAACACCTGCAGTCGGGGTCGCAGATTGTAATCTGGAGGTATATAACACACCTCCCAATGCTGCCATCAGGCTGACCGAACAGAATGCAAACAGGGTGACACGCTGTACATTGATACCGGATAATTCAGCTGCCTGTGCATTGCCACCAATTCCGTAAATGGCGCGCCCTAACTTCGTCTTATTCAGCATGTAATTATAGATCATCAAAACCACACCTACAATCACTGCTGTCCACGGAATTCCCTGATAGGTTGCCAATGTCCACATGATT
>JAFVCQ010000090.1 GCA_017479085.1 Lachnospiraceae bacterium | reverse complement strand
TAGCAGACACCCTGTGCAAGCATTGCATCTACAACCTTCTCAAAACCGGCTATGTTCGCACCAGCTACATAATCGCCAGCCACATTGTAACGCTTAGCGGCATCATCCAGATTATGGAAGATATTAATCATGATACTCTCCAACTTCGAATCAACCTCCTCGAAGGTCCATGAAAGTCTCTCTGAGTTCTGTGACATCTCTAATGCGGAGGTTGCAACTCCACCTGCATTCGCAGCCTTACCCGGAGCAAACAGCACTCCATTCTCCTGCAAATACTTGGTAGCCTCTAATGTGGTAGGCATGTTAGCTCCCTCTGCCACAGCAAAGCATCCATTTGCAACTAACTGTTTTGCATCCTCCAGATCCAGCTCGTTCTGAGTTGCACACGGGAGTGCGATATCACACTTGATGCTCCATACACCGCGTCCCTCATGGTACTCTGCACTTGATCTGGCCGCAGCATATTCCGTCAGGCGTGCTCTCTTGACCTCCTTGATCTCCTTCAACAATGCAACATCAATTCCCTCCGGATCATAAATCCAACCGGTAGAATCGGAGCAGGTTACCGGCTTAGCACCCATCTGCTGTGCCTTCTGGATTGCATAAATTGCCACATTACCGGCACCGGAAACAACAACTGTCTTACCTGCAATATCCTTGTTATTGCTCTTTAACATCTCTCTTGTCAGGTATAACAGACCATATCCGGTCGCCTCTGTTCTTGCCAGAGAACCACCATAGGATAATCCCTTACCGGTTAACACACCCTCATAGACGCTGCGGATCTTCTTATACTGACCAAACATAAATCCGATCTCTCTGGCACCAGTTCCAATATCACCGGCCGGCACGTCTGTATCTGCACCAATGTATTTGCAAAGCTCTGTCATAAAGCTCTGACAGAATGCCATAATCTCTCTGTCTGATTTGCCCTTCGGATCAAAATCGGAACCACCCTTGCCGCCACCGATCGGTAAGCTTGTCAGAGAGTTCTTGAAGATCTGCTCAAAGCCTAAGAACTTGATGATTCCCAGATTCACAGACGGGTGAAGTCTCAATCCTCCCTTGTATGGTCCAATTGCATTGTTGAATTGCACGCGGAATCCTCTGTTTACCTGAACCTGTCCGTTATCATCTACCCACGGTACTCTGAACATAAACTGTCTGTCCGGTTCTGTAATTCTCTCTAAAACAGCCTCTCTTCTGTACTTTTCCTCGTTTGCATCAATGACCGGTCTTAAGGAATTCAGTACCTCCTCAACAGCCTGCAAAAACTCCGGCTCGTTTGCATTCTTCGTCTTTACCTGTGCAAGCACCTCATCAACATATGACATTCTTTTATCCTCCTTAAATTTGATATGTCCAAAGCGCCGATACTTAATATAATTAAGCAAAAAAAGAACATACGAAAAGACACATGTTCTTTACCC
Organism: Lachnospiraceae bacterium; assembly: GCA_017479085.1. Lineage (GTDB taxonomy): Bacteria > Bacillota > Clostridia > Lachnospirales > Lachnospiraceae > CAG-590. The sequence goes on along the minus strand of JAFVCQ010000090.1, from coordinate 2,762 downwards.
TAGACGCCTTTGTCTGATAAGTATTATACAGAAGTCGCTTAATTTATGCAAGATATTCCCTTTTCAAATAAATTTTGTAAGGTATTTTCTTTTCTTTGCTTAACAAAATTAGACCATCTATTCTTTATTCACCCATCAGCACGTTCATCTTCTTAATAAAATTAAGTATCCTGTGTTATGACACCATTCATTCTAATAATATATATATTATATTGTGCAGTTGTTCATGCTATTTTAGACATACCCATAAAGTCCTCTCACCGAAACCTCTCCCGATATAATGGTTTCCTGCACTCCCCTTTCATTTTCCACGATCAAACCGCCTTTCTGATCAATTCCAACCGCTCTTAATATGCGTTCCTGTTCCTGCTCAATAATCTTTACCTCCTTTCCCCGATTGATCAATAATCTGTTATACTCTTCTGAAAGTTCACTTAAATCTTCTGTTTTTAAGAAAGTTTCATAATATTGTTCAAATGTATTTAAAAAGCTTCCCAACAACTCAGCCCGATTGGTTTTAGCACCAGTCTCCAGCCGAATGGAGGATGCCATTTCTCTGATTTCTTCCGGAAACTCCGTCTGATTCGTGTTGATTCCAATTCCCACCACCACATAGTTGATATATTCCAGATCGGTACTGCTTTCCGTTAGAATTCCGCATAATTTCTTCCCATTTGCGATCACATCATTAGGCCATTTGATCATCGTGTCCAGAGAAGTCACCTGTTTGATTGCTTTTGCCAATGCCATAGCCGATACAAGTGTAATAACAGATGCTCTGTTTATCAGAATCTCCGGGCGTAACAGAAGTGAAATATAACAGTTTCCGACAGGAGACACCCATGTTTTGCCTCTTCTTCCTCTTCCCGCAGTCTGACGTTCTGTCACTACCACCGTACCATTGACCGCATCATTCTCTCCCAGTCTCTTTGCCTGTGTATTCGTCGAATCCATCTCTCTCTCATAACAAATAGAATTTCCAAGCCACCGGGTGTGCAGATATCTCTGTATCCGGGGTGCATCGATCCGATCCGGCTCCGCCAACAGCTTGTATCCCTTATTATTCACCGAATCAATCTGATATCCTTCTTCCTTCAGGATATTGATATTCTTCCAGACCGCAGTCCGCGACACACCTAACCGGTTACAAATATCCTGACCGGACACATAATCTGAACACTCCGTCAACAACTCCAATATCTTTTCCTTCATATCTGATTCCCTTTCCTCTCATTCTGCCACTTAACCTGTTACCCCTCCAATGCCTCTTCTCTTTTCAACTGAAGCATACCATACAATGCTTTGCCTGCCTCACTTTTCCCCATAAACGGCAGAATATATTGTTCTTTGCCAATATAGATCTGGATAATACTGTAATCCATATTTTCATTCGGCACCACATAGCCCAGATCGGAGATCTCTCCATAATGAATCTTCTTCTCCCCGCGATGCAGCTTCAAGGTCATTGTCTGATCTCCAAACACATAGGTAATATCATAGGCCTGTGCCTTCCATGTCTGTACAAACAGGTACAGTCCATAGGTAAGTCCTCCCGCACACAGAATCAGTGTAAGCAGCAGGTTGGTCCTCTCCTTACTTGTAACAACAATCAGAAAACGCACAACTGCAATCAATAAAAACAATACCCCCACACTACGCATTGCTATGCGGTTTCCTTTATTTTTTTTGACAGTGTACTCCACATTCGTTCCCCCTTCTTCACAGTTCTCACTACCTAAACGATCTTCAAATTACTTATACCACAACAAAAAAGGCTGCCGAACCGTTCCCGGCACAATCACTCACTCCTGCGACACCAGTTCCATTCCATGCCGCTATACTGCAAATGCCGGGATAAGCACAACAGCCTCTCCTCGTATTTCTTTTATCTATAAATAATATCATTTCTTCCCGGTCCATTTGAAACCATAGTGATCGGGAATCCAATCTGCTCTTCAATAAATTCGATATACTGCCTGCATTTCTCCGGAAGCTGCTCATATTCCCTGATACCACGAATATCACATTTCCATCCCGGAAGTGTCTTGAGAACCGGTTTTGCCTTTTCTAATTTACCTGTGGTCGGAAAATCGGTCGTCACCTCACCATCCATCTCGTAACCCACACATACCGGAATCTCATCCAGATATCCCAATACATCTAATACCGTAAACGCCACATCCGTCGTACCCTGTATACGGCATCCATACTTAGATGCTACACAGTCAAACCAACCCATTCGTCTTGGACGTCCGGTAGTGGCACCGTATTCGCCGCCATCTCCACCGCGTCGTCGCAGCTCATCTGCCTCTTCTCCAAAAATCTCACTGACAAATGCTCCTGCACCAACCGCAGAGGAATATGCCTTAACCACTGTAATGATCTTCTTGATCTCATACGGAGGAATTCCGGCACCAATTGCACCATATGCTGCCAATGTCGAGGAGGATGTCACCATCGGATAGATTCCATGATCGGGATCCTTCAACGAACCCAGTTGTCCCTCCAACAGAATATCCTTTCCATCCTTAATCGCCTGAGCCAAAAATGCAGATACATCGCAGACATATGGTTCAATCATCGTCTTATACTCCATCAGGGTATCGAACAATTCGTCTGCCTTCAACGTCGGCTTATGATATAAATGCTCCAGTAAAACATTCTTCTGTTCCACCACCCGCTCCAGTTTATCTTTCAATGTGTCTGCTTCAAATAATTCATTCACCTGAAATCCAATCTTTGCATACTTATCCGAGTAAAAC
>JAFVCQ010000089.1 GCA_017479085.1 Lachnospiraceae bacterium | reverse complement strand
GGCAGAAAGTATCTGCGGATTGCAAAAAGAGAGAATAGGCCGGTCATTGTTCTGGCGGGACGACCGTATCATTTGGATCCGGAAATCAATCACGGAATCAACAAGCTGATCTGTGATCTGGGGGCAGTAGTGATCACGGAGGATTCCGTATCCGATATGGCAGAGCATGTGAAGACGAAGGTGCTGAATCAGTGGATGTATCATTCCAGAATGTATGCTGCGGCAAAATATGTGGCCAGTCAACAGGATCCGGGACTGAATCTGGTTCAGTTGGTATCCTTTGGATGCGGAGTCGATGCAATTACAACCGATGAGGTGCGGCGGATCTTAGAGGAGAGTGGTAAGATCTATACGCAGATCAAGATAGACGAGATTACCAATCTGGGTGCGGTGAAGATCCGTCTTAGAAGTTTGTTTGCTGCGACGGGGCAGAAAGGAGAACAGGATGAGTGAAACGATAGAACAAGGGACTGCCGGTAGTGCGTTGAATGGGGAGCGGGTTGAGTTTACGAAAGAAATGCGTAAGGACTATACCATTTTGATTCCGGATATGCTGCCGGTGCATTTTAAACTCCTGCGCAATATATTTACGCAGCATGGATATCGTGTCGGATTGTTAAAGAACACGGGGAGAAAGGTCGTAGATACCGGTCTCAAATATGTTCACAATGATACCTGTTATCCCGCGCTGTTGGTCATTGGTCAGATGATCAGTGCCCTGCAGAGCGGAAAGTATGATGTGAATAAGGTAGCGTTGATGATCACCCAGACCGGCGGAGGCTGCCGCGCCTCGAATTATATTCATTTACTCCGAAAGGCATTACAGAAAGCCGGACTGGGTCACGTGCCGGTCATTTCCCTGAACCTTTCCGGTCTCGAGAGCAACAGCGGCTTCAAGATGACAATTGAGATGTTATATCAGGCGCTCATCGGTCTCACCTATGGAGATCTGTTTATGCTTTTAAAAAATCAGGTGCGTTCCTATGAGGTGAACAAGGGAGATGCAGATGCACTGATTGAGAAATGGGTGAAGGAGCTTTCCAGACAGTTCCGCCAGCGGAAAGGGTATACGCCAAAGGGAATGGAAAAGAACATGAAGGGGATCGTCGAGGACTTTACGAAGATTCCGATACAGAAAGCAGACAAGACAAAGGTTGGGATTGTCGGAGAGATCTATGTAAAGTATTCTTCCATGGCGAATAATGATCTGGAGAACTTTCTGGTAGAGCAGGATTGTGAGATTATGGTTCCGGGCGTGATGGGCTTTATGATGTTCAAGATTGATAACCGCATTGAGGATATCAATTTGTATGGCGGGAATCCCGCAAAGAAGAAAGTGGTTCAGGCTTTGATGAAGTACTGTGAGATGCTGGAAAACATTCTATATGACAGTGTTTCAAAGTACAGTGATTTTCTGCCGCCGTCGAAGTATGCCCACATCAAGGAGCTGATCACGGGTGTAGTGGGACTTGGGAACAAGATGGGAGAGGGCTGGCTTCTCACTTCAGAGATGCTCGAACTGGCGGAGAGCGGATATAGGAACATTATCTGCGCTCAGCCGTTTGGCTGTCTTCCAAACCACATTGTGGGCAAGGGGATGATCCGGAAGGTAAAGGAGATTTATCCACAGGCCAATATCGTACCGATCGACTATGATCCGGGTGCAACGAAGGTCAATCAGGAGAATCGGATCAAACTGATGCTGGCGGTTGCAAGGGAGGCATAGCAGACCATCCGTGGACAGGAGTACAGATCGGATACAGAACAGGGAGTAGGATATGCGAATCTGGGGCAAGATAATAACACAAAATAAATTAAAACGGGATATCGTGGTGAACATTGAGGATTACACATTATCCAGAACGAAGAAGGTATATCAGGCGCTTGAGGATATGTGCTATGAATTCGATCTGGCAAAGCCAATCTGGTTAGACAGCAATAAGGAGGATTTTATCAGACATTCCAGAACCAGATTCACGAGAGATAACTTTATGGAGGAGATTGATTTTGATTATCTGGATTTTCAGGTGATCGAGGAGGATTACTGAGACGATTTGGTAAGACTTTACTTATCACAAATTCGCAACAGGGCTGTCACAATTTAGTCACAAAACATTGTTAGGATATCATACATAGGATACAAAAACAGTTATTCACACAAAAGGAATAGCGATGGAAAGGCAGGTTATGACTATGGAGAATGAAAATAACAATAACAATGTACAGGACACAACATACCATTATGGCAGGAATGAGAGCCCTTTTGGACGGGAGGATGTATCGGGACATTCCACACAGAGCACGGGAGAACAGCAGACAACCGGTTATGCGGGAGGGAATCCGTATAGTCAGGGAAGTGTATATGGACAGGGCATCTATACAGGAACGGATTTTGGTACCGGACAATCGATGACGGGGCGCAATATGAAAAAAGAAAAGAAAGCATCCAATGGCAAGGCAAAGAAGGTAGTATGGTTTGTGGCATCCGCCGCTGCGTTTGGACTGATCGCAGGTGGTGTAATGGTTGGTGTGAATGCGGTGGGCAACAAGATGCTGGGCAATAGCAGCAATAAGAAGAACACGGAGATTGCTACCGTAGTCACATCTTCGGATACCAGTCGGAAGTCATCCGGTACCGAAAGTGTTGCAGATGTGGCTGAGGAGGTAATGCCATCGATTGTATCCATAACCAATACCTCGGTACAGACAGTCCGTTCATGGTTCCAGTCTTATGAGCAGGAGGTCAGTGGGTCCGGTTCCGGTATTATCATCGGACAGAATGATGATGAGATCATGATTGTGACGAATAACCATGTAATTGAGGGTGCTAAGGAGCTGACCGTTGCATTCTGTGATCAGACTGCTGTGGAGGCCACAGTGAAGGGTGCAGATTCGGCAATGGATCTGGCAGTACTGACGGTTAAGACCAAGGATGTGGAGGAAGCCACTTTGAAGGCGATCAAGGTAGCCGCAATGGGATCGTCGGATGATCTTCGGGTCGGTGATTCTGTTTTCGCGATTGGAAATGCACTAGGTTATGGACAGTCCCTGACGGGAGGCTATATCAGTGCATTGAACAGGGAAGTCGATATGGAGGACAAGACAATGACGCTGTTACAGACGGATGCTGCAATCAATCCGGGTAACAGTGGTGGTGCACTTCTGAATGAAAAGGGTGAAGTAATCGGAATCAATACCGTCAAATATGTAGATAGTACGGTAGAGGGAATGGGTTATGCCATTCCAATCTCATCCGCCATTCCGATCATCAATGATCTGATGAATCAGGAGGTGATCGAGGAGAGCGAACAGGGCTATCTCGGTATTCAGGGCAAGACGATCACAGATGATTACGCTGAGGGCTTTAACATGCCAAAAGGAATCTATGTGGTAAAGATTGTGGAGAATTCACCGGCAGATCAGTGTGGACTGAAAGCAGGTGATATCATTACCAAATTTGCCGGCAGGGATGTGAGCAACATGGAGAGTATGCAGAGTATTCTTGCAAACAAGAAAGCGGGTGAAGAAATTGAGATGATCGTACAGCGCAACAATGAGAAGGGCGAGTATGAGGAGGAGAAGCTGACGGTGACGTTAGGTGCAAAGAAGGATATGCCGTCGGACAGCAAAGAAAAAGAGTCAAAGGAAGATAAGGAGGACGATGGACAGGATAATCAGAAACAGCAGCTTCCGGAAGACGATCAACAGCAGAGTGGACAGTTTATTTCACCGGAGGAGTTTTTTGAATATTTTGGAAATTAATCCGGAGAAAACAGAATAGAAGCAGTTGTCAGGGACGATGTTTGCAGCAGTTCACTGACAACAACGCAAAAAGCCGAAGTGCGATATCGCATTTCGGCTTTTTGTATGCATTCCGTTTTTGAAACGTTACCATAGTTGTGAAAAAAATGTGAATTGAAAAATAATATGAAAATAATATTGACTAATGGTCAGTTTTGTAGTATAGTATCGAATTGATAAATGACCAACGTTCATTTTTTTGAAAGGAGAGAGTTATATGATTGCAGTTGGCAAATGGATTACAAGGCATAAGGCGCTTATCATTGTGTTCAGTATTTTGCTGGTTATCCCTTCCGTAATCGGAATGGTGAAGACCAGAACAAATTATGATCTGTTGAGTTATCTGCCGGATACTCTGGAAACGGTGTCCGGACAGGATATCATGGTGGATGAGTTTGGAATGGGCGCATTTTCCATGGTGATTGTGGAGAATATGGAGATGAAGGATGTCAGCGCACTGAAAGAGGAGCTGGAGAACGTCGAGCATGTAAGCGATGTGATCTGGTATGACAGTGTGATGGACATCACGGTTCCGGTAGAGATGATACCGCAGGATCTTAGGGATGCGTTGTTCAGCGGGGATGCAACGATGATGATCGTATTGCTTGACGATACGACATCAGCGGACAATTCCATGCAGGCGATCACGAATCTAAGGAAGGTTGTAGGGGATCGATGTTTTCTATCCGGTATGACAGGCTTGGTAACCGATATAAAGGATCTGGCAATCAAACAGATACCGGTTTATGTGGTGATCGCTGCGATCTGTACGTTCATCGTCTTGATTATCACAATGGATTCCTTTGTTACACCGTTTATCTTTTTGGGTGGAATCGGGCTTGCGGTTCTTTATAATCTGGGCAGTAATTATATTTTGGGAGAGACCAGTTATATTACATCTGCGTTGACCGCAGTGCTGCAATTGGGTGTTACGATGGATTATTCCATTTTCCTGTTAGAAAGTTACCGTGCCAATAAGGAACGGTTTCCGGAAGAGAAAGAGAGAGCGATGGCACATGCGATTTCCAATACGTTCCGTTCGGTTTGCAGCAGCTCGCTGACGACGGTCGCAGGCTTTGCAGCACTGTGTGCCATGACATTTGCGCTGGGAAGGGATCTTGGTATTGTAATGTCGAAGGGTGTCATCATTGGTGTGATCGTATGTGTTACCCTGTTGCCGTGTCTGATCCTTGTGTTTGACAAATGGATTGAGAAGACTTCGCATAAGGAACTGCTTCCCCAGTTTCACAAGCTGTCTGACTGGATCATCAGGTTCCGATGGATTGCTATTTTGATTCTGGTGATTGGTATTGTTCCGGCCGCATATGGCAATAACCATGTATCCATTTATTACAATCTGGATACGGGTCTGCCGGAGGATATTCCTTCCACGATAGCCAACAAAAAGCTGGAAGATGAATTTGACATGAATGTAATGCACATTGTCATGCTGCCTTCCGGACTGGAATCGAAGGTAAAAGCGGATGCAATCAAGGAAATGGAAGCTGTGGACGGTGTAAAATGGGTGGTTGGCATGAATTCTTTCCTGGGAGCAAACATCCCGGAGTCCATGATTCCGAAGGAATATAAGGAGATGCTAACGAGTGATCATTATGAGCTGATGTTTGTGTGTTCCAATTATAAAGCAGCCACAGATGAGGTGAATGACCAGATTGCGGAACTCAATAACATTGTCAAGGAGGTGGCTCCGTCTTCTATGGTGATTGGTGAGGCACCGCTGACCAAGGATTTGATGGATACGACAAATGTGGATTTGAAGAGGGTCAATTATCTGTCGATTATTGCAATTTTTGTGATTATTATGTTGACCTTCAAATCCATTTCCCTGCCGGTGGTTTTGGTATCCGTGATTGAATTTGCAATCTTTGTCAATATGGCAATTCCATATTACAGCAATATTTCCCTTCCGTTTGTTGCAAGTATTGTGATCGGAAGTATTCAGTTAGGCGCAACGGTGGACTATGCGATCCTGATGACAAGCCGTTACCATAAGGAACGGTTGAATGGCAAGGAAAAGGCAGAAGCCATATCCATTGCCCATAAGGCGTCGATCAAATCCATTATCATCAGTGGCTCCTGCCTGTTTGCGGCAACCTTTGGTATTACACTTTATTCCAGTATTGATATGATCGCGTCAATCTGTACTCTGTTAGCAAGAGGAACCGTGATCAGTGTGATCGTTGTAATAGGTATCCTGCCTGCAATGCTCTGGTTATTTGATGGTCTGATCTGCAGGACTACATGGGATTTGAGACATGTTCCGGGAAGAAAGCACAAACTGAACAAGCAGATTAAGGCATAAGAGCAGAAGGTGCAAAAGATGGTAGACAGGATTGTAGTTGTCAGATGAGGTATGATGAAGAATAAGGAGGACTTTGTTATGAGATATTTGAAAAAGACTTGTGCAATGACGTTAAGTGCAGCCATGCTTTTGGGCATTACGACTGGAAATGGCACGATTGCGCTGGCTGCCGACAATATAGAAAAGGAGGAGACGGTTTATGTGAATCTGGAGGCCGATGGGACGGTTGACAGTGTTACCGTGTCGGATTGGTTAAAGAATGTGACGGGAACGGGCGATATCTCCGATGTATCCAATTTAAAGGATATTAAGAATGTGAAGGGAGATGAGACATTTAAAGAGGAGGGCGATGGCAGGATTGTATGGAAAGCAGATAATAAGGATATCTATTATCAGGGTACTACAAGCGAGGAGCTTCCGGTCGGTGTAAGTGTGTCTTATGAGTTAGATGGATGGGAGATCCAGCCTTCGGATCTGGCAGGAAAGAGCGGGGAGCTTAAGATCACCATTCACTATGAGAATCGTGAGACCTATGAGACGGAGATTGATGGTGAGAAGGTGGAGCTTAACACACCATTCCTTATGGCTTCCGCACTCATTTTGCCGGTTGATCAGTTTTCCAATATAACCGTCAGTCAGGGGAAGATTGTTTCGGAGGGAACCAATCAGATCCTGATCGCATATGGTATGCCGGGGCTGTCTGAGAGTCTGGATCTGTCG
>JAFVCQ010000088.1 GCA_017479085.1 Lachnospiraceae bacterium | reverse complement strand
GCTATCTGCGGACGTCGGTCCTTAATGAGCAGCTCTGGCTGCGAATTTAGTACCGTTACGTCGGCAGCTAAGCGAAAGCGTGCCCGGAATGTGAAACATATACCATATTCGGTAGCGTCCGGCTTAACTAAATGACATTGCGCATAGTGGGAGATGATTTTTTGTTCAGGAAGAAGGTAATTCTGTGAACTTTTCGAAATATACTTTATTTTTTTACTTTTTTATGCTATTACTTATGTTGTGCTTTTTTAACAAAACAACTATGCTAAATAAGTAGAAGGGAAAGGAATTATGAAAAAACAAAGAATTGGTACAATCATTTTAGCCGGTGTCATGGTCCTTGGAATGACAGGCTGTGGTAACAGCAAAGCAAATGCTTACAGTAAGTATGTGACATTAGGAGAGTATAAGGGGATCGAATATACAAAGACGGTGCAGGAGGTAACCGAGGCCGATGTACAGAGTGAGCTGGATTACTTTGTACAGAACCATACAGAGGAAAAGGAGATTACGGATCGGGCCGTTGAGGATGGAGATACGGTTGACATTGATTTTGTTGGAACAATGGATGGAGAGGAATTCGAGAATGGTTCCGCTGAGGGATACAGTCTGACGATTGGTTCGAATTCATTTATTGATGGCTTTGAGGAGGGATTGATCGGTCATGAGATAGGGGAGGAGGTTTCTCTGGATCTGACATTCCCGGATCCGTATGACAATGATCCGGACAAGGCTGGCAAGCCGGTTAACTTCAAGGTTACGATCAATTCCATTACAGTCAGTGTAACACCGGAGTTAACGGACGAACTGGTTAAGGAGAACACCGATTATGATACCATAGAGGCGTATCGCAAGTCCATTGAGGAAGAATTACAGCAAAGCAATGAGGAGACGGCTGACCAGCAGGCGAAGCAGGACGTGTTTAATAAGGTGGTCGAGAATTGCACCATCAGTGGATACGATGAGGAGGAATCCAAGAAACTGGTGGATGATGAGTTTGAACGGTTCAAGGAGACAGCGCAGAGCTATGAGGCTTATGGATATACCTATGAACAGGTATTGGCTGCGAATGGATTTGACACAGAGGATGCCCTGAAGGAGGGAATCACAGAATATATCAAGAACTATTTAGAGCAGAAGATGGTAGTGTATTGTATCGCTGACAAGGAGGGTATCAAGGTACCACAGGAGGATGTGGATGCGAAGGTTCAGGAATACATGGATAACAATAGCCTGTCCTCTAAGGAAGATGTATATGAGCAGCTTGGCGAGGATTATTTTGAGGTTGCGCTTTTGTCTGAGAAAGTGATTGACTTCCTGATGGAGAATGCAGTTCAGGTAGACAGTACAGAAGAGACGACGGAAGCCTCCGATACGACAGAGGAAGAGACAACGGAAGCTTCCGATGCGGAGGATTCTTCCGATGAGGACACCAGTGAAGAGACTGCCGGGGAAGACAGCAGTGAGGAGGAGACCAGCGGGGAAGAGGATACAGAAGAGACAACGGAAGCAGAGTAGTGTGCTTTGTACCGATTGAGATTGGAATATAACAGATCTGAGTGAGCTGTGTGAGGATTTGAAGCAGCGTGCGGTTGTATAAAAATTGTCTTAATGCATGTCATTAAGGCAATTTTTTTGCCGTTATAAGTCTGATTGTCCGGTGTTTGGCTGAAAACTTGCGAGAAATCCGGATATCCTGATCTTAGATGAGGCGACCGCAGAAATGGTCTGGCTTATTGGGAAAAATCAATCAAGTAAGGTATTGACATCAGCATGCTGCCTCGTTATAATAAAGGTGAAACTAACAATTGAACATATATTCATATGTACATATGAATAGTGAGCAGATATCAGAAGCTGTTCTCTGTGCATATGCAAAAAAGAGGAGATGAGGAGCATGATAGAAGAAAAATTTTTAGAGATCAGTCAGGTCTATAAGGCGTATGGTACCGGAGATTCCCGACAGGAGGTATTAAGGGGAATGGATTTCAGCGTGGCAAAGGGAGAATTTTGTGTGCTGCTTGGCCCTTCCGGTTCCGGCAAGTCCACACTGTTAAATATCATCGGAGGAATTGACAGTGCGGATGAGGGGTATATCTCGATCAATGGTGACAAGCTGAGAGATATGGATGAAAAGGCACTGACCAGATACCGTCGCAAGCATCTGGGTTATGTATTTCAACTGTACAATCTGATTCCGAATCTGACAGTGAAGGAAAATATTGAGGTAGGAGCCTATCTGTCGGATCAGCCGCTGGAGTTGGATGAACTGCTGAAGACATTAGGTCTTTATGAACACCGTCACAAGCTGCCGAACCAATTGTCCGGCGGACAGCAGCAGCGCACCTCCATCGGCAGGGCGATTGTCAAGAATCCGGATATTCTGTTATGCGATGAGCCGACCGGAGCACTGGATTACAATACCTCGAAGGAGATTCTGAAGCTAATCGAGGATGTCAACCAGAAATATGGAAATACCATCATCATGGTGACCCATAATGAGGCCATTCAGCATATGGCAGACCATACGATCAAGCTTCGCGACGGACAGGTGCGTAAGAATACTGTCAATGAAAACAAGATCAGCGCAGTGGATCTGGATTGGTAGACAGGAACGCAAATGGCAGAGCCAATGGAACCACTACATATTATATGAGGAGGAAATAGAATGAAAAGTCCACTTGGAAAGAGACAACTGCGTATGTTAAAAAGAGACTGGAAAAAATATGCAGTATTGTTTTTGTTATTGGTTATGACCATCGGATTTGTGGCAGGAATGTTCGTGGCAAATGACAGTATGGAGACTGCTGCGATCGAAGCTTATGATAAATATAACATAGAACATGGTCATTTTGAGTTAAAGGATAAGGCCACCGATACGCTGATTTCCTGCTTTGAAAAGGAGGATATTCAGATTTATGAACAGTTTTATAAGGATTTTGAGGAGGATTCGGATGGAGATGGGAAAAAGGATGCAAAGATCCGTGTCTTTCAGATGCGTGGGCAGGTTAATCTTGCCTGTCTGATGGAGGGAGTGTTTCCGGAAAAGAAGGATGAGATCGCGATTGACCGCATGCATGCCGATAATGCAGGAATCAGGGTGGGGGATCGCATTTCCCTGAGCGGTCATTCGGTGAAGGTGACCGGTCTGGTTGCCAGCTCGGATTACAGCACCCTTTATGAAAATGCATCCGATCTGATGTTTGATGCCATCACCTTTGACATTGGATTTATGACGGAGGAAGGGTATCAGGCAATATCGGGAAAACAGGTCTACCAGTATGCATATCAATTTGATCAGGCACCGGCTGATGAAGAAGAACAGAAAGCGTGGTCGGACGATCTGGTAGAACAGCTTGCCATCTTATCTGCCACCGGCGGATATACGGATGATAAGGATGAGGCAGAGGAGTTAGAGGAGCATATAGAGGAATGGACGGATTATCTGGAGGAGATCAAGGAGAAGGCAGACAGGGCAGAGGAGCTGAAGGAGGAGCTGGAACAGGAACAGAAGGAATTGGAACAGAAGGCTTCTGACCGGCAATACGTCATGCAGCTTCTGACTGGTGCAGGCTATGATCTCACACAGATCATGACAATGAGCGAGGAGCAGATTGCGGGCATTGTACAAGAGGTCTTGATGACAGATGAAATGCAGGAAAAGCTTAGGGAGCTGACCGGAATAGGCGAAGATCTGGAAAAGGAAGAGGACAGGATCAAGGAGACAACAGACCGGTTAGAGGCCTTAGAACCATACGAGGATGACATCAATGAGATTACGGACTTTGTACCGGAGTATGCGAATCAGGCGATCCATTTTGCACCGAATGATATGGGTTCGGATAAGGCGATGGGAGAGGTTTTACTGATCATGCTCGTGGTGATCCTTGCGTTCATCTTTGCGGTCACTGTGAATAATACGATCATAAAGGATTCCGCTGTCATTGGAACGCTTCGCGCATCGGGTTATACAAGAGGAGAGATGCTTCGTCACTACATAGCGTTACCGGTTATTGTGACCCTTCTTGCAGCGGTTGTCGGCAATATACTCGGATATTCCGTTTTCAAAGATGTGGTGGTCGCAATGTATTATAACTCATACAGTCTGCCATCCTATGTGACGCTGTGGAATATGGATGCATTTGTAAAGACGACCGTGATTCCGGTTGTGTTGGTGGTGGTGATCAATGTGCTGGTCGTATCCGGAAAGCTTCGAATCGCGCCACTCAGGTTTCTGCGCCATGACTTAAGCACTTCCAGAAGAAAAAAAGCTGTAAGACTGCCGGCTTTTCCGTTTATGACCCGTCTGCGGCTGCGCATTTTTTTCCAGAGTCTTGGGGATTATGTCGTGCTGTTTGTGGGAATCTGCTTTGTGTCGCTGCTGTTGTCCTTTGCCATTGGACTTCCGTCAACCTTAGAGCATTATGCAGATGGTTTTGGCGATATGCTGTTGTCCAAGTACCAGTATGTGCTCAAGGATTATAAGGATGAAGATGACCGTATCATCACGACGAATACAAAAGGGGCAGAAACATACAGTGTCACCAGCTTAAAGACGATAGATGGCATCCATGTGGGAGAGGAGATTACCGTTTACGGATGTATAGACGGGACAGATTATTTCCCAATATCGGAAGGGTTGACAGAGGCGAACCGGAAGATTGTGGCCGATGAGGATTCAACGGATACAGACCGGAAGGCGGCAAAAGATACGGATTCGGCAGATACAGACCGGAAAACTGTGAACACCGTGCCGATTCCGGTTGCGGTTTCTACGGCATATGCGGAGAAGTTCCATCTTTCACAGGGAGACAGTATCACCCTGAAAGAGACTTATGAGTCTACGACTTACGAATTTTATGTGGAGGAGATTGTGGACTATGAGGCGGCACTGGCGGTCTTTATGCCGATGACAGTGTTTAACGAAACCTTTGACATGGAGGCAGATGCGTTTGCCGGTTATATTTCGAATGAGAAGATCACGGATATCGATGAGGACTACATCGTGCAGGAGATCACACAGGACGATTTTATGAAGATTGTGAATCAGCTCAACCATTCTATGGGTGGCTATATGGATTATTTTGCAGTGATCTGTGTGGGCATGGCGGCTCTGCTCATCTATCTGTTGACGAAGCTGATCATTGAAAAGAATGCGGTTTCCATCTCTATGGTCAAGGTGTTAGGTTATACCAATGGAGAGATCAACAGTATCTATATTGTGCTCACATCGATTGTGACAGTACTCTCTGCGCTGGTGTCGCTCTTGATCAGTGTGGCCGGTATTCAGGCAATGTGGGAGTCGGTGATGGCAGAACTGAATGGCTGGTTTGCCATCTATATGGGACGCAATGATTTTGTGGAAATTTTTGTGCTGATCATGGTGGCATATATCATCGTCGCATTCTTTGATGTGCGCAGGATACGGAAAGTCCCATTGACAGAGGCACTTAAGAATGTGGAGTAGATGAATAACAAGGTCTTTCTAATCCTGCATGACGAGATGATTTCTGATCGGTGGAAAGAAAACGGTGGTGTACGAAGTTCATTCTGCGCCCTTTGGACTCGACTTCTTGGAGTTTCAGAGTAAAGTGGTGCTTTTTTATGCTATATGTGGTACACTATAACCATAGACTGTAAAATCAATCAGAATTCGATTGGAAAGGGAAAAGATATGCATCTATTTGGAAAAAAGGAGAAGGTGTTGGAGGTTCCGGAGGCCTGCAGAGGGCTTGAGATTGAGGTGGATAAGAGTATCTGTACCGGTGAGATGACGGTGGGGTTCAGGGATCCGGCATCGGGAAAGCTGAAGTATGCGGAGCTGGTCCGCAATGAGGAAGAGGTCGAGGATTTTAAAAAAAGGTATGGGAGATTGGGATGAAATAGTGGTATAATATTTAGGGAAAGTTAGATGCCATCAATAACAAGAAGCCAGTGATGAACTTCACTGGCATCTGACTTTCCCATATTGTACCGAAGTGCGGACGGAAAACCGATATGTAAATTGTACGACAATCAGGCTGCATTCTTTTCTTTTGCTCAAACTGCTTTTCGATAAGAAAATACGACTCATGGGATTCTTTACTGTATGGCAAACAAGCCATGCCATCTGACATGACTTATACAGGCATATGAGATCTCATTTTATCCACTCGCACACTGGGAACGTGTACGAAAAAGGGTTATCATCTTATGAGAACTGCAGTGGGGACATGCACAGATATCATATCCCCATTTTGCCATGATGACAGCTGCAGAGTCCATCCCCTTGCATTTTTGCAGAAACTGACGGAATCCCTGAAGATTAAAGATCAGGAGCATGTTGTCTCTGCGCCGGCTGTTATTGAGATATCCATAATAGCGTATTTTCTGAAACCCCTTCGGAAGTACATGCAGAAGGTAGCGCATGATAAATTCGACAGGGGTAATGGTAACGGTCTCTGACTGTTTTCCATCCGCTCCCCGGACGGTAAATGTGACAGCTTCCCCGGATACAGACACAATACGCGAATCCGTAATGGCGATCTTGTTGGTATACCGTCCAAGATATTCGATAGCGTTCCCGTTTCCGTTAAAGGTCTCTTTGACATGGGCAACCCATTTCCGGGTATAAAGCCGGTCGCGAAAACTGCTCCAGTCAGCAGGATTCTCCAAAGAGCCAAGTGCAGCAGGGATTATTAGTTTTCCGGAATGGTACAGCTTTTCAAGTCCGTCGAGGAACTTTCCCCGGAACATTGCAGAAAGAACACTTTCTGCAATAAAAAAGGAGTTCTTTTCCAGCACCTTCAGTTTCCGGTCTTCTGTCAGGCCCCCGCCGGAAACAACGGCATGAATATGAGGGTGGAATAAAAGCCGCTGGTTCCATGTGTGGAGAACCTGTATGATTCCCGGAACAGCTCCGAGATATTTAGGATCCTGGCAGAGTTCCACAATTGACTGCCCGACAGACTTATGGAGAAGGGAATACATGGTATTTCGGTTGACCATGAACAGGGGATT
>JAFVCQ010000006.1 GCA_017479085.1 Lachnospiraceae bacterium | reverse complement strand
TGAATGATATCATGGAGCTGTATTGCCATTATCGTTTTGGCTCGGAGTACCCCAAGCCTTTGGCATCCTTCGAGGAAGTGTTGCAATCCGACTTGCAGAAGGCACAGAACGAAAAGCGCCGCGCAAAGGACGAGCAGTTCTGGAGAGATTACCTGACCGAAAACGGGGAGCCCATCTATTCCGACATCAAGGGACCGAGGATTCTGCAGGAGAGCAGGAAGAATCATGGGGATAAATCCCTGCGTGCTGCGGATGTGGAGACAAAAGACCGTTCTGTGGGCGTGGCCGATTTCCATCTGGAGCCGGAGGCTACCAGAGCGCTGATGGATTTCTGCGCTAACCAGGGTGTATCCATGACGAATCTGATACTGCTTGCCATGAGGACTTACCTGTCCAAGATGAATGGCGGACAGGAGGATATCACGCTGCGGAATTTTGTGTCCAGACGTTCCACTCATGCGGAGTGGACCTGCGGCGGCAGCAGAGTGCTGTCTTTCCCCTGCCGTACCATCATCACACCGGATACGGAGTTTTTGGATGCGCTGTATGAGGTACAGAATGTGCAGAACAAAGTGTACCTGCACTGCAATTTTGATCCCGTGGAAGTGGACAAGATGCTGAAGGAGCTCTATGGGGCACCGGACAACACAGAGTACATTTCCATGTCCCTCACCTATCAGCCCATGCCGGTGCGTATGCAGAATGAGCATCTGGCGGGGATCAAGGTGCGCTCCGTATGGTATCCTAACGGTGCGGCGACCAAGCGGATCTACCTGACGGTTACGCACAGCAGCAATGACGGCGGACTGATTTTTGACTATCATTACCAGAAGGCAGTTTTGTCCTACCAGGATATGGAGACACTTTATTATTATATGATGAAGATCATGTTCCGTGGAATTGACGAGCCGGATATCACCATCGGCGAGATGATCAATACAATCTAATGTTTGATATAAAATGAACAACAAAAGAAATGCGGAATGGGTAATTAAGATAAAAGCAATTAAAACAAAATTAATAAAAAAAATATATTAAGAAAGAAATAAAATTAAGAATAATCAAGATAAAAACGGAGGGCGGTAAAATGGAAAAAGAGCAGGAATTTTTGGAACTCGTAGCAAATTATTGTGACAGGACAGCGGAGGAGTTGACTCCAGACATGAGATTCAGGGAGGATCTGGAATTCAATTCTTTGAGCTTCATGACCTTTTTAGGTGATTTGGAGGATAACTTTGACATTGAGTTGGATGAGGAAGAGGCGTTGAAATTCACTACCATTGGAGAGGCTTTGGAATATCTGAATGATCAGCTGCAATAACTGTATATGGTATATAACTGTAAATAGTAAATAGATCGGATTTCAGGAGGAAGATGAAATGGCAGATCAGGAGCATATCATTGTCAGACTGTTGGAAGATACGGCAGAAAAGATGCCGGATATGCCTGCAGTTCGTTGGATTGAGAAGAAAGAGATTCCGGAGAAAAAATACGGTGAGCTGAATACTGATAGGACACGGATTGCCAATGCGCTGTATGCAAGAGGTTTTGAGGGGTGCAAGGTGGCGTTGATTGGCACCAGTTCTTACCAGTGGATCGCGTCTTATTTTGGAATTGTTGGAAGCAGGATGACAGCGGTACCGTTGGATCCCATGCTCCCCTTTGAGGAATTGTGTGATCTGCTCAACCGTTCCGATTCGGAGGCGCTATTTGTCAGTCCGAAGCTTCTCTCCATCATTGGGCAGGTGAAAAAAGAATGCCCGAAGGTAAGACTATTTGTGGTTTTGTCAGATGAACCGGCACAAGAGGAAGGGGTTCTTTCCTTTGCAGAATTTATGTCGGAACAGGATGAGACGCCGTTAACTGTGGAGAAGAGACCTGATGCGGATGATGTATGCACGATTATTTTTACATCAGGTACCACTGGTAAGAGTAAGGGTGTTATGCTTACACAGCGGAATGTATATGATGATGTGGTAAATGTGGTAGTGAATTTCGAACCGGGGACAACGATGCTTTCCGTCCTGCCGATTCATCATGCATACTGCCTGGTGATGGAATGGCTGAAGGGCTTTTCACTTGGTGCTACAATTTACATCAATGATTCCCTGTTACATATGCTGCGCAATATCGCCAAGGTGAAGCCGAGAATCCTTGTGATGGTGCCGTTAATGATCGAGGTGATCTATAAGCGGCTGAAGGCAGACGAGAGTAAGCCTACGAGAGAGGTTGCAATCGAAGCCTTCGGAGAGAATTTGGAGTATATTTTCTCCGGCGGCGCGCATTTGGATCCTTCGTATATTTATGCCATAGAGGAATACGGAATTAAGGTATGTGAGGGCTATGGCATGTCGGAATGCTCCCCGACCATCAGTTCCAACGGGGAGATCGGCAACAGACCCGGTTCTGTGGGAAAGGTGCTGACCAATATGCAGATCCGTTTCGTGGATGGCGAAGTGCAGGTCAAGGGAAGCAATGTCATGAAGGGATATTATAAAATGCCCAAGGAGACGGAGGAGGCATTTACGGACGGCTGGCTGAGGACCGGCGACTTGGGACGATTGGACGAGGACGGTTATCTGTACATTACCGGACGTCTGAAAAACCTGATTATTTTGAGCAATGGAGAGAATGTCTCTCCGGAAGAGATTGAATCTAAGTTGCTTGCCAATGAATTGGTTGGCGAAGCCGTGATCACCGGAGAAAACAACGGGCTGTGTGCCCGGATTTACCCAGATGCGGATTACGTGGAGAAGGCAGGGCTGCCGGAGGCGGAAGTGCAGGCAAAGCTCCAGGCTATTTTGGATGAGTATAATAAGAGCCAGCCATCCTATCGCGCAATTACGGCACTGGTGGTCAGGAAGTATCCGTTTATTAAGAATTCCACAAAGAAGATTGTGCGGGCGAAGGCAGATATCGATGAGGCTCCACAGGAATAAAAGGTTTGTAAAAGGGGCAGCGGGAGTGCTGCCCCTTTTGGGGTTATAAATTGCTTTATGCAGATGCGGGGGGAAAAGATGAAAAAAATTTTTTCTTATTTCAGGACAGCGATAGCACTTATTAGTATATTGACACTGGCGGCGTGTGCACAAGGGCAGTCGGTGGAAAATCAGCCGGCGGGGAACCAGTCACTGGCGGATCAGAAAAATGGTGAGCAGATGGAAGTTGCTCAGACAGACCATACGCAAAATAAAACAGAGCTAACTCTGCCTGTTTCTTATGATTTTAAGGCGCAATATACCCGGACAGGGTATCACAGTGATGTGGCCTATCCGTTGGCTTTTTTGATCGACAGCAGGGATGCGCTGGATCAATATTTCACGGACAATGCAGGGCAATATGATTTCACTTATAGCAGCAGTTCTTATTTTGACGGTTCTATTTCATTTGAGGCAGCAATCCAGAATTATGATGAGAAATGGTTTGAGACCCATCAGCTGATCCTTGCTGTATTGGAGGAGGGCAGCGGTTCGATTCGGCATAAGGTTGCGGATGTGAGCAGGACGGCAGATGACCATGTTGTGGTGGAAATCACCCGATATATACCGGAATTTGGTACGGCTGATATGGCGGAATGGCATATTCTGGTCGAAGTGGACAGGAAAGATCTACGGCCGGTGGATCAGCTTCAGGTTACATTCACCGAGGATGAGAAATTGGTGTGGCTCACTTCGGAGGAATGCGAGAAAATACAGAATAAGCTAGACTTTGCAGACAACTACGGATTTCTGCAATCTTCTGATGGCTCCTACCAGTGCCTGACCGGTATGAAGATGGGTGACACCTTAAATCTTCGGGTGAAACGAAACATGGTAAATGATTGGGAGCCGGAAGAAATCTACGACCTGGTATTGCAGGAAAAGCCTGATGGCAGTTATTCCCTTGTCTCCGGCAGATTGCAGTGGGAGGAAGGACGCCTTGCAGAGCAGTCATTCTTTAATGTGGAGCTGTCGGAATTTGATTCGCCGGTCCAAGTGATGATCTATCCGCCGACCCGGGAGGACAGCGGGAAATTTGTTATCCGCATAATTCAGGACAACAAGGTGGCACAGCAGATCACACCGTGGCTGCCGGACGGGGTAGAGGACGGCAGATTGATCAGCATGGATGCCGTCGCCTTTCCGGATTATGACATGGACGGAAATACGGATATGATCCTGATCTACACCATCGAGGGCGGACGGGTGATCGATATTTTGGACGGATATGATCTGAAAAACCTGAGCTGGCAGTCAGAATTTGAACATAACCTGAACCTTGCGAATGCCCTTATGCAGCGCACGGAAGAAGAACTGAATATGGCCAATGTGAAGAAATTCCTGGGCTACAAGGGAAAAGGAGAGAAGTTTTCCTCCTGGCAGGAGGCATACCGCTTTATCGCAAGGTTGGAAGCTATACAGGAGTCTCGCTATCAGTATAATTTGATCTACTTTGATGAGGATGAGGTTCCTGAGCTGGTGGTGGATCTGCCTGGCAGAGTGAGTCTGTATACCTATGCGGACGGACAACTGTATCGGCTGATGGACAGATGGGGCTACGGCATGCTTGGAAACAACGGATATCAATATCTTCCCCGTGGCAACAAGATGTTTAACCGGGACTCTGATTATGCGGGCGCCATCTATTCTGATACCATTATCCGCATGAACAGCGACCATCGTCTGGAGGAGGTGGTGGAAATCTTTACAGTCAATTTTGATGACAAAAACGGTGATGGATACCCGGAGGAGGATGAAGTACAGACGTTAGGAGAGGTCAGCACCAGCTATATCGGCGATCGTGTCATCAGTGAAGAAGAATACACGTCCTATTTTGCGGAGGCGGAGAAAGCCGAATGGATATCTGGTGAATATGGATATGAAGAATTGCTGGAAAAGTTGGGAAAACTGGAGAGCCAATAACACGGATCAACATATAAAATA
>JAFVCQ010000087.1 GCA_017479085.1 Lachnospiraceae bacterium | reverse complement strand
TGTTTCATAATGTAGGGCTATCTGCGGACGTCGGTCCTTAATGAGCTGCTCTGTCTGAGAATTTAGTACCGTTACGTCGGCAGCTAAGCGAAAGCGTGCCCGGATTTTGAAACATATACAATATTCGGTAGCGTCCGGCTTAACTAAATGACATTGGTATGAGAACCTTTCTTATTGCTCAGAATCCTTCTGACCTTCACATACATACGCACAAATCTTACCTGCTGGCAAAGCGTCAGGAACCAATCCGCAGCATCTCTTTCTTTAATCGTTTCATGATCTTCTTCTCCAGCCTCGATATATAGGACTGTGATATCCCTAACAGATCTGCAACCTCCTTTTGTGTCATCTCCTCGCCCTTTTCATTATTCAGACCGACTCTTAAGTCTATGATCATCTTCTCCCGCTCCGACAGGATTGTCATCGCTTTTTTCAAAAGCTCCTTATCCACCTCCTCCTCCAGATCGCGGTAGATCAGATCCTCCTCGGTTCCCAGTATATCAGACAGCAGCAGCTCATTTCCATCCCAGTCCACATTGAGCGGTTCATCAATGGAAACCTCCATCTTCGTTTTTGCACTTCGTCTCAGATACATCAGAATCTCATTCTCAATACAACGCGAGGCATAGGTGGCAAGCTTTATCTTCTTATCCATTTTAAAGGTATTGATCGCCTTGATCAGTCCAATGGTTCCAATCGAGATCAGATCCTCAACTCCCACACCGGTATTGTCAAATTTTTTTGCTATGTACACCACAAGCCGCAGATTCCGCTCGATCAGAATACTTTTCACCTCTGTATCATCCAGCTCACCCAGCTTTTCCAATAATTTTCTTTCTTCCTCCGGTTCTAAGGGCGGTGGCAGAATATCTGCTCCTCCTATATAGTGAACCTCCTGTCGTGGTCCAAATAACATACCTGTCATATTTTTCATCATTGTAAGTCTGAATTGATCATTGCTGACTATATTCACCATATGCTCCTCCATATCCTAGATACATTCTCTATGCAGCAGTCCATGATACCGTTTCCCTTCAAATAATTGGGAAGGCGCAATCGCCACCGGCTGTCGTTTCAGTGTTTTTTCCAAACCCCGAATTCTGATCTCCTCTGTCAAAAAACAGAGGAGTCTTCCGGATGGATTTCCCACACTCTGGCATACAATCTCATGGAAA
The DNA here is from genome assembly GCA_017479085.1 of Lachnospiraceae bacterium. Classification (GTDB taxonomy): domain Bacteria; phylum Bacillota; class Clostridia; order Lachnospirales; family Lachnospiraceae; genus CAG-590. The sequence continues at coordinate 5,972 of JAFVCQ010000087.1, read as the reverse complement.
CATGCCTTCTTTGGTGATTCACAAACAGCCATCTTGTCATATGGCAGATGTCCCTTTTTCTTATATTCCTCTACGATCTCCCTTTCCTCTTCCGTCATATAGCTCATAGCAAGCTGTTCTCCCAGGACGATGACCGGCTTACAGAACAATGGATCCCACAGCAGGTTACCCGTATCCAGATACACATAATCCATTACCAGATGTTCCCCATGTCTTATGTTCATCAAATAAACCGCATTTTCTTTTTGCATATATCCATGTAGAAAACGAAGCATAAAAAAACAACCGATACCACATCCGGACAACAACAGCAGCCAGATACACAGACGCAGGGATGTGATGCCTGCCATATTTTTAATTCCGTTCATGATGCCTCCCAGCGAAAATAGAATTACGGTTGACAGACACCATTTTTTGATCAGTCCTCCATTTTTTCTACCAAATGCGATTGCGACTGCTCCCATACTGATTCCCGCAAACAGGAACATTCCGGTCTTTCCCTGCAGAAGTAATGGATACATCAAAAATGGCAGGAGCATACCGGCGCCAAAGGATGCTCCTGCCACCAATCTCCAAACCACTATTTTCTGTTTTAAAATGGCACCTGTGAGTGCCAGAATCAACAAGTCGGTTATGAAATTGACAAAAAACACAACATCCAGATAAATTGTAACCTGCATTTACGCCTCCTGCTCCTTTATCAAAAAGTATAAGCCTGACTCCTGCTCAAATAACGTCGAAATGACACCCCTACTTTCGCACGTCCACAACAAAAAAAGATACCGGATAAACCAATCTGTCTATCCAGTATCCTTTTCTATTGTATCCATGTCTCGTTCTTGCACTATCTTCTTTTCAGAAATTCCGGAATCTTAATCGTTCCATCTGCCTCCTGCTTCGGTGGCTGTGGTCTTGCAGTCGTAACCGGAGCGGTTGTTGAGCCCGTATTGCCTGCTGTACCCTGACTGTTGTTCAGGAACGAAGGCTTAGAGGCAGACTTCGGCTGCGGTGCTGCGACAGGCTGTCCACCATAAGTCGGAGTCGGCTGGGCCGCATTGAATCCACTCTGCGTGTTCTCCTGCGTTGCGGCAGCCGGCTGGGTACGATAACCCGGCTGGGTTGCCGGCTGTACCGGAGTAGCCTGCGGGGTACGGTATCCCGGCTGTGTAGCCGGCTGAGCCGGAGTAGTCTGCTGCGTGCGATAACCCGGCTGTGCAGTCTGCTGTATCGGAGCAGTCTGTTGATAAGCCGGCTGCTGTACCGGAGCAGTTGTCTGATAAACCGGTTGTGATGCCGGTTGAATCGGGGTAACCGGAGCGGTCGGCTGCACCGGAGCGGCTGGTTTTGCATAGGCAGTTGTTGTAGAAGCTCCACCCATGCTTCCATATGTATTCCGCTTCGCAGCCTGCTCAATACCGGTTGCAATAATGGTAATGCTCACTTCATCCCCTAATGTCTCATTATCCACCGTTCCAAATATGATGTTGACTTCATCACCGGCAGCCTCTGTCAGATAATTAACCGCATCATAGGCCTCGATCATACCGATGTTGCCGGCAAAGTTAATGATAATATCCGTTGCACCGGAAACCGTTGTCTCCAATAATGGAGATTCCATTGCCTGTTTGATTGCTTCTACTGCCTTGTCCTCTCCACTTCCACGTCCGATTCCAATATGAGCGATTCCCTTGTCTCTCATAACTGACTGAATATCCGCAAAATCCAAATTGATAATACCCGGACTCTGAATCAAATCCGTCACACCCTGAACACCCTGCTGTAATACTTCATCCGCTTTCTTCAATGCATCCGGAATGGTTGTCCGCTTATCACAGATCTGTAACAATTTATCATTCGGAACCACGATCAGGGTATCCACGTTCTCCTTGAGTCGTTCAATACCCGCCATAGCATGGTTCATGCGCGGCTTGCCCTCAAATGAAAATGGCTTTGTGACAACACCGACGGTCAAAATACCTAAGTTTCTGGATATCTCAGCTACCACAGGCGCTGCACCGGTTCCGGTTCCACCACCCATACCACAGGTAACGAACACCATATCCGCATCCTTGACCAGCTCTGTAATCTCCTCCCGGTTCTCCTCCACTGCCGCTGCACCGATCTCCGGTTTCGCACCAGCTCCAAGTCCCTTTGTCAGTTTCTCACCAATCTGAATCTTCGTCGGTGCCTTTGACGTACCAAGCACCTGTTTATCCGTATTAATGGCGATCAGATCCACTCCGTTAATGTTCTCATCCACCATTCTGTTCACTGCATTGTTACCGGCTCCTCCTACTCCGATCACCAAAATCTTAGCCGGGCCCTTTTCTTCGAATGTTTTTATTTCAAGCAAGGTAGTATCCTCCTTAATAAAATTTTTTCTTATCCGTTTATACGCATAATATTATAATACTGTTTTTTTTCAAAATAATCAACCCTATATTTTATGAATATTTTCAAAAGATAATCATTTTTTTATTTTTTTTCCTTAAAAGATGCTTTACCTGACGTAGAATCAAAATCACGCATATCCAAGGTCCCCTTTTTTCCCTCCAATCCTGCCAGTATTTGATCCAAATCGATCAATTGTTCCTCCAAGTCACTCCCATCTCCTAATTCTATTTTGATCGACTGATATCCAAGCACAATCTCATTCTCGACCGTAAATCGGATTGAATCAATCTGTAAGGCATATTTGTTGATCAATTGGGTCAATTTCAAAATCATCTTAAACCGATCGGTATCATCAATCGGAAGCTTCTCATGCAGTTCCATACGGCTGAATGTCATACCCGTTATACACGGGACGTCGTTCAGCTTATTCGGTGAGATTTCCAATACGTAGCCATCCTGATCGAAATACACATATTCATTCATGTATTCAATGCAGCCAGCCATAACCATCTCATATACCGTGACCACAACCTCATGTGCATTTACATATTCAATATCAAGCTTTGCAATAAACGGAATGTCCTCCACCGGATGCACCTTATTGCGCAGCATCAGAAGGATCGTATTATCAATATAGCCATCTGATAACACGAAATCCTTTATCTGTTCCTCTGAATAATATTGGTTTCCCGTCACTTCAATGCGATCAATATGAAATCCGGTAAACAAGATCACCAGCAGGATCAGCAGTAATGCAATTAAAATACCGACGACCAATCGCTTTCGCTTCGGCCGGAATTGAATTATTTTATCCTGTTTCTTACTCATAGTTCTTCCTTATATACAATATCATTATACTCGCAAACGAAATGACATTGTCTTATACATATGACAGATTCGCACCTGCACACCGCAGATCCCTCACAATGTCCTCATACCCACGCTGAATATAGCCAATATCTGTTACAATCGTAGTGCCCTGACAAAGCAGACCTGCCACAACAAGAGCGACTCCCTGCCTTAGATCCGTTGCCCGGACCACCCCTCCTGACAGCTTCTCCCTTCCCTGTATGACAGCCTGCCGACCTGCGATCTGTATCGATGCATTGAGCTTTGCCAACTCGTTCGCAATCCCCAGGCGATTCTCGAAGATGGTTTCCGTCACGCTGCTGCTGCCATCCGCCCGCAGCAGTACAGCGAGCAGCACAGGCTGAAGATCCGTCGGAAACTCCGGATAGATCCCTGTCTCAAAGGATCCGGCCGGCACATTCCCGGCCGATCTTACATGCAGATAATGCTTGTGCTTTACCACACTCACACCCAGCTTTACCGCAGTGTCCACCACATTTTTCATGTAGTGAATCGATTCAATCCCCATCAGCTTCAAATCACTCGGAACAGCGGCTGCCATCAGCAAATAGGTACCTGCCACAATTCGGTCATACACATTGTCATAATCACAGCTTGCCAATGCATCCGTCCCCTTAATAATCAGTACATCCGTTCCCACTCCTTCAATCAATGCCCCCATTGCGCGAAGATACTCACACAGTTCGATGATCTCAGGTTCCTTCGCAGCCCCTCGCAGGATCGTCCTCCCCTTCGCTCCCACTGCTGCCAGCAGAAGATTCTCTGTGGCCCCCACACTCGGGAATCGGAGATGATACTCACATCCCTGCAGATGATAACTGTTACAGGTCAACATATCATGATGCAGTCGCACATCCACATTCATTTTCATGAATCCCTCTAAATGAATGTCAATCGGCCGCAGTCCAATCGCGCATCCACCGGGCATGCCAAGCTCTGCCTGCTGCCATCTGGCCAGCATCGGCCCCAGCAACAGGATCGAAGATCGCAGCCTTCCTGTCAATGAGAACGGCAGTGGCTCATAAGAAGCCTCTGTTGTATCAATCGTAAGCACATGACCACTCCGGCTTGTCTTTACGTGCATACATTCCAAAAGCTGGCACATCACCTGCACATCCTCAATCTGAGGACAATTATAAATCACTGTCCTGCCGGAGCTTAACAGTGTTGCTGCCATAATTGGCAGCACTGTATTCTTCGAACCCTGTATTTCAATCTCTCCCTTTAATTCTTTTGCCGGTTTTACACTTATTGCATTCAAGGAATTCACATCCAATCCCTGCCATATATTTTATAATATGCAGGAACCATGTGCTGTGTACCTGTTTTTCGGGATACTCTAGTATTCCTTCGGAATCCGGATCTGTCTGGCAACTGACAACACCAATCCCATCTCTGCCAGCAGACACACCAGTGCCGTTCCGCCATAGCTGATAAAGGGAAGCGGCACACCGGTTGGCGGAATGGTATTCGTTACCACCGCAATGTTGACACCGACCTGAACAGCTATATGCGTGAGCACTCCTACCACAAGCAGCGCACCAAACAAATCCGACGCACTCAAAGCAATCCTTGTACATTTCCAGATCAACAGCACAAACAGGGCAATTACACAGGCTGCGCCAAACAGACCTAACTCCTCACAGATCACGGAAAAGATCATATCATTATGAGATTCCGGAATAAATCCAAGCTTCTGGATACTCTGTCCCAGCCCCTTCCCAAAAATTCCGCCTGATCCGATGGCATACAGTGCCTGTAAGGTCTGATATCCCTTCTCATACTGTTCCGGATGCTGCCAAACCTTAATGCGCTCCAATCGATAAGCCGCTGTCAACAGAAAGATCACCATCAATCCCACCACTGCAAGACCCAGAAGCACAAACTGTTTGATCTTGGGACTGGTCACAAAGATAATCATCAACGTAATGGCAGAACAGATGATCGCCGTGCTCAGATTCTCCGAGGCAATCAAAGCAACCGCAACCAACTGCAACGCTGCCACCTTTGCCATTACCTTCCATCTTCCAATCCTTGCTGCGTGAATCGTTGCCATATGGGCTGTAAATAAGATAATAACAATCTTTGCAAACTCAGATGGTTGAAATTGAATCGGCCCCAGCCTGATCCAACGCGTGGCGCCATGTGACTCATTTCCTGCAGCCAATACAACAATCAGCAAACCAATGATCAGGATCATCGCCAACATCGAAACCCGCTTAAAAAAATGATAATCCATTCTGGCAATCACAAGCATTATCAAGCTTCCTGCCACTGCGAAGATGCTCTGGCGTTTTAGGAAATACAACGAATCTTCATATTTTAATTCTGCTGTATAGGAGCTGGTACTGTACACCATGACCAGACCAAATGCCACCAGAAATAAGATGACAAACAATAATGAATAATCATAAAAACCACGTGTCTTTTCTTTTTTTATGTTTATCCGGTCCCATATGCGTTGTGGCTTTCCTTTTGCCATATATTACACTCCTAACTCATTCACATATTCTTTAAACAAATCCCCGCGCTGCTCATAGCTTTGAAACATATCCCAACTGGCACAGGCAGGTGACAGCAGAACTGCCTCTCCCGGTTCGGCGCACTGTGCACAGACTGCAACCGCCTCCTTCAGATCCCTGACGCGCTCCACGTCCGTAAAACCGTACCTCTCGGCCGTCTCCTCAATCGTCTGTGCTGTCTGCCCC
>JAFVCQ010000086.1 GCA_017479085.1 Lachnospiraceae bacterium | reverse complement strand
GGGACAGGGAGCGGGCCGAGAAGGAAGCGCAGCGGATGAGGGAAAAGTTCCCGGGCGCCGAAGAGATTCTGCGGGAGATGAAGGCCCGCCTGGAATACCGGAACGGGGAATATATGATCATCGTCCCGGAGCGCCTGGTGGACATCACCACAGAGGGCGCCGCTTTACATCACTGCGTCGGAACATCAGACAGGTATTTCGAACGGATCAGGAACCACGAGACATATATCTGTTTCCTCCGGAAGGTATCAGAACCTGATATCCCATATTACACGATTGAGGTGGAACCGGGAGGAACGGTCCGACAGCACCGCGGGTATCTTGACGAGGAACCGGAGATCGAACTCGTGAAGCCCTTCATCCGGGAATGGCAGCGGGAGCTGAAGCGGAGGCTCACGGAGGAGGACCGGCAGCGGGCAAAGAACAGCGCTGTGCTCCGGCAGAAGAATATCGACGAACTGAAGGCGAAAAATAATAAGCGGGTCCTGGACGGACTCATGGAAGACCTGATGGAGGCTGAAGCGGTATGATGGCACTGCCGTCCGCACAGCCTGAACTGATTGAAAAAGCAGCATATATCAGAGGATTTGAACAGGGCAGAACGCAGGGAATGATTGATTCACAAGGTGGGAAGAAATGAATAAACAAAGAAAGGTTGTAATTACTACCACATATAACGAGATGGGGATAATTATTGATACAAAGGTGGAGGAAGTCGCACAGCCAAACTTGCAACCAACTTGCAACCAACTTGCAACCGACACCATAAGCAGACAGGCGGCGATTGATGCGCTCGATAAAAGATTTGATTCCATCCCGATGGAACAGACAACAGAGATACTCAAGTTGCGAAGAGACTTGAGGCAGTTACCATCTGCACATAAAGAAATCATTTGCTGCAAGGATTGTAGGTATTACGACCACGAAGGAATGCTGTGTTTAGACATTTACGGATACGGCAGAAGATAGGAAGAGAATGATTGGTGCAGTTATGCGGAGAGGAGAGGGGTGACAACATGAACGGTTTTTACTTTGGCGTAGGGATTGCCGCTCTAGTAACAGTAATCTTGATGTGGTGGACAAGGGAGTGAAGGAATGTTCGCATTAAAAATATTAGCAGGCTATACGGTGCTTTACCTAGTCACATTTGGCATAGCATACAAGATATTTGTGGATGATATGGAATAGGGGTGACGGAATGAGTAGAAAGATTAAAGATATTCCAATTTCACCACTATTGGAAAAAACCGCGCTTAAGCCTTGTCCGTTTTGTGGTGGCACAAAGGTGCATATGTATTCATTCAAGAACAGTGATCTGCACGGATTTATCCATACTTGCGAGATAAATGGTGATGCAATGGTGAAGGTAGAAAGCCGACTCTTCGCAACAGATGAAGAGGCAATCAATGCCTGGAATAGGAGAGTGACAGAATGAGCATATTACTCAATTTACCAATGCCAAAAAACTGTGATGAGTGCCCGTGCAATGATGACAACTGGAGATGTGGCGCAACAGGTGAATACTTCGACTATGACGATATGTACGCAAAGCGCCGTGATGACTGTCCGCTCATCGAAGTCGAGGTGGTAGCCCAGGAAGAAGCAATCATCCCAATCGGCATGATCGGAGGGTATCTGAGAAAGGTGACGAAATGAGTGTATTGATAGACTGGGACATGCCAAAGGCATGTAGGGACTGTTCTCTACAAATTGGGGGATGGTGTCGAATGTACCCTGATGACGAAAAAAGGATTGACGATGTAAATCTGATAATAGAAAGACCGGAGTGGTGTCCACTGATTGATGTGGAGAGGTGACGGTATGAAAAAGATAATAACCATCTTGCTGTTATCACTCATGCTTGCAGGATGCGGTACAAGCAATGAAGCCAATTTTGGCGGAATATTTGAGGAAAGCAGATTCGAAATTATTGAAGTAGATTCATGTTGGTATGTTGTAGTAGACCGTGAAACACGCGTTATGTATGCCGTATCAACTGGAATGTATAACTGCGGTACGTTTACTCTTCTGGTGGACGCAGACGGGTATCCGCTGATATGGAAAGGGGAGAGCGAATGAGCAGATGCAGATCATGCGGAGCAGAGATCAGATGGATCAAGATGTCATCCGGGAAGGCAATGCCTGTGGATCCTGACCAGGTACCATACTGGGCAAGGCCTGGGGCAGCGGGCAAAGTCGTAACTCCGAATGGAGAAGTATACAACTGTGACTTCGAGGGAGACCAAGAGAAAGCAACAGGCGTCGGGTATGTATCACATTTCAGCACATGCCCTAACGCCGATCAGCACAGGAGGAGATAATATGCAGACAGAAGGAGTGATGGAAAGATGCGAATGGTGCGGGCGCAGATATTTCAGACCGCATAAAGAAACAACTTACCGAGACGGAGGGTTCACGAAAATCGATAAGTATGAACCACTTCCGGAAGGATGGGGAAATAGATATGGAATCGGGATGCTGTGTCCGAACTGCAGCAAAGACCTTGACGAGTCAATTGAAGCGGCAAAGAGCAGGCATATAAGACCGGAGATTGCGAAT
>JAFVCQ010000085.1 GCA_017479085.1 Lachnospiraceae bacterium | reverse complement strand
TTTCAACAAAACAGTCTGCTGGGGAAGAGGTTGCTCTGGAGGCTTATCTGGTGAGCCGGTTGGAGCAGATGCAGACATCAATTGACGTATCAGCCTATGCGATGACAGGAGATAAGATCTATGATGTGTTTTCCGCTGTGATCAACAGACATCCGGAGTTTTATTATGTGAATACCGGATTGAGATGGACATATGATGAGGAGACAAATTGTGTGGTGAATTTGATCGTAACGTATTCCGGGTATGACAGGGATGCTGTGGAACAGGAGCTTGCACGAACGCTGGAACTGGTGGAGGATGATATGTCGGATCTGGAAAAGGTTATTTTCATTCACGACTATTTGTGCGAGGATATTGAATATGCATACCGGGATGTTCCGGATCATCAATTGAATGAAGATGTGCATAACCTGAAAGGAGCTGTATTGGATAAGTATGCAGTTTGTGATGGATATGCTTGTGCTTTCTTATATTATATGCAAAAGCTTGGAATTCCCTGCAACATTGTCACAAATGACACGCATGCATGGAATCAGGTTTGTCTTACTGGTCATTGGTATATGGTGGATGTCACATATGATGACCCGCTCTGGGATTATTATGGAAATGTGTCGCATATCTATCTGCTGAACAGTGCAGAGACTTTTGCCGGAAAAGATCACGAGTGGGATGTAGCGAAGTATGAATTCTGTACAGACACGACCTATGATAATGCATTTTGGAGAGCCTCCCATACACAGTTGCTTCGTCATGAGGGCGATTGGTATGTGGTGGATGTAGACAGGAATCTGTACCGCCATAATTTTGACCGGCATGCGCTCGATCAAAAGGGTGACCTTGTGACCTCGTTAGGTGGTGTCTGGAATGTGTATGGGCAGGAGAATCAGTATTATACAGAAAACTATACCTGTCTTGCTGCCAGATATGGTCTGTTGTTTTATTCCCAGCCGGATGGAGTATATGTGTGTGATTTTGAGGGGACGGGCAAACGACAGATCATTGCTGTGGACAATGCAGACGGATATGTGTATGGAATGCGGATAGGCAGTTCCGGAATTGAATATCAGATTGCAACAGTGCCGCATGAGAAGGAACGGATTGAGAAAACGAGTGAACAGGAGCTGTTGGAGTTATCAGGACTGTCTCAAAAGACCGGACAGGATATCACATTGTCCGCGACACAGATAACCCTGACCTACGGAACAGCTCCGTTTTCCATGGATGCATCCGTAGAGGGGGGAGAACTGCATTATACTTCGGAAGATCCGAAGGTGGTGACGGTGGATGACAGCGGAACGGTGACGGTGCAGGGTGTGGGAACAACCAGGCTGCAGCTCACAACAGAGGGAGATGAAACATATCGTCCGGCTGAGGTGTTTATAGAGATACAGGTTACTCCGGCAGACCTGCCGGAAGCGGTACGTCTGGTACAGGATACCTTTGTATATACGGGAGAGCCGCTGACACCGGAGGTACAGTTGGACGGACTTGAGATGGACAGAGACTATACGGTTACCTATCGAAATAACTCGGATGTAGCCGGAGCGGATGCGGAACAGGCACCGACCATTGTGATTACCGGAATCGGTAATTATACAGGCACACAACGGATTCATTTTACAATACAAACCGCAGCGTCCGGAAGCATGTCTGCTGCACAAGTCCCTGACCCACAGAGCGCCGATCCGGTTGGGGGTACAACAGAACAGGGAACGTCCACGGAACAGGGAACAACAACGGAACAGGGAACGTCCGCGGAACAAGGAACAACAGAGAAGACAACGGAATCGTCCGGTCAGACAACCGCTTCGGAATCCAACAGAGCAACGACGATCAATCTCAAGAATAAGAAGATCTATAAAATTACAACAAAAGTGAAGATCAAGGATGCAGATGGAATTCTGTCGGTCAAGCTGAATAGCAAAAAAGTGAAGCTTAAGAAAAATGCAACCAGTGTTTCATTCCGGTTATCCAAATATAAGAAATCTTTAAAAAAGAAGACATGGAACAAACTGGTGGTGAAAGATCAGAAGGGAAAGAAAACAACGATCCGATTCAAGATCAGATAGGTTCTTTTTGTCAGGGAAGGTATGTTGGACCTTAGAGGACAAAATGAGCCTGTGTGGAGGATATGAATTCAGATTGGCGGAGCATGGAGAGATGAGAGTAACAGATTTTTATTATGATTTACCACAGGAATTAATTGCACAGGATCCATTGGAGAAGCGGAGTGATTCGCGTCTGATGGTGGTTGGCAGAGAGAGTGGGAACATAACCCATCAGCATTTTTATGATATACCGGATTATGTAAACTCGGGAGATTGCCTTGTGATTAACGATACAAAGGTGATTCCCGCCCGTTTGATGGGGGTGAAGGAGGAGACAGGAGCTTCGATTGAAGTGCTCCTGTTAAAGCGCAAAGAAGAAAAGATATGGGAAACCCTTGTAAAACCGGGAAAAAAAGCAAGAATTGGAGCAAGGATCCGTTTTGGGGACGGTCCTCTGGTGGGAGAGGTCATTGATATCGTGGAGGAGGGAAACCGTTTGATCCGGTTTGAATACGAAGGAATCTGGGAAGAGCTTCTGGACCGGCTTGGACAGATGCCGCTCCCACCTTACATCACGCATCAGCTAAAGGACAGGAACCGTTACCAGACGGTATATGCAGAGCATGAGGGGTCTGCTGCCGCTCCAACGGCAGGACTGCATTTTACAGAAGAATTGTTACAGCAGTTGGAAGAGAAGGGAGTGGAGATTGTTCATGTGACTCTCCATGTAGGTCTTGGCACCTTCCGCCCGGTGAAGGCAGAGAATATTTTAGAACACCATATGCATTCCGAATTTTATGTAGTGGAAGAGGAGGCGGCGGATCGGATCAATGCCGCCAGAGCCAGAGGGAATCGGATTTTGTCAGTGGGAACCACGAGTACCAGAACACTGGAGTCGGTTGCGGATGAAAATGGAATCGTACATGCGGGAAGCGGCTGGACGGATATTTTTATTTATCCGGGGTATCGGTTTAAGGTAGTGGATTCGCTGATTACGAATTTTCATCTGCCGGAATCGACACTGCTTATGCTGGTATCCGCTTTTTCATCCAGAGAGAAGATGCTGTCTGCCTATGAGGAGGCGGTGAGGGAACGGTATCGCTTCTTCTCCTTTGGGGATGCTATGCTGATTCAAAAGGGAATGTGATGCAAGTTTGCGCAATTATGGAGGATATGATCCGCAAAGATTGTGAGTGGAGTAGGAGTGTGCATACCGGATAAAGGAAGAATTCATGTAGCAGTTATTGCGAGCAGGTGGTTTCGGGCATAGCCACCTGCTCTTTTAGTAACCATAGACAGAGCAGATTCGGAAGGGCCATGAGAGCGTTGAACAGATCGGATATCTGAAAAACGAACTGCAGGGAGGTGACGGCACCGAGATAGATAAAGACGATATAAATTGTCTGATACAGCCGGATGGTGCGATTGCCGGTCAGGTACCGGACACCGGCTTCTCCATAATAGCACCAGCCGATGATCGTGGCAAAGGCAAAGAGTACCAGAGACACAGAGAGAATGAGACCACCATGGAATGGAAGCTGTTCAAAGGCGATAAAACACAGGTGGTCTGCTTTCGCCCCGGCATAGTCAGCAGGAAAACGAAGCATACTGCTTACGATAACAATTCCGGTGACAGCGCATATGACAACGGTATCCCAGAAGGGGCCGGTCATGGAGATCAATCCCTGTCTGGCAGGTGAGGTACTGTTGGAAGCCGCAGCAGCGATGGGAATGGAGCCAAGTCCGACTTCATTTGTGAATAATCCTTTGGATATACCGGTCCGGATTCCGGTCATGACAGCCGTTCCGGCCATACCGCCAACGAAGGAACGGGAAGAGAAAGCAGAACGGATGATCACGAGAATCGCCTGCGGTACGAACCGGTAATTGGAAAGGAGCAGGTATGCGCAGCCGGCAAGGTAGAACAGACTCATAAACGGTACCAGAATCGTACATACCCTGGCGATTTGTTTGATTCCTCCGAGCATAACGAATCCGGCGATCACAGCGGTGGTCATGCCGATGATATGGGGAGAGAGGGAAACCTGCTCCCGGATGGCTGTACAGATAGAATTTGCCTGTACGCTGCTCCCGATTCCCAATGCGGCACAGGCAGTGAACAGGGCAAAGAGAGCTGCTGTGCGTTTCATGTGAAGGCCATCCCTTAATATATACATCGGTCCACCGGTGTAGAGACCATCTGTGTTTTTCACCCGATATCGAACGGATAAAAAGGCCTCTGCATAACAGGTGGCAATCCCTAAGATTCCGGTGATCCAGCACCAGAATACGGCTCCCGGACCGCCGATGGCGACGGCCGTTGAGACACCGATGATATTACCGGTACCGATTGTGGCAGCGAGGGCAGTGGCTAATGCCTCATAGGGTGTGATGCCGGTGGCAGTGTTTTCTGTCCGGGAAAAGCTGAATTTGATTCCAAGCGGCACTTTCTTCTGAATCAATCGTAATCGGACGGTAAAATATATGTGTGTGCCCAGTAACAGAATCAGCATGGGGAAGCTCCATAAAAAGGAGCAGGTCCTCTGAATGATATCAAGCGCGATCTGCATATACAGCCTCCTGTAACAAAAGGGAATGGTTTGAAACATTATATGTTCGAAGGAGGAAAACTATACTCGCAAAGTTGGGGCATCTGAAGCATGATACGGATTGGTCGATTCGGAATCGGGTCAGCTTTGCATGAGATGGTTCAGATCCTGATAAAAGGCCGGATAGGAGACGTTGGCAATTTCTGCACCGAGGATGTCGGTATTTCCCTCCGCAAGACCACCGGCAATGGCAAAGCTCATGGCAATCCGGTGGTCCAATTTGGAGTCGATGGTGGTTCCGTGAAGTGGCCGGCCGCCACGAATGATCATGCCATCGTCTGTTCCCTCAATGTCCACACCCATATCCGACAGATTCGCGACCATGACATCAATCCGGTTGGATTCCTTTACCTTCAATTCCTGTGCATCCCGGATGATGGTCGTACCCTCAGCAAAGGAGGCCATAACGGCAAGAATTGGAATCTCATCGATCAGCTTCGGAATCAGGTCGCCTTCGATCGTACAGCCATGCAGGGGACTGGAGGCTACGGTAATGTCAGCAACGGGTTCTCCCACATCGTCCTTCACATTGGAAAGACGGATATATGCTCCCATAGCCCGACACACGGTGAGAATTCCGTCTCTGGTTGGATTGATTCCCACATGCCGGATTGTGATCTCCGAATTGGGTGTGATAAGTCCGGCGGCGATGAAATAGGCGGCAGAGGAGATATCTCCCGGAACTGCGATCTGCCGGGCAGTCAGTTCCTGAGCCGGTGTGACAGTTGCGGTAGTGCCTTCTGTTCGGATATTCGCACCAAAGGCTTCCAACATCAATTCGGTATGGTTTCTGGAAAGATAGGGTTCCGTGACGCTGGTTTGTCCCTCTGCATAAAGGCCTGCCAGCAGAATCGCGGATTTGACCTGGGCGGAAGCAACGGGAGATGGATAATCGATTCCGTGCAGAGAACCGCCGGTGATGGTAAAGGGAGCGCATTGCTCCTGCTTCAGACTGGAAAAGGAGGCCCCCATCCGGGAGAGAGGTGTCATGATCCGTCCCATTGGACGCTTGCGGATCGATGCGTCCCCATCGATGGTAGAGGTAAAGGGCTGGGCAGCAAGAATACCGGACATCAGTCGTGTGGTGGTGCCGCTGTTTCCCACGTCCAACACAGAGGACGGCGCAGTTAAACCGTGTAATCCTTTTCCGTGGATGCGGACCGTATTCGTTGCCGCATCGTTCTCGATTTCAATTCCCATTTTCTGAAAACATGCAATGGAGGAGAGACAGTCTGCTCCCTGTAAAAATCCGGTTACTTCCGTCGTTCCCTTTGCAAGAGAACCCAGCATGATACTTCTATGAGAGATGGATTTGTCGCCGGGAACCGTGACCTCTCCTCTTAGTCTGGAAAAATGTGATAGTTTCATCTTAAGCTTCCTTTCTTTCATAATATTGCTCTTGTTCCCTTCGTTCAGTCTGCCGAACGCAGGTATCAATGCATATGCTCATCCGGTTCGGATGCTAGTATAACCCCTCAATCCTCCGCCTTGTATCTGACAACAATCTGGCAATAATAAATTAAAAAATGATTGAGACGGCACACTAGCGCGCATAAACCGGATACTGATATTCTGTTAGCAGGGCGGCCGCCTGTTCCGCGCTTTCATTATCATAGAAGCACAGGCGTAATACCCCCTCGTTATCTTCTCTGTTGTGGGTAATTCCGATGTTTTTCAGATTGATTCCCGCTTCGCCGATATAGGTAACTGCTTTTGCCAATGCACCCGGTTCATCCGGTATATCCACATACACCTCGTGATTCATGCGAATCACACCGGTCGCATGCTCCGGAATGGAATTGCGGTAATTCTTTGCAGAGTCAAAAAAGGAATGGATCTCTCCTGCGTTACCTTCTTCGACTGCGGTTATCATCTGTTCCAATTCTGTGATGAAGGTGCGGAGCCCTTCAGCTATATGTTGTGGATTGCTGAGCAGGATATGCTCCCAGACCACAGGATTTGAGGATGCAATCCGTGTGATATCCTTAAAACCACCCGCAGCAAGCTGTCTTAACATACCGCGCTCATCCTCCTGTGATGCCACAAGATTCACAAGTGAGGAGGCAATGACATGTGGAATATGGCTGATATATGCTGTAATCTCGTCATGTCGATTCGGAGTATAAATAATGGGAATAGCACCTAAGTCTTCCAAAAAAGTACGAAAATCCGTTACCTTTTGTGGGTCTACGGTATTCGATGGTGTGACAAAATAATAGGTATTCTCGATCAAACGGTCATTCGCGGCATCATATCCGCTGCGCTCCGAACCCACCATAGGATGTCCGCCGATAAAATGATCATCCATATGATGTTCATGGATTGCATGGTAAATATCGCTCTTGACACTTCCCACATCGGTCACGATGCAGGAATCCCGGATGATTTGCTTTAATATAGGAAGATAAGCAATATTATAGTGAACCGGCGCACACAGAAAGATGTAATCACAATCTCTCATCTCTTCAATGGATGTTACGGTTCGGGTTAAGGTCCGATCCTCCAGCGCAAGAGCCAGAGCGGCCTGATCTACATCGAATCCAAGTATCTCAGTATCCGGAAAGATCCGGCGGATCGATTGTGCAATGGATCCCCCGATTAAGCCAAGACCAATAAATCCAATACTAAAATGTGTATGTTTCATATCTCTACTCCAATGATATTGTGCAATATACAATAAGTGCTGTTTCTTATTTTAGTATGATATTAAAAAAGTGTCAACACTTTAAATTGCTAAAGTGAGATTCCCGTTTTACAAAGTTACTATTCACAAACAATGTCATTAAGTTAAGAATTAGCCGATAAACAGCTACCGGGTATGGTATATGTTTCACGATGCAGGGCTATCTGCGGACGTCGGTCCTTAATGAGCAGCCTACGCTGCGAATTTAGTACCGTTACGTCTGCAGCTAAGCGCAAGCGTGCCCGGAATGGGAAACATATACCATATCCGGTAGCGTCCGGCTTAACTAAATGACATTGATTCACAAATGTATATCGATACAAATTAACGGTGAATCCATGTCATTAAGTTATGGGTTAGTCAGTAAATGATAGTTTCTTGAGGAGGAGGATCTCATCTTCCGTCAATTCCCTGTATTCGCCGGAGGGCAGGTCATCCGGCAGGGAAAGGGATCCGAAACGAATCCGCTTCAAATAGAGTACTTTTTTGCCAAGAGCCTGAAACATACGCTTTACCTGATGAAATTTGCCCTCCTGAATGGTTACACTGACATAGGAAAGCTTTTTCTCAGACTGGTCTGTTTTCAACACGATAAGTCTGGCGGGCAGAGCCACATCCAGATCTTCATCCCCGATGGATAAGCCATTTGCAAAGGCATGGATATCGGTTTCATCTACGATACCATCTACAATGACATAGTAGGTCTTATCGACATGGTGTCTTGGGGACAGTAGTCTGTGGGCGAGTGCCCCGTCGTTGGTGATCAGCAGCAATCCCTCGGTATCCTTGTCCAGACGTCCGACCGGAAACAGATCTTTTCTCGGACTTTCCATCAGGGAGAGTACGGTGGGGGCGGTGTTGTCTTTGGTGGCGCTGACATAACCCGCCGGTTTGTTCAGGATGTAATATTCATATGGAGCAAACCGGATGAGGCGGTTGTCATATTGAATGACATCGGTGTCCGGATCGATTTTTTGTTCCGGCCTTGTGGCAGTTACTTGATTGACAAGTACTTTCCCCTTTTTGATATCCGATTTGATTTCGGAGCGGGTACCGCTTCCGGCATCTGCGAGATATTTGTCCAAACGGATTGTTGACATAATGTGAACCTCCTGCATAAATCGTTCATTTTTTGTAAATATTTAGTAACATAAGCAACACAGTTCTTGTAAGACTGCCCTTTTTCCGGATAAGAATGGTAACAAAGATACAAAAAAGTATGTGGCATCTGTACAAAGAAAAACAGGCGCTTGTTGTATTTGTACAAAATTTAAGAATATTTTAACATATTATAGGGGAAAATGCCAGAAAAAGAGAGAAAAACGTCCGTTTATGCCGAATAAGGGACGCTTGACAATCATATTGTTAAGTGCTATATTACATTTTGTAACAAGTTTGTAACAATTTACCGCAGGAGTCCAAAACGCAATGGACGTTGCATAGTTGTTTGGTATTAAGGTTTCATAGACTTACAAGAATGTAGGTATCAACACATGTCAGTCAAGATGGCAATTGAGTTGGCAGTGCATGGAGGAAGTTAAACATGAGACATAGCAGAAGAGCTGTAATGGCAGAACACTATAAGCTTTACCTGAAGAAGAATGTTTTTAATGCAAAATATTTTGTGAGGAATTTGCAGATTGGCATTTGTACCGTTGCGGTAGGGGCTTTGGTGGCTGGAACGATCGCAGTAGCACATTTGGGTCAGGGAGATGACCGTACAACAGCGAATGCAGAGATCAGTGTAAAGGAAGCGCTGTTCGGTGGAGTTCAGGAGGATGTTGAGATTACCGGTGAAGCGGATACAGAAGAGGTTGCTGTAAGTACGACAGAGCATCTGACGACAGAACAGGCAACGACGGAGCTTGTTCGGACAGAGGTGGCAACGGAAGAAGCGGTTCAAGGTCAGGAAGTTTATGCACAGCAGGAGAATCCGGTTTCTACGAGTGAATTTGATGGAAAGTGTATCGCCAATGTAGAGGGTTCCCTGAATATCCGCAAGGAGCCGGATACCGATTCGGAATTTGTGGGTTCCATGAATGCGGGAGCAATTGCAATCGTGAAGGATACAGACGGTGAATGGACGAAGATCAAATCCGGAGATGTGGAAGGCTATGTCTTGACGGATTATATATTGACAGGACAGGATGCAGAAGCGCTTGCAGCAGAGCATGTGACGTTGGTAGGTACTGTTTTAGAGGATGGTGTGAATATCCGGACAGAACAGTCTACGGATGCGGACATTCTGACTGTTCTGAATAAGGATGATACGATTTCTATATTAGGAGAATCGGATGATACGATTGACGAACAGACAGAAGAGACGACAGAGACATCCAACGGGGAATCGAAGGAAGCTAGTATAGAACAGACGGTTCCGAATGAGGAAGCAGATGTGGTAGAACAGGAAGGTGCCGATCAGAAGAAGGATGCGGTAGAACAGGAAGGTGCCGATCAGAAGAAAGATGTTGCAGAACAGGCGAATGAGAATACAGAAGAAGCCGGTACACAACAGGCAGACGGGAGTGTGACTATTTCTGGAGACGGAGTCAGTGCAGAGGAGACGGTTCCGGTTCTTGCCACACAGCAGGAGGAAGAAACGAAACAGGTAGATACAGAGCAGACAGCCATCACGTGGATTCCGGTCATGTTAGAGGATGGACAGACCGGATATGTATCGGCTGATTTGGTAGATGTGGATCGATTATACGAGGTTGCCGTGTCAGCAGAGGAACTAGAACGCAAGGCAGCGGAGGAAGAGGCTGCGAGAAGGGCGGCCGAAGAGGAAGCAGCCAGACAAGCGGCGGAAGCAGAGGCGGCCAGACAGGCAGCAGCTCAGGCAGAGAGCAGCACTTCGGGTGGTGGCAGTTCAAGCAGCAGTTCGGATAATAGCAGCTCTTACAGTGGAGCGACCACCACACCGGTTACGACAACAGAATCCGGAGAGTGTCTGGGAACATTTACGATTACTGCATATTGTGGATGTTCGGAGTGCAGTGGTGGACATAATGTCACGGCAAGCGGCACGACACCGACAGAGGGGCGCACGATTGCAGCAGATACCAGTATC
>JAFVCQ010000084.1 GCA_017479085.1 Lachnospiraceae bacterium | reverse complement strand
TCCGGTACCTGTTGTGATTGCAGAATCACCGGACGTCTGCTTGCTGCTTGTGGTTGCAGGATCACCGGTTGTCTGGCCGCTGCTTGTGGTTGCAGGATCACCGGTTGTCTGGCCGCTGCTTGTGGTTGCAGGATCACCGGTTGTCTGACCGCTGTCTGTTGTGGTTGCAGAATCACTTCCAGTCTGGCCACTGCCTGTGGTAGAATCCGAATCCCTGACTGCCTGCGCAGTCTGTTGATCGGAGGACGGATCAGAGCTTCGCTGGTCGGTAGATACCGTCTGTGTGTCGGACTGTGTATCCGATTCATTCGGGTCTGTTTGTCCGTCAGCACTCTGATCAGATGAATCACGATCTACCTCTAACGTTACCGGTATCCACCTTGCATATAGTACAATGTCATGATACATATCTTCATAGATGGCATCCACCCTCGATTCCGGCTGAAAAGCGGAATCCAGATACCAACCTGCAAATTGGTACTGTTCCCGTACCGGATCACTCAGGGACAAATAACTTCTCCAAGGATACACAGCCGGATTACTTGGACTGTTCGTTCCTCCGTTTAATACATAACGAATTCTGCTGCCATATACGGATAACTCACCTGTATATCCATCAGAACGAAATCTCTGACAGGCAAGTGAATCTGCATACGCATGCAGATGAACCGTTTTGGGGAACACATTGCCCAGCGATAACGTCATAGAATACAGATACACATCTGTCAATTGATTACAGTTGTCAAATGCCCCCGGTTCAATCGTATGAATATTATCCGGTATGGTAATAGATGTAATGGTACTGTCTGTAAACGCATCCTTCGAGATGGCAGTTACCGGATACTCTGTACCATTATAAGTAATCGTATTGGCAATTGTAACCCGGTTGCTATATTCGCCACGCTGAACCGATACACTCTTGTCCGGATGAATCTGATACTGTACGTTGTCTCTTACAACCTTTGCTGCATATTCCCACTTTGCATACAGTGTTATATTCTCCTGTTCCGTATCGGCAATCTGCTCCATCCTTGTATTGTTTTGAAAATCCGGTGTTGTATACCAGCCTGTAAATTGATAATCCTTACGCTCAGGCTCCTTCAGGGCGGTACCAAGACCTATTACATATTCTTCGGGATTTGCAGAGGAATTCGTACCTCCATTGAGTACATACTGCAATTGTGACGTCACATAATGAAATTCCGGTGTCCAGCCCGAAGAATTCGCATTTTCACGCAGAGTATTTGCAATATCCGATTTGTAGTATACGGTAAAACAGGTTTCGATCTTCGGGATACGTTCTGTCAGAACCAGATCAATTTGAGTCCGTTTATAGATTATAAAATGTGTCTTCTGAACAAATCTGCTCACTGTACGCGGAACCATGATTTCCCTCACTCTACCAGAAGCCGGAATGATAAAATTACCTCTAAAGGAATCACTCAATTCAATTCGAAGAACCGGTATGGTTCGCACCGTCTGATTGGTTCGTGTCCTTCCCAATACATCTCGATATTCTTCTGTCATAACTGCTGTTATCTGTTCCGGAATCTCATGTACCATCTGGTTATCCATGCTTCCTGTCAATGTCAGATAAGACTCTTCACAGTATTCATATGTACAGTTGTCATATACCACATAAGTTTTTTTGTTTTCTGTGTAGACACGATCGGCTGTAACTGCCTCTGCCCTGCATATAGAGGCCGGCCAAAGAAGCATACAGCCCAAAAACCAAAACCAAATATGGTATATCCAATTCTTATTCGTTATCATCACATTGATTACCCCCTTTTCTCACTTGATACAATATTACAAAACCTGTCATTGCCAGTACAAAAAGAAAACAGATCATACGAAGGTGGCTGATATCCCCTGTTTTGGTGTGATTAGAAGGGATCACCACTTTCTCCTTTTTCTTCTCTGTATTCGTCTGATCCGAATCCTGCACATCGGATGCTTCCTCTGTCACATTCTCCTTATGCTCCTGATTTTGCAACTGAAGTGTTTGTTCCGATTCGGTTCGTGTTAAGTCAACCTGATACATGGTATCATCCAGTACATAATTCTCCAGTGTCCGACTCTCCTTTATATAATAGGTTCCAAGCGGTAGCTGTGAGATCTCAATTTTTCCTTCCTGATCTGTCAGAAACGTTCCAAGAAGATTCTGCCCTGCGTCATAGAGTAAAAAGGCAACACCCGGAAGAAAGATCGTTCGACTGCCATCCGTTTTGATCACCCGAATCCTTCCTCTGCATTTTCGGTTGATGATTGGCTGATCCGCGTTCAAATCCTCTGTCAGATTCACACCGTCTAATTTTACATTAAAATTATACTGCTCTGTATCCTCTAAGTATGTTTCATCTGCCGTCCGGATTTCTTTGTAATAATAAGAGCCATTGCAAAGCTTCTCGTCTAAAGTTGCAATTCCCTGTGCATTGGTTACACAATAACCCATACACGAATCCGCTTTTACAATCACTTTTCCCTCTACATTCTGTATATCCTCTCTGGTATAGACTGCAAATACAACATCTGACAGTGCCTCTACCGGATACGTATACAGACTGTCTGCCTGACTTACATTCTCCACCGGAGTCGTAAAGACTGCCTTTTCTCCCTGTTTATAAATACGAAAACGAGTAGACAGGGATTCATTCATAAATTCCACGGTCTTCGACTGAACAATTGCTGTTGCATCCCGTTTCAGTTCCACCTCTCTATCCTCAGAATCCAATTTCAGGCTTCCGCCATTGTCAATCTCCTTTACATTGTATTGTCCCGTTGACAGAGTCCGAATGGTAGCAATGCCCTCCTGATTGGTACGAACCGTATCCACCAGATTCTGCTCCGCATCATATATTTCAAATACGACGTCACGGACTGCAAATGGCTGAAACTGAAGCTGCTCATAGCTGCCATAATCTGTTTGGACAGTTGCCGCAGAAGCCAGTACCTCCCCGGTTTTTCGAATTACAATCAGATTCGACTGCTCCGTATCTCCAAAGGTGTGGGCAAAAAGAGCACCGGATGCATATGTGTTCTCTGAATCAAAGGTATGCGTAAACTGATAGGATTCCTCACACAGAGCATATCCATCCGGCGCATGAGTCTCTACCACCATATAGGTTCCATATGGTAACTTCATGGTAAACATAGCCTGTCCATCCGTATCCGACACAACCGTATCTAATGGAATCCATGTGTGTTCCTCCGTCCTTTCTATTCCATTCTGTCTGGAGACAACTGCCGGTCTGGTATCCTCTGTATGAAATAATGGATCCCCTTCAAAATTGGTATTTCCAATATGTGCATATAATGTAAACTCTGCACCTGCCAATCTCTTATCCGGATTCTCCGAATCGGTCTTTATTGCCATACAATTTGCATATATAGGATGATTGTAATAGGTACCCTCCTGAATCGGTGTCATTTTGTCCGGTAAAATGGTAAATTCCATTCTTGTGCCGGATACCCCATACCCATTGTACGGATTCTCCGACTCAACAATATAGTAGCATCCCGGTGGAAGATTCCGAAAATAAAGTAATCCGTCTGAATCAGTTGCTGTGTCAATCACAGCCGCATGCTTTCCAACCGTGTTCCATACCGATTGATCCAGTAATTCCTGCGTTATTAATTGGTCATTTGAAAATAACAGCGTTTCACCGGCACAGATCTCCTCTCCGGCATAGAGTTGAAAGGATACATTCTCCAACGCACGCTCCTGATAGATAAATTCTCCATTTTCATATGCCGTAAAAATCTGACCTGCTTTCTTCAGATAGGCAGAACCACCCAGATAGGTATTCGTTACCGTATAGGTATAAGAAATACCATCATCCGTGGAAACGGCATTGACCGAATCAGCCGTATACCTCGGTTCTATGTAGAGCTTATTTACATTGCCCTCCTGTCTCATATAAGTCTGCATACTGGAAATCACACCAAGTCGCTTCATTCCATATGGTGCCTTGGTCTCTTCAAGCTGATAAGCCCCCTCTGTTGTAAAGGTATAGGTATTATCACTTGCAGTCAAAGTGACAGGAAGCCCCTTGATGGACTGATCCTTTGTATCCTGTCCACGCAGCTCGAATTCTGCACCTTCTACCGGTTTTCCAAATTCATCTACTTTATAAACGGTCAGAGATGCCTGCTGTTCTTCCATATTAGACGGTTTGTAGACCTTAATTGCAAAATAGGCTGGAGAATTATAATTTGCATCATAGCTGAGCATCTGTGTTACGTTTCTCCCACTATCCAGATATTCGATTGAAGACGCTCCGGAATAATCCTGTTCTGCTTTCATGACGATCAGAATGGCGTTGTCCTTAGAGGTAGCAATTGCACTTCCGCTGCGATCAACCTGGTTCAACTTCACACTCAGCGCACCATCTGTTCCCAAAGAAGCCGATATGATATCATCTGTCAAACGCGAACCATCCGGTGCATAACAGCCGGAGACAGAAAGTCTGCCGTGTATGCCGGGAGCGGCACTGCTCCACTCTCCACTTCCACCCTTTGCAAAGTACTTCCATGCGGAACCAGACAGGGCAATTGTGCTCTTGACTGAATAAGCAGAGTCCGAGGTCGCCTTTTTTAATTTGTATGTACCTGCTGACAGCTTTGTCCGCTGTTCCTTAGAGGACACATTACTCTCTCTTACAGCAGTCAGATGACTGGAATAGCTGCTGCTTCCTGCTGTTCGACCGGGATTCTTCTCTGTCAGTTTCCATAGATAATTGGCATATGTAATCAATGCGCTTGCTTCTCTCGTCTGTCCCTCATTCCAGATGGCATACTGGGTATCCACATACCCATTCTCGCTGCTCCAACCTCCATGAGATCGAAAATAATGCATTGCAACTGCAATCCGAAAGGTGTTCTGTGGTGTACCAAACGTCCCACTGTATTTGGACGGGCGGAATAGATTACTTCGCATCATCTTTCCCTTTTCCATGCAAAAAATATAATGTCTGCCTGCACTGCCACCGTCTACATACCATACATAATGCCCACTTGCCCAGGCTCTGTCCGCAATGATATAGCCGACCTGTTCTTTTCCGTTCTCCTCATTCTTAAGGAGCAGTTCTTCCTCTAACAGCGTGTCTGTATCGAAGGAGGAATCGGATGGTTCAGCAGGATTCTCAATTATCGTGATACGCTTCTCTTCTGATTCATTCACCCTCCAATCCGAACTATCATTCCGATTCGTATCGAATACAGAAGCATTTTCTTCTGACACAATAGATGAATCGGCCACGGATGCCTCATCATCGGTATCCTGCCTGTTCGCTTCCCTGTCATTTGCCAATTCCGCAGCATCCTGATCCCCGGTTGCAGTATTCGATTCCAAACTGGAGAGAACCGGATGCTCCTCTTCCTCTGTATCATCAGCGGACACTTCGGTTGTTTCCTGTTGCGTGGGGGATTCACTTAGACCAGAAGCATCCTCTGACTGGTCATAATATACGGAATCGTCCTGTTGGGCGGTCTGTTCCGAAACAAATTCGTCCTCTGTGGAAAGCTCTGCCGCCTTTGCATTTCCGGTTACGGAAAAAAAAGAGAAAATCAAATTGAATATCAGAAGAATTGCCATACATCGTTCAAAAAAATGTTTTTTCATAGGTTGTATCTCCTTTTCATACTACAAAGCATAAAATAATCATAACAAAACTATGTTCTGCCCGTGTGAACATACAAAAAACAGCCACACAGGTCAAAGATATCGCTTATGCTGTGTTGTAATACAAATAGGAAGTCGCATATGAAAAAGAATTCTTGATCAATAAAAGAATTTAGAGTAAGTTGATTATGCCATACGAAAAATATCTTGTCAAGATAGAATTCATAAATTTATGGTAACGGTACTAAATTCCCAGCCTGAGCTGCTCATTAAGGACCGACGTCCGCAGATAGCCCTGCATTGTGAAACATATACCATACCCGGTAGCTG
>JAFVCQ010000083.1 GCA_017479085.1 Lachnospiraceae bacterium | reverse complement strand
GGATTCCGGAGGAATGTCGCTTTGCTATGGGGACTCCTTCGGAATCTTCCTTTCTATAGACTAATTGACAGTATATCAATTAATCCAGCGACAATCAAACGGAGTAAAATCAGGTCAAGCTAACTGGGTGCTAACAACATCATCATCTCTTCTCGATTTCCCAGTCAATTTACACCGACCATGATCATTCCATCTGCTAAATACTCCAAATTCATAATAGTCACAATCATCACAAGTTTTACTGCTTGAATCTGCAAAATTCGAGCATATGCTCACCCGATCCTCAACCACCTGATCCGACCGACTACAAACAAGACGACCTCTTTTTACATTTGAGTGTACACAATCATAACAATCCATATTTTCTTTCCTCCTTGTATTTTGCTATGGAGATTTCAACTCCATACATTTATCATCAGACGCCTCCATAGTCTCACAGCTTCTTTGATGTAATCATTAAAAATTTTCAACCTTCATTTTAAATTTCATTTTCTTTATATTAAAACAACTGCATAATACATACTGTCATCGTGATAACAACACTTATACTTCCAACATGCCTCAAACCCTCTCCTCTTCCGGTTCTTCTCCATACACATCTGCTCCGCCTGCGGATCATACTCCCAATACACCGACCTCGGATTCATCGGCTGGATTGCACTGTTCGTCGAATCATACCAGTGCCTGCAAAATGCACAAAGCCTTGCATTCCTTATATTGACCTGCTTCATCTTCCCCATTTCTATCGCCTTATTTCGTTCATTCAGTCCTACTTTATTATACTTTATACTACTTTTCAATATACTATCTTATATAATGATATAGTAATCGCAAGGATGGTGATGATTATGAAACCGTTAAAAGCCAAAGTCAGCATTACATTAGATGAGAACATTGTAGAAAAAATAAAGGAACTGGCGGAGAACGACGAGCGATCCTTCAGCCAATACATCAACATGGTGCTTAAGGATCATATCAACAGGGAGGATGTGCCCGATAGAAGTTAGCGGGCACGACCGCCGCTTTGCCCTTTTCTTTATAATAATACAAAATATAACAATTAAAAGAGGATTGTAAGAATTAACGGGATTTATGTAAGAATTAACATGAAGTGAAATGGATATGCAGGCGATTCCGCCTGCATCATTGTTCGGAGCTATAAAAAGAGTCCGCATGCTTTGATCTACAAAGTTTTGCGAACTCTCTCACACAACCGCCTCAATCAGTACTTTATCGCCAAGCACGATCTCCCTGATGCCGGTTTCCTTATTTTTATTAAAATTATAACTCAACATATATCCTTTTTTCAGACCAAAATGATCCAGATAATTCGAAAGCTGTTCTTCGCCCCGCCGATTATACGCATCTCCCCGCCATACCTTGAGTTCAATGATGCTTTGTTCTCCCCGGTAATCTATGACCAGATCCATGCGTTCGTGGTTCCGGGTTTCCGATTCCACATAACAATTCCCCGTCCCATTAATAATCGGTTTTAAAAACAGCATAAAATATTTCCTACCATCTTTTTCAAGAAATGCCTCATCCTGATCTCCGTAAAGGTATTCAAAAGCCTCTACAAACTTCTCAAGCACCCTCCTGACATTCAAATGTCCGCCAACGATAAATTGATTCTTTTCCTGAACTCCGGCATCATATATCTGACTCACAGCAAAGTCCTCGGACAGGAACAGATTATAAAGTACCGTCTCAAAAATCCGGTTGGAAACAACGGCATTGCCGCCTTCATTCTTTATAAAGCCGAACATCGCAGCCACTTCAATGTATTGATTCAGTGAAACATATGGTATCGGTCTGCCTGCAAAGAGGAGTTCATACAGAACATTGCGCAGCTCCGGATAGTCTGTCAATTTTCCCACCAGCGATTGATACAGCATATTATTCTCACTGACCAGCAGCTTTACAGCTTCCAACAATCCGGACTTTGTCCATGCACTGGTACGATCCGGAAAATCCTCTTTTCCTGCAATGCGTTCATCCATAAATTTGCATAGACGTGATACCAGATACGGATAGCCGGAAGTATAATCATAAAGCAACTCAGAAATTCCATTCACATCCATACCCGTATGTTGATCCTTCTCATACTCTGTAAGCATTCCGGCTATGTCTTTTACCGAAAAACTCATATCTACAAGAAAATCAGCGGCTATGTTCCACGGACTGTTGGTTCCATGTTCATCCTCCGGTCGGAGCTTCCGCTTAACATTGCGAACGTCATAAACACCCGCGAGGATCACCGACTGAAAGGCAGCACTCTCCGGTCTTTTGAGGTAATATGCCCTAAGCTGTGCCAAAAAGTCAAGAAACACCTGATTATTTGCTGCTGTATCCACCTCATCAATCATCAGGACAACGCTTCTTTCCGACTGTTCACACCATAATTTCAAAACCTTAAATAATGCCTGCAGGGAATTGAGGCTTGCGGTGTGTTCCACAAATGCAGTCAGCTTATCTGCAATGCCTTCCGGAAAATGATCCACATTGTCCAACAGTTCTTCTGACAATGCCGCCACAAACGACTGCTCATCCGCAAAGGATAGATAACTCATCATTTGGAAATCCAGACTCACAACCTCATAATCCTGCCGCAGGCATTCTGCTAACGCAGCCAGAGTTGTTGTTTTCCCATATTGTCTGGCCCTATTAATGGTAAAATAACTTCCATTATCAACCATGCATTTCATGTCCCGCAGACGTCCTGACAGATCGACCATATAATGAAGACCCGGAACACACCTGCCATCTGTATAAAATACTTTCCTCATTCCCTGCAACACACTCCATTCCGGTGTCTACGCTTCCTTCTTTGCAAGGTACTCATTCATATCCTTGAGCAGCTCATCCACATTCATTCCGTGAACCTGCGCTGCCTCCTCTAATGTCTCAGCCTGTGAAGCCGGACATCCCGGACAATGCATTCCGTTGGACATCAAAATTGCCGCATTCCCCGGATCAATGGAAATAATCTCACCAATCAACATATCTTTATGAATTGTCTGTGCCATACTGTTCTTCCTCCTGACCTCTATTTTGTAAAGTTCCTGCAATCGCAAAACCTTCTCTTACAGGATTGCCATAACAAGGCTATTATAATCGCTTTCTCCCTAAAATGCAACCTGCTTATTTACCAATGTCATTAAGTTAAGAATTAGCCAGTGAACAGCTACCGGGTATGGTATATGTTTCACAATGCAGGGCCATCTGCGGACGTCGGTCCTTAATGAGCAGCCCAAGCTGCGAATTTAGTACCGTTACGTCTGCAGCTAAGCGCAAGCGTGCCCGGAATGGGAAACATATACCATACCCGGCAGCGTCCGGCTTAACTAAATGACATTGGCTTATTTACCAAGCATGTCTCAACCGGATACCTGCACCACCTCTTTTCCGATCAGAACCCCCATCGGCCCCAGCAAAAAACCGACAATCCCAAACAGCCGGAATCCAATATACATACTGATGACCGTGTAGAGTGGTTTGACCCCGATCTTCTGTCCGATCATCCGCGGCTCCGTGATCTGGCGGATCAGAATACATCCCACATACGCAGCAAATAAAACACATGCCTGTACCGTCTTTTTGGACAAGAGGAGAAAGAGGATGTAGGGCAGCAGCACCAACCCGGCTCCCAATACCGGAAGGGCATCCACAACGGCCACCACCGGACCCAGCACAAAGGCATAAGGCTGATGGATGATCAGGAAGGCGACCGTGCACAGGGTTCCATCCAACAGCATGATCCACCCCTGCGCCCTGAGATAGATCCTCAGCGTCTCCTTGCTTTTCACGATGATACGGCATATCTTTCTGCCCATTTCAGAGCGAAGCATCGCCTCCCTGATCTCGTCATATTCCTGCACCATGAAAAAGGTGGTAATGACCGTGATCACGATCGCAAACAGGCACTGGAAGACCCTCTGTGCCATCTGTACGGAATAGGTCGTGACCTTTGGCAGCATACCGGTCAGGGAACTGCCCCACGCACTGCCAAACAGCTCCTCCATATAAGCATAGCAGACCCCTTCTTCCACATGCAGCAGTCCGTCTACCTGCCCACAGCAGTTTTTCAACAGATACAGAACCCTCGCCTGATAAAATGGAAAATTCAGCAGAATACTTCTCCCCTGTCCAAACAGGTAGCTTCCCAGCAGGCTTAGCAACAGAAGGACGCCCGCATAGAACAGCGTCACCGCCAGCACTAAGAGCCATCTTTTTCTCCTGCCCCTCCACAAGCCGGTCTTATGGCACAATCTTCTGAGAAACGGATAATACACGACCGACACCACACCGGCAAACAGAAACGGAAACACCAATGGCAGCAGAAACCGAATCCCGTAATACAGCACTGCCACCCCTGCCACCAGTGCAGCAGCCTTTATCGCAACATGATTCCATAATTTTGCCAACGCTTCCATATCATTTCCTCCAGACCAGCCCAATTTACCTGCCCGTTGCACTCCGACAGGTACTTCTCTCTACTGTGATAGCTTGCCCTGTTTATGAAAAAATATAGGCCTTTTTCGCAAATTATGGCTGTCTGTTGGATTGTACGGACGATGCTTTCATTCGCGAGTATACATCTCCTCCAGCTCGATCACGTCAAATGCACTGCCCTCCGGTTCCGTCTTAAACACCATAGGTTCCCCATTTCCGGGATGTGTAAATTCCAGACGGGTAGCATACAATGCAATCTGCCGGTACGTCTTCTTTGTCCCGGCAAATCGGGGATTGTACTTGGTATCCCCGTATATCCCGACTCCCCTGCTTGCAAGCTGCACCTGGATCTGATGATGCCGTCCGGTGATCAGCTCAATCAAAATGTATGACAGGATT
Source organism: Lachnospiraceae bacterium (assembly GCA_017479085.1). Lineage (GTDB taxonomy): Bacteria > Bacillota > Clostridia > Lachnospirales > Lachnospiraceae > CAG-590. The sequence goes on along the minus strand of JAFVCQ010000083.1, from coordinate 30,423 downwards.
CCCTCGTCCGTTTCCATGACATCCAATACCTCATATTGCAACTGTGCCTTTTTTGCACCCTTTGTTCCCTTTTTTACCACCCTGGATGTATTGTTCCTGCCATCCTTCCACAGATAATCCTCCAGCAGGCCGCACTCCTGCGGAAGCTCCCCCGTGATCACAGCCTGGTAGAATTTCACCATGCTTCCATCCTGCACCTGATCCGACAGGTTTGCTGCCGCTTTCTGGTTCTTTGCAAATACCATGATCCCGCCGACCGGACGGTCTAACCGGTGTACCATTGCCAGATATGGCTCCTCCTCCAGATCCTCCTGCTCCAGCATCCGGTTTCGCAGATAACTGAGCAGATCCATATCCCTGCTCCGGTCACTCTGAACCGGCATTCCATAAGGCTTAATGCACACGATAATATCCTGATCCTCATGTAAAATCTCTACTTTCATGTTCCCTTACTCCTATCCATAATCCAATATCTACCCATTCTAACAGACTTTTGAGAACATGTAAATTCATCTTTTACAAAATGGCTGAAGACCGGAAGCAGTAATTAGGAACTGTTTTAAGTTTGTATGGATATTTTAAGACGGATATGGTATGATATTCGTAGGTGAGGTGTGAGATGGGGTGAAAGAAAAATGGATGATATAACAAAAGAAATAGTGGAACATACCGGTATTTCAATTGAGAAGATATCAAAGGACAGATTGGAAGAAATAAGAGTTGAACTCCAGAATATATCGCAGGAATGGGAACATTTAGGAATAACCAACGATTTCATTTTCTGTAAGATCATGCAGGATAAAGCACTGTTATCCGAATTGATTCGAATCATCCTTCCGGATATAGAGTTTCAGGACATCAATGTGACCGCACAAAAGTCAATCGATTCTGGTAAGGATATACATGGAGTTCGGTTTGACATATTTGTAACCAGTGGGGATGGTACTGTAATCGAGATTGAGATGCAGGTACTCAGACAGGGGAATCTTCCAAGAAGACTTCGGTTCTATGGTTCTATGGCAGATTCAGAGATGCTTGAAAAGGGAGTTGTCTACAGCAGACTGAAGGACTGCATCATTATTGCAATCTGTCCTTTTGATTACTACAAAAAGGGACTTCACAAATATACATTTACAAACAGATGCCATGAAGCATCGGATTTGGAAATGGGAGACGGTACGACGAAGATTGTACTGAATGCCATCGGGACAGCAGATGATGTGGATGGCAGCCTGAAAGAGTTCTTGAATTATGTTGCAGGCAAGCCGTCAGATGATGAATATGTAAAGAAGCTTGAAGTGGCAGTGCATAAGGCACGCCAGAACAAAGAATGGAGGCGGGAATATATGACGCTTGTAATGAGAGATTTGGAAAATCAGGAGATTGGAATGGCAAGGGGACGTGAAGAGGGACGTGAAGAAGAACGCAGAAAACAGATTGAAAAACTGCTTAGAAAGGGTAAAGCACCAGAGGATATTGCTGACTATAATGATTATCCAGTTGAGCTTGTTAAAGAAGTGCAGAAAAGTATGGTCATAGTGGATGGTTTATAATCAATGATGACTTACCTTTACCAGAATTGTCAGCAATGTCATTTAGTTACTTTTCTTTTTCTGCCGGCAGACCAATGATTGCCTCCAGACCGCCTGCATGGTTATGCAGCATGACGGTTCCGTGGTCACGGTCTTATTATTTTCCACTGCCTCCCGTTCACAGGAGCGTGCTTTCAGGATCTCACGGCGCATATTGTCAAATGCCCATGTAAAGGTTCCAAAGTAATTGGAACGCTCCTGATCGTACTTTGCGTTATACAAAAGCTGTTTTCCAAACGATCAATTTTATGAAAATTTTTATGCAAAAGAAAGAGCATTTGACAAGAAAAATGTAGAAGGATTCGGTTCTGCAAAAGAGGAAGAACCCATTATGATACATACAGAAGGATATGGAAAATAATCAACCATAAAAGGGAGGAATGCGCATGAAAAATACGATCACGCTCTAACAGATAATCCAATAATACATTTGTATCAATCAGAATCTTATTTACCATATTTTTCTTCCCTATAAGAAGCTAGTTCTGCATCATCATCTATAACAGTTCCCTTTCTGCGTAACTGCTCCAATCTTGCCAATGCTTCTTTCTTTTCTGTATTCGTATCGGTATATAAGCCATTCATACCCTGTATTATCTGAATTATAAATCCCAATTTATCTTCCGGTACTCTTTCCAGCAATTCAATAGCTTCTTGTCTAATTGCTGTCATATTCCATACCTCTCTCTATATATTGATAACCATATATCATTTATCATACATAGTATAACACAATTATCATTATTTTTCATTGCTATTTTTCATGTCGGAATCGATAGTCACTCCCAGTCCTACACCGACAGGAATTTCTTCAGATATTGTCCGGTATAGCTGTTGTCACACTGCGCGATCTCCTCCGGTGTTCCAGTGGCGACGATCGTTCCGCCTCCATCGCCGCCCTCCGGCCCAATATCAATGATATAGTCCGCAGTCTTGATCACTTCCAGATTATGCTCAATGACAATCACGGTATTGCCGCCCTCTGACAGCTTTCTCAGGATCTCTACCAGCTTGTGCACATCCGCAAAATGAAGGCCTGTGGTAGGCTCGTCCAAAATGTAGACCGTCTTGCCAGTACTTCTCCGCGAGAGCTCCGTTGCCAGCTTGACACGCTGTGCCTCTCCTCCACTCAGGGTGGTAGAAGGCTGACCGAGACGGATATACCCCAGACCCACCTCCCGCAGCGTTTCAATCTTGCGCAGAATGGACGGCACATTCTCAAAGAAATGACAGGCCTCATCCACCGTCATATCCAGCACGTCATAAATATTCTTACCCTTATAATACACCTCCAGTGTCTCACGGTTGTATCGTTTCCCACCGCATACCTCACACGGCACATAGACATCCGGCAGAAAATGCATCTCGATCTTAATAATCCCATCTCCCCGGCATGCCTCACAGCGTCCACCGGAGATATTGAAGGAAAACCTTCCCTTTTTGTATCCCTTTGCCTTGGCATCCTTGGTTCCGGCGAACAGATCCCGAATCAGATCAAAGACACCGGTATAGGTGGCAGGATTCGACCGCGGTGTCCGCCCGATCGGAGACTGGTCGATATTAATGACCTTATCCAACTGCTCCAGTCCCTCGATCCTGTCATGTTCCCCCGGCTTTATTCTGGCACGATTCAGTTCTCTCGCCAAATGCTTGTGCAGAATCTCGTTGACCAGTGAGCTTTTACCGGAACCGGACACACCGGTGACACAGGTCATGACTCCCAGTGGAAATGCCACATCTATATTCTTCAGATTATTCTGTCTCGCCCCCCGCACCGTGATCCAGCCGGTCGGCTCCCTGCGCTTCTCCGGCACCGGAATCCGGATACGGCCGGACAGGTAAGCTCCGGTGATGGACTTTTTATTCTTCATGATCTGGGCTGCCGTTCCCTGCGCAATGACCTCGCCGCCCTGCTCTCCGGCTCCCGGCCCGATATCCACAATATGGTCTGCCGCCAGCATGGTATCCTCATCATGCTCTACGACCACGAGTGTATTCCCCAGATCCCGCAGATGCTTCAGGGTTGCGATCAGCTTATCATTATCCCTCTGGTGCAAGCCAATGCTCGGCTCGTCCAGAATATAGGCAACACCCACCAGCCCCGATCCGATCTGTGTTGCCAGACGGATTCTCTGTGCCTCACCGCCGGAGAGCGTGGCAGTCGGCCGGTACAGTGCCAGATAATTGAGTCCCACATCCAGAAGAAAGGTAAGCCTTGCCCGAATCTCCTTCAGAATACCTCCTCCGATAAACTGCTGCCGCTCCGTCAGTTCCATCTGATCCAGAAATCCCACCAATTGGTCAATGGACATCCTCGTAATCTCATAGATATTCTTACCCGCAACCGTTACCGCCAGCGACTCCTTTTTGAGACGCTGTCCCTCACATTCATCACACGGGGTGATCGTCATAAATGTCTCATATTCCTCCTTCACGGATTCGGAGGCAATCTCCCGATACCGCCGCTGCACATTGCGGATCAGTCCTTCAAAGGCCACATCATAGATTCCCTCGCCCCGCTGTCCCTTGTAATGCACCTTCACCTCATGTCCGTTGGTGCCGTACAGGATAATGTTCCTTGCCTCCTCTGACATCTGATTAAATGGTGTGTTGAGATCAAATCCATACTCCTCTGCCAGTGCATTCAGGATCGCTCTGGTATAGGATTTGGGATCGGTACAGGACTGCCAGCCAAGCACCACGATCGCTCCGTCTGCGATCGAGACACCCGGATCCGGTATCATCAGATCCACATCAAATTCCATCTTGTAGCCCAGACCGGCACAGGTCGGACAGGCACCAAACGGATTGTTGAAGGAAAAGCTTCTAGGCTCGATCTCATCAATGCTAATCCCACAATCCGGGCAGGAAAAGCTGGAGCTTAGATTAATGGCTTGCCCGCCAATCACATCCACCACCATAATTCCCTCGGACAGCTTCATAACTGCCTCAATGGAATCATTCAGACGCCTTCTGATTCCGGACTTAACCACCAGACGATCCACAACGATCGATATGTCGTGCTTCCTGTTCTTATCCAGTGCGATCTCCTCCGACAGCTCATACAGGGAACCATCCACCAATACACGCACATACCCGCTCTTCTTCGCCTGAGCCAGCACCTTCTCATGTCGTCCCTTACGTCCTCTGACCACCGGTGCGAGCAGCTGGAACTTTGTCCCCTCCGGCAGCTCCAGAATCGTATCCACCATCTGATCCACCGTCTGTCTGCGGATCTCCCTCCCACACTTCGGACAATGCGGGATTCCAATCCTTGCATAGAGCAGACGGAAATAATCATAGATCTCCGTCACCGTACCCACCGTCGAACGCGGATTGCGGTTCGTTGACTTCTGGTCAATCGAAATGGCCGGCGACAGTCCCTCGATCTTGTCCACCTCCGGCTTCTCCGCCTGTCCCAGAAACTGCCTGGCATAGGAGGACAGCGATTCCATATAACGCCGCTGTCCTTCTGCATATATCGTGTCAAACGCAAGAGACGATTTGCCGGAACCCGAGAGGCCGGTCAGAACCACCAGCTCATCCCTCGGTATCTTAATGTCTATGTTCTTCAGATTGTGCTCTCTGGCACCCTTGATCGTAATATATTGTTTCATGGATTCGTTCCTTTCTGCTGTATCTACACGTTAATATGGGTCAAGTATATCAAACTATCCCCAAAAAGTACAGAGGGAATCGAATATTTGTTCTGTGTCTATTTTTCCAGAATGTCCACCACTTCACCGATATACATATCATGCGGTGCATCTCCCGAATAGAACGAATCCGCAATCTCTGGGGTCATGTTCTTTACATCCAGCTCCTGCCGGAACAGCTTCTTGCATACCAGCGTAAGACTTGCCTCCTCAAACGTAACGGAATGCTCCACCTCCTTTGGTGTCAGACCGGAGCGGTTCACCTTATCCATCTCCCGTCCCGACTTCGAGCCTAATACACCAAGTATGGGCTTCACCTCATCCGGGTAAAAGCTGATGGTAAAATAATCCTGCGCATCCATGAACTCATGCGTATACCTTGAGGTTCGCACATATACGGTAGCCACCGGCTTATTCCACAGCGTTCCCAGACCACCCCAACTGATCGTCATGGTGTTAAACTGATCCTTTTCCCCTGCTGTAAGAAGCCCCCATTTGCGATCAAACTGTTCAAAAATATCTGTTTTCAACTTCATTGTTCAACCTCCTCTGATTCTCCATCAATATATACTATCTATATGTGTTCTCTATCGAACTGTCACCACATGACTTGTAATAGTTGCATCGGATAGGCAAGTTCTATGGGGTTATATCGTGACAGTTCCTATTCATCACCAAAAGAGATTCCCAACATTCTTGCGTTCTGCACAATGCTGTCCTCCGGTGAAACATATTTTAGCTTTCCTGCGGAATCGGAAAGAGCGATATCCGTCACATCATTGTCCTTGAGTACTACAAGACGTCCGTACTTCTCATCCCGAATCAGTTGTGCGGCATATGCCCCGAACCGGGAAGACAACACGCGATCAAAGGCATCCGGACTGCCACCTCTCTGGGTGTGCCCCGGAACAGCGATCCGAACCTCACAGCCGCAGCTATCCTTGATCTGATCCGCAATCTCATAGGCAACAGACGGATACTTACGGTTTGCAATCTTTTCCTTGCGTTTCTTCTTCGGAAGCGCAGCATCCTCCTTCGAGATCGCACCCTCGGCCACTGCAATGATGGAAAATCCCTTTCCGGCCTTGCTCCGCTTCTCTAACGCCTTGCACACACTGTTGATATCATATGGAATTTCCGGAAGAAGGATGATATCCGCTCCACCGGCAATTCCCGCATGCAGAGTAATATGTCCTACCTTGTGTCCCATGATCTCTACCAAAAATACCCGGTTGTGTGAAGCTGCTGTCGTATGGATGCAGTCAATCGCTGCCGTCGCAACGTCCACTGCGGACTGAAACCCAAAGGTCATATCGGTACCCCACAGGTCATTGTCAATCGTCTTTGGCAGACCAATGACATTTAACCCCTCTTCACTTAGCAGGTTGGCAGTCTTCTGGGAACCATTTCCACCTAATACCACCAGACAATTGAGTTTTAACTTCTTGTAGGTTTCCTTCATGGCCTTTACCTTGTTGATTCCATCCTCTGTCGGCTGATCCATCAGCTTAAATGGCTGGCGGGAGCTGCCAAGAATCGTGCCGCCCTTTGTCAGGATGCCGGAAAAATCCTCCGGTCCCAGCAGCTTATAGTTATTGCGGATCAGCCCCTTATACCCATCTAAGAATCCATAGATCTCAATCTCATCATACAGATTACACAGACCCTTCACCACTCCCCGCATTGTAGCGTTCAGTGCCTGACAGTCACCACCACTTGTCAACATTCCTATTCTTTTCATGTGCATACCTTCCTTTCTTCACCTGCATGCATTCCATGCATTTTCATGTTTTTCTTATTTCATTCCTTTTGAACCATTTTGCGCATCGTGCACACATCGCTATTCTGACCGGGCAGCAACGTCCGGACAAACATTCCAACCGCACAGGCGGCAATGTCATTTAGTTAAGAATTAGCCAGTAAACAGCTACTGGGTATGGTAGCGTCCGGCTTAACTAAATGACATTGGCACAGGCGGAAGATGTTTTATAAGCATACTCTTCCCTCTAATGCGCGAAGGAGAGTCACCTCATCAATACATTCCAAATCTCCGCCAACCGGTATGCCGGAGGCGATTCTTGACACCTTGATGCCGGTCGGTTTTACCAGCTTACTGATATACATGGCGGTCACCTCACCCTCCACACCGGAATTGGTGGCAATGATCAATTCCTCTACCTCACCCCGGAGACGGACGATCAGCTCCTTCAGCCGGATATCCTCCTGACTGATTCCAAGCTTCGGCGAAATGGCGCCATGCAGTACATGGTATACGCCATTATATTTACCGGTGCGCTCATAAGCGGCCAGATCCCTCGGTGTCTCCACGACCATAATGGTCTTCTTATCCCTGTTCGCAGAGGCGCAGATCGGGCAGATCTCTTTATCTGTCAGCGTAAAACATTCCCGGCAGTATTTTACATTTTCTCTGGCGGAAAGGATGGTACCGGACAACGATTTTACCTGGTCAAGTGGCATATTGATAATGTGATATGCCAGTCGTTGGGCTGATTTGTGACCAATGCCCGGCAGTCTGCCCAATTCCTCCACCAAACGATTCACCTGTTCACTGTACAGATCCATTAAAACGGAAATCCTCCCAGTCCGCCCATATTGCCGGTGATCTTTGACAATCTGTCATTCTGATCCTCCTCCTGCATCCGCAGCGCCTCGTTTGCAGCGGCCATGATCAGATCCTCCAGCATCTCAATATCGTCGGGATCCACAACCTCCGGTTCAATGTGCACCGCCTGTATCTCCTTCTTACCCGATACCGTTACCTTGACCACACCGCCGCCCGCAGTTGCCTCATACATCTGATTCTCCAGTTCCTTTGCCTGCTCCTCCATCTGTTTCTGCATTTTCTGAGCCTGCTTCATCAGATTGTTCATGTTGCCAGGCATTCCTCCTGAAAATCCACCTCTTTTTGCCATTTTTGTTCTATCCTCCTATATTATATTCATTATAAACCTCTCCCGGTTCTTCCGCAATTCCTTGTATGATCACAAGACCATTACCTGAATTCACCATCCGGACCCGCAAAAGCCGGCATTGTTTGAAGAACCCATCCTAATCCTCTATGGCCACCTTAAAATTGACCTTCGACAGATTGACATTGGAAAGATCTGTCTCCGTCAGGGATTCCTTTAACTGACACGTAATCTCCACACACTTTCCCGTCAGCTCTCCGATCACCTCTGTCAGAGCCTGACGATGCTGCTCCTTGGAAAACTGCCGGTATGCCATATTGCCCCGCTCAGTCGCCTCAAAGGAGAGCACAAGAGACTTGTGATCGTGTCCGATGTTAATGCTCGCCTGTTCGAGCAGGTGGTTCATGGTTCCCTGCCCCACGCGGCGGCAAAGCTCCGGATCCTTGCGGATTTGCCGGATACCCGACATGATCGCATTCATGTCCTCATACTCCGCAGGCTGGAGCTCTTTTTCCAGAATCGACTCCCGGTCTATCGCAGGCGGTTCCTCTGCCTGCAGCTCAGCTCTGCCTCCCTCTGTCAGGGCTGCCATCTGTTCTTCACTCAGGGACAGCACACCCTCCTCCACCTTCCGCTCCAGAGACCGTATCCGATCCAATATGGAGTCCATGTTCTGCTCCATCTGCGGTGTGGTAAGCTTGATCACCGCCATCTCCAATGCCACCCGTTTCTGGGCTGCATAGCGGATCTGACCGGACAACTCCGAAAAAATACGCATATACCGCATCAGGGAATCCATGTCCACCGCCTGTGCGGTCTGCTTCATATTCTCCAGATTCTCTGCGGAAAGATCCATCTGATCATTCACGTGATCCGACACCTTAAGCAGCATCAGATTCCGCATATACCATGTAAAATCCGTGACAAACTGAGTGAGCTCCCTTCCCTGCCAGATCACCTCATCGATCACCTTCAGTGCCTTCAGAGTATCTCCCGCTGCCACCTGCCTGATCAGCTCATCAAACACCTCCACATCCACAGCTCCCAGAACCTCTAACACCTTCTCATAGGTGAGCGTCTGCCCCAGATAAAACGCAATACACTGATCCAACAGACTTAGGGCATCGCGCATAGAACCGTCCGCCACCTTTGCCACATAGCGCACCGCTTTCTCCTCCGCTTCGATTCCCTCACGCTTCAACAGCTCCGTCAGCCGCTCATAGATCGTCTCCAGACTGATCCGACGAAAATCATACCGCTGGCATCTGGACAGGATCGTAATGGGAATCTTATGAGCCTCCGTGGTGGCAAGCACAAAGATCACATAGGAGGGCGGTTCCTCCAGAGTCTTGAGCAGTGCATTGAACGCTCCAATGGAAAGCATATGCACCTCATCAATAATATAGACCTTGTACCTCCCCTCATTTGGAGAATACTGCACCTCCTCCCGAATGTCCCTGATATTATCCACACCGTTATTCGATGCCGCGTCAATCTCGATCACATTGAGAGAACTGCCCGCCTGAATCGCCCGGCAGGAAGCACAGGTGTTACAGGGACTTCCATCGGCCAAAGGCTGCTCACAGTTCACCGCTTTGGCAAACAGCTTTGCCACCGTCGTCTTACCGGTTCCCCTCGTTCCGCAAAACAGATAGGCATGCCCGATCCGGTCATGCGTGATCTGGTTCTTCAGCGTGGTCACCACATGCTCCTGTCCTTTTACCTCCTCAAATTCATCCGGTCTCCATTTTCGATATAGAGCCATATATGACATATTGTTCACATCCTATTCTGATTTACCGAAAAGGGAAAAATAGTATCAAGCATCCGGAGGGTCTTAAAATTACCCTTCGCCGAGATCTCACCTGCCATAAATCCCTTCTGGAATGTTGTTTTACCCTTCAAGATGCTGTCTAACACCTTCGCCGGGGTTCGCAGGATCACATCTGCCTCATTGCTGTTGGTGTAGAAGCACTTGATCTTCTCTGTCGTCGCCTCAATGTGCAGGATCTGATCCTGATCGGAAATGATGATCGCATAAGATGCATTAAAATCCGGTTCCGGCCTGTAAGACCGCATAAAGGCAGCGACCACTGCATCCTCTGCCTCCCCCCTGTTCTTTCCGGCTGGGCGGGAGCCTCCGTCATCGGCATACGGCATAGGCTCCTCCTGCTTCGGCATATCCTCACCCGCGCCTTCCCCCAACATCTTCTTGAACATCGCAGACAGCTCTTCAATGTCCTCCTTCTGCTGCCGGACATAAGTCTCATTGCTGGCAAACCGCGATAGCTGCTCACTCTCCTGCGGAGTCAGCTCGATGGTTCTGGTCTTCAAAATATTTGTCTTGACCGCCAGATTGCTGGTTGGCAGATTCATCATTTTCTGATTGATGGAGCGATACAGCGATTCCGTCCTTTTCTCTATGATGATCCGATAGCTCTCATTCCGCTCAAATTCATCAGGGTTTTCCACATAGGCTGCCAGTCCGGTAAGCGGAATTCCCCCGAGTGTTTCCCATGCCTTGATGAGATTCAGCTCCGCATCCCGCTCTCCATAGGTCGTTGCCATGACCACCGGAAGCATATAAGTCCGGCTGATCTGCTGCTTATCCGCATAACACCAGCACATATCCAGAAACTGCTGCATATACCCGCCGATTCCAAACCATTCCACTGTGGTACCTAAGATAATTCCGTCCACCCCCTTCAGGGTAGCCGGCAGAGTGGAAATCGCATTCTTATCCTCATATATATTGTAACGGTTCACCTCTACCCGAAGCTCCTTCAACACCTCTGTCATCTTATTCAGTACATAAATCGTAGGATCTTCGATGACCCCTCTTCCACCATAGTATATGTTGATCTTCGTAAGACACACCTCCTGACCACCAGTGAATTCATATTTGATGTACTGATATAAGTATATCTGAAATTACAGGATTTTACAACTTAAAATAAATACAGATTGTATTTTTCCTATCATTGTGATATGGTGTTATAAACGAAAACGCGACACCGGATTTACTCCTTAGTGTCACGTTTTTCTGTCAATCATGCCTGTAAAACACAAATCCTAACTTGATGCTTCACTTGTTGTAAATAAATTTATTTCATCTACTGAGGCAAAATCTTTATCGTCACTTATGTAATTTTTGATTCCTTTTTGTTTTAAATATTCAATCACTGCATAATCAAAAATATCACAATGATTGCTACAAATATCTTTTTTATAGCGATCTATTACCTGTTCATTGAGCGCAACCTCTTCAACGTGATTATCATATACGGATTCTATTTCCATGATCATCGTATCTATTTCTTTTTTGTATGCACTACGCGCCGCCGCCAGTTTCCTATAATCTTTTATACTGAACGGATTCAAATGGTTGACTGCCTTGTATATCTTGTATTCATTTCTTTCCACGACACCACACAATTCAGTTATATTCAAAATTGTTGTCACAATCATGTTTCCATTCTGTAAAAGTTTATTAATAAAATTAGGATATTCTACCACCTGATATGGATGTTTATTCAGTCTCGAATCACTTGCTTTTGAATAATGAGTCCAAACTAATGCATTTGTATCAATTGCAAATGTCTCATTCGTATCGATATCAGCAACATCAATCGATCTAATATCAATAATATTTGCCATTTTTCGCCCCTATATCTCATCTGAACTATTAATAATGTCCATTATTTTTGCTTTCATTTCCTCTGAACCGCTCAGCTCATCTCTCACTGAATTGTTATAAGAATGAATATATGTGCTCTCACCTAACTGGTTTAGGTTTTTCAATTCAAACATGCTGTCATACTTTTCCTTTCCCAATTGCGTAATAAAGTAACCCATACTAAAATTGAAAAACAATGTGGTAAACTTCGTTATTCCGCTGAAATCAAGAACTATCTTATCTTCATGGTTGATTACCTCATTAATTTTTTGTTTTAAAAGTTCTGCTTGATCATTCGAAAAAGCCCTGGGTAAAAAATCATTTACATATATGTTAGCCATGTTTTCTCTCCTTTTCTACTATATATTGTCTTCATCGGCAATCCATTTTTGAAAGTCCAAGAAGCCGGGCCCCAAGGGCGACAGACGATCTTAGCAAAGTCGCTTCGTTAGCAAGCATATATCCCTATATTATCACACTTTATATAAAACTTCCATTTTTTTCAGAGTATTGTTCGCTATTTTCAAGCCGGGCAACATAGAACTCACACCGTGCGAAGGCCACCATATCGCCTTCCTCCAGCCGGTAGTCCTTTCCGCTCTCCAGTATTTCCCCATTCAGATAGGTTCCGTTGGTCGAATTCAGATCCAGCAGATAGATCCCGTCTGCGCGTTCCATGATCTTGGCGTGCATTCTGCTGATTCCCCTTGCCGTGAGAACGTAATTACAGCTTTCCGGCATACAGCCCAATACGACACTCCGGGTATTTACCACAATTGGCGCATATAAGTCTTTTTCCATTGGCTGCAGACACAGATGCCCCTCATCCTGCGGTACCATGATATTCTCCTTGCCCTGCGGCATCAGGACAACGGTTTCTCCCAGCGGCTTGTGGTCTGTGGTTTCCGGTTTGACACCTTGCTCCATCTGGCCAAAGGAGCGTGCGATATCAGACTGTCGGTCATTCATTTGCTGCAGGGAGGTGGTAGCGTCTTTTGACCAGTCTGCCTCCTTTTGCCCCTGTCCGGCAAAATACTCCTGCATGATCGTATCCGGCGATTCCTCCTTTGTCATCTGCATGTAGACCAGCGTAAGCACGATCAACGCACCAAGGCCAAAAAACAGATAATATGCTCTGTCATAGGTAAGAATACCGGCAAACAACGCAATTACCAATACCAGATTCCCTGCGGCACAGACAAATAGCATGATCTTCATTATCCTCTGCCCGACGGATTGCGGCTCCTCCTGTCCGGAATCCTGCGGTTTGTGCTCTGTCTGCTTTTTCACACCCCAAACGTGCCTCCCCTTCTTCCCTGCTTCCAGCCCGTCCGGAAAACCAGAGCTTATGCCTCCCGGCTCCACGCCAGTCTGCATGTTATATACTGCCTCATTCGACCGTGTACCGGCCGGCATGCCTTGTACTGCTTCGTTCGACCGCGTACCTTTGTGCATATCCTGCACTGCCTCGTTCGACTGCGTACCTTTGTGCATATCTTGCACTACTTCGTTCGACCACGTATCGGTCTGCATGCCTTGCACTGTCCCTATCGGACGCATACCGGTTCTCATACCATATACTGCTTCATTCCACCGTGTATCAGTCTGCATGCCTTGTACTGTCTCTTCCGGCCATAGTGTATCGTTCTGCCAAGTCGCATTCCAGCGGTCACTTTTCTCCCCTTTCCCTGTGCGGAAGGTCTGCAGAACCGTCTTGAGCTGTTCCAGTGTACAATCCGGCTCTGTGAGCTGATGATAGAACTGCAGAATCAATAAAACCGCATCCTCATTCCGCTTCTCCACAAAGACAAGCAGCTCAGCGACAAGATCTTTCATACTTCCATGCACCGGTTCTGCCACCGGACAGTAACAAAACTGCAGGCATCCACTTTCCGCATCCAGAAAAACCGAATCGGCACGCCACAGTATCCGCTCCGGATCTAACAGATAATCCTGTGCACTTTCCAAAGCTCCTATCATGCACGACATCATCTGCTCAAGACGCTGCCGCGTAAGGGGTAAATGTCCCAGTGCATCCTTTACCGTGGTCTTATAGCCCAGCCTGTATGTAAATTCCTGCCTGCCATTGATCTGCTTTGCCTCGAATGGGAGAAAGTATGGCACTGTCTGGTACAGAAACAGCCACACCTCATATCCCGTATCCAGTTCTCCCTCTGCCACTGCGACAAATACCGGACACATTCCATCCTTTTTAAAATAAGTCTGTAACAAACTGCCACCTCCTCAACTTCCTGACCGTATCTTCCCCGTCTCTCGCAAGCGTCAGATGAAGGTGGAAGAATCCATTTTCCTGCTCCACCCTTACTGTCTGTGTGCCTCCTTCCCTGCAAAGGCGGATTCCGTCCGGTGCATCCTGTGGGGTGACGGCCACCGTTTGATCCGGCGGGTACATCATTGCTACAACCTGATCCATCGTTTGACCTGACTGAATCAAAAAGAGAAACAGCATGATATAAAAGTAGATACAACCCAAAAAGACCGGCATTAATAATGTGACCTCAATCACGGCGCTTCCTCTGTTCCTGCATTTTCTCATCATGTGATCCGCAAGCTCTGACCAAGTTCCTCTCTGTACAGAGCTGTCCTCCCTTCTCTTTTTATATATTATGGGTATCTGGACGATATTTTGAAAATGGATTGGAACCATTTTCACCGGTTTCTCCCACATCGGGAGCATGGCGACAGTCCGCCCGCCTCCCTCAGCTTTATGCGTGTAACGGTTCGTTTTAACCCGCTGCAATCCCTCCGGTAGTGATAGACCTCCCCTGTCTTCGCCACATAGATGGGATCACCGGCCTCTCCGCTTTTCCCGCAAAAGCTGCACGGACTGTAATGGGAGCGCTGTGTCCCGCTTTTTTGCTGAATACTTAACACCAGATGCGTACAGTTTCTGCTCACATGATATACCGCCTGATTCGGTGTGACATAGACATAACGATCCATTTTTTCCTCTTTGCTGTATCCGAGAAATGCCTTTTTCTGAATCCGGTTACACAGAGAAATTTGTACACTTCCAAAGACAGGAACAGAGATCCGTGCAACATAGTCCGCCTCTGCCGTAAATATCTTCGGATTATTCGAATCCGGTTCCACCCGCACAAGGATTCCCTTTTTTCCATTCTGAATCATCCGCTCCACATACGCATCCTCGCCTAGATACCGGTGAAACTGCCTGTACAACACAGCCGTATCCACCAGATGATCTGCTGTCTGACCGGTCTGAGACAGCAGTTTCTTTTCCAGATAGCAGTTTTGCGCAGTATAGTTGGCCGCCTCAGCCAGACTTTGATGAATGTGAGCCTCTGCCAGCAGTACCATAAAAATTCCGGCTACCGCCAGCATAAAAAACAGAAAGACCGGAACCACAAGACATGCCTCCACCGTAGCGGAGCCCCTGTTTTTTTCCATACGTTACCTCCTCCATTCCATTTACTGTTTACCATACCCGGCAGCGTCCGGTGTCACAAAACAGCAGGATGCCTTATCCTCTTTGAAAAGCCCTTATACAAAATAGCTGTTCATACCTGGAGATTCTTTTTTCATTGGGTTATTTCATATAAGAGCTTATAAAAAAGGACAACCACAATGCACCCGGCCCCGCAACCGTACTGTCTTTACGGGCTTTCCGACGGTGCCTAGGAAAAACGCTCCTCAAAACAGGTCTGATACACGGACGTTTCACGCCCTTTTTGAAAGAGTGGATTCACGCTGATCTCTCCCTGAATCACCATACCGCCCACACAGTCTGCAATATGAAAATCCTCATCCTCTTTCTGAAGATTGCATCCGATCAGATCCAGCATTCTGGCATAGCTGCAGGTCAGATGCTTTCCACTCTTTTTTGCCAGAAGAAGCATAAGGTAGTCTTCATATTGCATGCCATGCTCCACCTTTGCTGTCGTTCCGGTTCCGCTTAATGTCTTGAGATCCGTATTCCATGTCTCCTGTGTCTTGACATAGGCAATCGCCTCCCCCGACAGGAGCTGGCGCATCTCATAGATGGTTTCCCCATAGGACCAACAGCCGAGCAGCAGGTATTTGACCACCTCCATCATAGGCTCAGTTCCGGTCGCAGTACAGATGGCAGCCGCCAGCGTAAGCGCCTCACTTTTTTTCTTTGTATCAGACAGGAGATAGGCATAGTTGACCGGCATCCGAATCCATGTAAGCTCCTCCACGACTGCTTGCAGATTCTCATAATCACTGTCCTTTCCCTTCAGAATGTATTCCACCTCACACTGTATGACCGAGGCTTCATCCGGATTCACCGCATTGCCAAACAGACTGCCCACATAGTCCACAAATGCTGCCTGTTCCACCAGACCACTGTACGACTTTTCTCCGGCGGCTTCCTTTAAGAGATCCTTCAGGGAAAGAATATCCTGAAAATTGCTATCCCTCTTTTTCTCCTCCTGTTCCTGATAGAGACGGGATGGCGGATCGTTGATTGCATAGGACTCCTTTGAAATGCTCTGATCCCCAGGAAGTACAAATGCCAGAAGTCCATTTTTCAGACCATCCGTCAGAAGATCTCTTGGATCCGAGACCTCGGAGGAGCTCTGCTTTTTCCCATGCTCTTCATCCGTATTCTCCGATTCCGGAAATTCCACTCCATTGATCTCGGTTTCCCTTGCAGCACCCTCCACATCACTGTTGTCCTCCTGCATTTTTGCTTTCAGCCCGTCAGCCTTATGCACCAGTCCTTCCGTCTTTTCATACTCAACGATCTGCTGTCTTAAAAATTCCATATTGTCCTCCAGAATGGGATCCTGACTGATTGCTGCCAGCTCGTCCAACGTGAACTGATAGATTGTCGGTCCGTCCTCCACATTCAGATCACACTCCAGATAATCTGCCAGTTTTTCCTCCACGGCTGCCTCACTTCCGGTTCCATAGGTCGGATCAAGGAAGAGCAGGTGATAACGCTCAAACAGCTCACTGTGATAGTCTGCCATCAGATTGGAGCATGCACTATGAACCGCGGTTCTGACCTTGACCCTGCTCATATAGATTCGGCCGGCCTCCAACGACGTCAACGTAAATAGAAATAACACACTGATCATGAGAGAAAAAAATATGGTTGTCTGTCCCCTGTTCCCGTTCATAGTACACCTCCTGCATGTTTCGGGAGAATCCCTTATCGTTCCGGCCTCGTAGCAAGCTATGAGGCATCCGGCTTCTCAATAGATTTTCTTTGCATTCTCGTTGATCGACTTCCAAATCTTGTCCACCAGCTCGGAAATCTGTTCTTTAAACACAAATACCATTGCAATCAATACCACAATGATTAAAATGATCTCCACAACTCCCATACCGGATTCGTCCTTTAAAAAATCGATCCACAACTGCCGCAGCCAGCCCATATGCCTCACCTCCTTTCCCATCTGCAATACAAAGGTTCCTTTTTTGTTAAACAGAAAAACTGAGAAACGCCGGTATCAGGATCATACTCATGACCACCAGCAGAAGCAGGAGCATGGGCCCTAACAGCTTTGTTCCCGCCTCCTCCCCGTAGCGCTTTGCCAGATTCTTTCGTTCCTCGAGGGCAGCCAGTTCTTCCTGCTCCAGGGCTATGGTCAGACCCTTTGCACCCTTTCTTACATTCTGCTCTAAGAGCAGCATCAGTTTGGTATAGCAGGGCAGCCGCAGGCGTCTGCCCAATTGATAATAAGCCTGTTCCTCTGACATGCCGAGCTTCATGCTCCGCACTGCCACCCTCAGCTCCTGCATAAGGGGCTCCCTGTAATTGCGCTGTCCCTTTGTCCGTCGGGAGCGGCCGGACTCCGTCTGCTCCTGTCCGTATTCCATTAACAATACCCCGAAGATATTCTTCACCTGCATTCCGGCGCCTAACAACAAGACCAGCTCATTGACAAACCACGGGTAACATTGCAGCAGACATTCCCGGCGTTGCTTCTCCTCATTTTTTGCCGCCTCCTGCTCCCGCAGCAGAAGCAGACCGATGAACAGACCTCCCATCACCAGTACCCCAAGCGGTGTCACACCGCTCTGACCGATTCTCCTGATCCCAACCTTGTCTACCTGTGAATCCACCGTAAATCCCTCGTCATACAATGCATTCTGCTCCTGTTCTCTCAGATATGCCTCTGCCCGGGTAAACTGCTCCTCCTGTTCATTCTGTGTTTTGGGAAAGAGCCGCAGTGCGTACACCTTTTTTTCGCATGCTGTGCCATACCACAGAATCACCGTCACACTGGTGGCGATCCCCTGTTCCAGCTCTGCCTCTCCATATCCCGCTGCCAGCAGCTCCTTCCTCTCATTTTTGAGATTGCCCTCGCTGTCCATCAGCACAATATCCTCCGGCTGTACCTCCACGTCAAAGGGGTATGTCTCATGATCAATGGAAAAATCCAGTGGCTTTGTCACCAGCAGCAGCGATTCATTTTCTCCCGGAATATGCTCCTCCAGATATTGGAATGCCTCCTGCCATTTCTTCCTGCACTCCTCCTCCGTCAGTGTTCTCGGGCGGACGGTCAGCGAAACCTGCCGTTCCTCCTCCGGAAGCGTCAGCACAAAATCAGTCTGTGTCTCCTCCCCTCCGTACCCGCTCTTTTGTATATAGATGACCCCTTCCTCCTGCCGGAAGGTCATGCCAAAGCTGATCGTATTGATCACAAACAGCCAGACCAGTATCACACCGTGCTTCCTGATATACTGTTCCAATCCGGATACTTCCGTTTTCTTTCCTGTCCGAACCCAACAGAGAAACAGCACCAGAAGCACACTATATATCACTCCGTTTATCAGCCTCATACGCGTATCTCCATGATCCTTCCTGCCCACATCTGCGCCATGTAAATGACGATCAGAAACACCGTCATGCAAAAGACACCCAGCACATTGTGATAGAGCACCTCCAGAAATTCTCCGTTGCAGACCCTGAGATAAAAAATGATACCATAGGGCATGTACAGCATGATCCGCTCCTCCAGCTTCTTAGAAGCGATCAGCGTTTCAATCTCTTCCTCGACCGCCATCTTGTCCGTCATGCAGTTGACGGTTTTTTGTATGATACGGATCAGATTACCGCCACTCTTTCTGGCCGCTGCCACCACATTGGCAAAATTCTGAATATCCTCATTGCCACTGCGCTGTCCAAAATCCTTTAACAGGCCTTCTAACGGAAGATTCATCTGAAGTCCGGCAAGGATCATGTCAAGCTCTCTCCAGATGGGAAGATCCTTCTCATAGATCATCTCCATATCACGCTTTGCATCCGCAAAGGCATGTTCCAGAGAATATCCTGCACTTAAGGAACCGGCTACCGCCTCGATCATACTCTTGAACTGCCGGGAGAGCTGCCTTTTTTGCGTCTCCAGCTTGCGCTGTCTCAGATTCCGGTAATCCAGTACCGCAAAGGGAACCAACAGCAGACAGGCGATCCACGAATCATAGAACAGATAGCAGATCAGGATTCCCTTTGCTCCCATCCTGACCACATATTCCAACCAGTCCCTCCAGTGAAAATGATAGGTTCCATAATCTGTCTTTTCTCCTCTCATGCAGCTCCTCCTTTCCATCCGGACTGCCGGAGCTTCCGGTCATGCACCAGCTCCGCCCGTTTCTCCAATGCGCCTGCCACCCTGCCATCCTGTTCTTCGTATTCACAAAACTCAAAAAGTGGCTGCAATTGAATCTCTCCATCCTTCACACCGAGTACCTCACTGATCTCCAACACCCTTCTGCTGTTGTCCCGCAGCCGTCCCAGATGAATGACCACATCCACCGCCGCCGCAATCTGCTGTCGGATTGCCAGAACCGGCATGTCATATCCCATCAGGATCATGGTTTCGAGACGAAGCATCATCTCCTTTGCAGAATTGCCATGTCCGGTGCTGATGCTGCCGTCATGTCCGGTCAACATACTGTTTGCCATATCCATCGCAGCGGCGTCCCGTACCTCGCCCACGATGATCCGGTCAGGACGCATCCGAAGCGCCGTCTTGATCAACTGCGACATCGTGATCGCATTCTCTCCTTCCACATTGGCATTCCGGGTTTCTAACCGTACCAGATTGGGCAGTCCATTTAGCTGCAGCTCTGCCGAATCCTCAATCGTGATCACTCTCTCCTCCGGCGGGATATAACTGCTTAATACATTTAAAAATGTGGTCTTACCGCTTCCAGTTCCCCCACTGATAAACAGGTTATAGCCCGCCCTTACCAGAAGCTTGAGAAATTCTGCCGCCTCCTCCGTGATCGTTTCCATCCCGATCAGCCGCTCCATTGTGAAGAATTGCTTCGGGAATTTTCGAATGGTCATAACCGCTCCATCCAGCGCCACCGGAGGAAGCACCACATTGACCCGGGAACCGTCCTCCAGCCGGGCATCCACAATGGGCACCGTCTCATTCACCATCCGGTTACAACCGCTTACGATCTGCTGTATCACATTCCGAAGCCGCTCTTCACCGGAAAAGGCCTTCTCCACCGGCATGATCCTTCCCTTTTTCTCAATAAAGATATGCTCCGCTCCATTGACCATAATCTCCGAGATCTCCTCATCCTCCAGCAGAGTCGAAAGAATATCCAGCCTCCGCAGGGCATTAAACAATTCTCTCCGAAGCTGCTGTTTCTCCGCAATGGTAAGATAGATTTCCCTGCTCCGCCTTAGAATCTCCTCCTCGATGGATTCATTGATCTGCGCATCGGTCAAATTCTGGTTGAGGTCAAACCGCTCCATCAGCTCGCTCTGAATCCGGATCTTTTCCTGTTCGATTTTTCCTGTCATGCTCTTACCTCCCTGTACAAACGTTAAAAATGCGTTCCAAACAACTCCTCCAGTTTATCCGTGATCTCGTCCTGTCGTCCCATATCCACGAACCGGACCTGTTCCAGCACATCCTCGAGTCCATGCATACGCAGCAACCGTTCAAACCGGCTCCGCTTTGCCATTGCTTTCTCCTCGGACAGATAGGGAACGAGCAGGGCATCAAAGACCAAAAAGAATTCGGGATCACTCAGCACACCGGTTCCGATATCCCAGACCGCCCCCCGGTAGCTCTCACTTTTATTCAACACCAGATGCAGCCACTGCGCATCCTCCCGGTTCATCTGCCTGCTGTCAAACGGAGAGCCCGCCGATGGTATCCTGCCTCCGCACTGTGCCATCCATTCCAGCACCCGGTTCTCCTCCCGCTCCTTCACATAATAGAAAAAGGTATCTTCCTCCTCTGCAAAAAAGCTGTAATCCTCCAGTCCCACATAGAGCCATTTCCCATAGGCCTCTGTCCCGATCACCCGCAAGGCCAGAGATGTCTTTCCGCACCGTCCCACCGGCGAGTACACCGCGATCATCGGCTTCTCCTGTTTCTGTGCCAGACCAAGCTGCCCCGCCAGTTCTCCTAACCTCTGTCCGATCGTCTTAGCACTCTGATAGCGGAGCAGGGAATAGATCCCACTGTCTGATGTCTCCGAAGCAGGAGCGGTCAGCCACACCAGACAGAGCTCCGGATACTGCTCCCTGAGTGTCACAAGCTCCTCCCGGTCCGTACCTGCCACAAGATCCAGTCTGCGTTTTTCCAGATAGGATACCAGTGCCTGTTTTTTGGTAAAACCGGCCACTCTTCCCATTCCCTGACGATTCAGATATGCACAGAGCCGCTCCACATAGATCTCTTCCTCATCCAGAATTCCAATCCTTAATACTTTCATCCATGCCTCCCAATCATATGAATGTCAACAGGGTTCCAACCGCTATGGGAATCGAAAAATGAATGGTCTGCTCCCGAATCCGGATCGGCTCTCCCCTTCTCCATCTCACGAGGATTCCTGCGACTGCTATGAACCCTCCTGCAAGGAAGGACATGACCACGATCGACCATGCTCTCTCCGGAAAAAAAACAGATGCCACACACAGCAGCTTGATATCCCCGGCCCCCAGTCCCCGCACGATAAATAAGAAAATCAGAGCAAGCAGGACGCTTCCTGCCATTTTCAGACTGTAAACCATCCCCTGTATCCCGCCCTGTATGCCCGCAAGCCCAAGTCCTGCCATCATACCTGCCCCGATCAGGGAATTCCCGATCCGGTTCCATCGCACATCCGTGTAGACTGCCCTTGCAAACAGTCCGGTTAACACCACATATTTCACCCACTCTGCCATATCCGTTTCCCCCACATCCATTTTTCTGCCATTATAGGTGCTGTTTTTTCCCTTGTCTATAATTGTGAACGAAATAGCATAATAATCATAGAAAGTTCAAAAAGCGGCCGAAATTATAACTTTTTATGCCGGCTTTTTGAACTTTTGTTCATAACTTTTTGAACTTTTATTCATAAATTTGAACAAATTTTCATAAACATGAATAAACCAAACTTCTTTCTCCTATACTTTTAAATACATATCACACTCGGATTCGAGGTTTGACTATGTCAATATGGGACAAGCCGTTTGCGCGCTACATAGCCTTGTCCCAAAACTTCATGATTTGAAAAGGAGGCTTTTATGCGAACTGTCTTTCATTCAAAACGGTATAAAAAAAAGGAACCATTGCCGCAGTCTGCTTCGACAACCGATTCCTCATTACTGACCGATTTAAATAATACGAAAAAAAAGATTGATACATTACTCCTGCATCTGAATTATCAGACCGACCCCGATCTGATCGACTGCTACGCCTATCAGCTCAAGGGAGCGTACATGCAGTACAAATTTCTGTTAAAACAGATCCAGCAAAACTCCAATGTCATTTAGATAAGCCGGACGCTACCGAATATGGTATATGTTTCCCATTCCGGTAGCTATTCACTGGCTAATCCTTAACTAAATGACATTGCATTGAGCAAAACTCCTTTGTCAAAATAATACGCAGTCAGGCATCTTCCGACTCTGCCTGCTCCTCTTGGTTCACATACTGATTGAGTATCTCCACCACATCATTCAGATTATAAGGCTTTGCAATATAATCATCCAGCTTCGCCTCCAGAATCCGTTCCTTATCTCCGAACATGGCGCGGGCTGTCACCGCTATGATCGGAAGGCGTTGCTTCTCCAGCTTCGCTTCGAGATCCCGAATCCTCCGGGTCGCCTCCAGACCATCCATCACCGGCATCTGTACATCAAACAGAGCCGCCTGATACTCCTTCAGCTTGTAAAGCTCCACAGCCTTTTCTCCATTTTCTGCGATATCATAGGAGTATCCTGCCATTCCCAGCAGCTTGCCGATGACCTGTTGGTTGACCGGCTCATCCTCTGCCACAAGAATTCTTGCTCTGGCATGGCTGTTGATGGAATAGAGTGCCGGATCCTTCTGCCCGGTTTCGGCATCCTTCTTTTGTTTGTGTTTCACAAGCTTAATCGGAATCTCAACGATAAAGGTGGAACCGATTCCCTCCTTACTCTGTACCGTAATCTCGCCCTTCATCAGCTCAATGATCTGCTTGGTGATGACCAGACCCAGTCCTGACCCGCCATATTTGCGGGTATCCGAGGAATCCACCTGTGAGAACCGGATGAACAGCTTCTTCTTGTCTTCATCCGAGATTCCGATTCCGGAATCCACCACTGCGATCCGGAGCTTGATCTTGTCCTGTGTATCATCGATACAGGCAACCTTGACCCTTACACCGCCCTCATTTGTAAATTTGATGGCATTGGAGAGCAGACAATTCAAGACCTGCTGAATCCGCTGTGCATCGCCCCGCACCAGCTCCGGTATCTGTCCGCCGAACGAGCAATCCAGTGTCAGCGTCTTGCCCTTTGCAGCCGGAAGCTGAGCCGCCACCGTCTCCTCGATCACTCCCTTCAGGTCAAAATCCTCCTCGCGCAGATTATACTTTCCTGCCTCCAGCTTAGACAGATCCAGAATATCATTGACAAGTCGAAGAAGGGTATCCGCACTGTTTTTCGCAATGATCAGGTTATCTCTGTAGTCCGCCTGTAGATCCTCCGCCATCAGCGTGAGCTGCAGCATGCCCAGAATCCCATTGATCGGTGTCCGGATCTCATGGGACATATTGGCAAGAAATTCTGCCTGCGTCCGGTAAGCCACATTCGCCGCCTCAATAGCCGAAGACAGCTTATTCTCGGTTTCCTTCTGCTCTGTGATATCGATCACAACCATGTTGATATAATCCGGTTCGAGCTTATACATCAACGTGTGGAACACCTTATTCAGATTCTCCATCGTGATCTCCACTGTCATCAGCTCGCCCATTTTCGTGCCGGAATTGTCGTAGGCCTTAAACCATGCATTGATGTGTTGCAGCGTTTCCATCCGGCTGTCCGAGATCACCTTATCATAATAATCTGCCTCATTCAGACCAAATAAACTGCCAAAGGTAGCATTTGCATCCGATATCTGATATCCCAGACTGTGTCCTGTCTGGGACTCTCTTAACACCTTTACCTGCGCAAAACCGATCGGCAGATTCATAAATAACTTTTTATATTTATCCGTCTTGACGTTGGACAGCTTCTCCTCCCGCTGCACCACACGAACCATATAGGCCGCAAGCGCAAGCATGACCACTATAATCGACACATGAATGATCAGCAGCATGGTCTTCACGCCATTATCTGCTCCCAGCTCATCCAGCTTTCCCAACAGGATCACGGTACCGAACAGAACCGTCACTATGAGCAGCAGCACCAACAGAAAATTAAGGATCATCAATCTGCCCAATCGTTCATTTTTTTCCATTTTACACTCCCCGCTTTCATTTGCTAAAGAACATTTGATCTGCATGGTTCCCGTTTCCGGAACCCTATGCCTCCGGCTGCCCGAATGTCGTTACCAGATCCTTCAGATAGGTCTGCAGCTTCTCCCGAAGCTCCTCCCGCTCCAGGGCATACTCCACCGTTGCCTTGATAAATCCAAACTTATCCCCCACATCATAGCGGATACCTTCAAAATCATAGGCATACACCGCCTGACTGATCATCAGGCTCTTGATCGAATCCGTGAGCTGAATCTCTCCTCCCGCTCCCGGCGTCTGCGTCTCGAGATAGTCAAAGATCTCCGGCGTCAGAACATAACGACCCAGCACCGCAAGGTTACTCGGTGCCTCCTCCTTCTTCGGCTTCTCCACCATAGAGCTCAGCTTGACCCTGCGTCCCGCCGGCTGTCTGGCCGGCTCGACGATTCCATATTTGCTGACGTCCTCATCCGATACCGTCTGTACACCGACAATGGAAGCCTGCACCTCGTCATAGGCCTCGATCAACTGTTTTAAGGCCGGTTTGCCATCCCTGTTTTCCACCACATCATCCCCTACCAGAACCGCAAACGGCTCCTCACCGATAAAGGATTTTGCACACAGGATGGCATGCCCCAGTCCCTTGGGCTCCTTCTGTCTGACATAGTAGATATTGGCCATATTCGCAATATCACAAACCATATGGTACTCTTCCTCTTTTTGCGACTCCATCAGCCGGTTCTCCAGCTCATAAGCCCGGTCAAAGTGATTCTCCATACAGTGCTTATTGGAATTAGTGATGATCAGGATCTCTTCAATCCCGCTGTCTACTGCCTCCTTCACAATGTATTGAACGGTAGGAATATCTACAATGGGCAGCATCTCCTTCGGAATTGCCTTGGTTGCCGGAAGAAACCGGGTTCCCAACCCTGCTGCCGGTATCACGGCCTTCTTAACTGCTCTCTTTTTCATCTTTGTCTTCCTCCTTCCTGCGCTGCCTGCGCTTTGGGATATATTGAATCTTCTTTTTTTCTATTCTGCATATCAGGTAAAATGCCAGACCTCCCAGGATCGTCATGCCAAAACCGGCAAGGAGTCCCGGACAGTGGTATACCATCCGGATCGTATGCTCTCCCTTCTCCAGCTCGGTTCCCAGAAATCCGTCTAACACCATGTAGGTATCTACCTGTTCTCCATCTGCATATATCGTCCATCCATCGTCGTATGGAATCGATGTCATAAACACTCCATCCTCTAAGGCGGATATGGTGCCCTCGATCTTCGTGTCACTAAACTTTGTCACCTGCATGGACTGGTTGGACAACACATTATAAAAGGACTGGAACTGATTCCTCGCAAATTCCATCGGGTAGCAGTAGAGTTCTCCACTCTGATCCTCTCCGTCATCTAACACAAACTGAATGTCCACCTTCTGTCCCGCTTTCACCTCGCCAACCCGGAACAACTGTCCATGATACCGGTCATATGCCACCTCATCTCCATCGATCAGGAGTGCCACCTTGTGCACATGGCTTCCCCGGCAGCTCACATACAGATCCATATCCCTCGGAATCGTATAGATAATGTCCGCCCTTGCACTGCTGTTGGCCTTGCTGTAATCCGCATTGAATTCATCCCGCAGCGTAACATCCACATTGGTTCCATAAGTCTCCGTCTGCATATCATCATAGATGGAGGTAAAGACCGGTTCAATTCCTGTCATGGCTCCACATATCTCATTCAGCACCGTAAAGGGACCGCTGTTCTCGGTGTCATAGTCTAATATATCCTCTTTTACCATATATCCCACTGGCAAAACATAGTTATTTTTGTAAACGGAAATGTCCTCCTCGGTATCATACAGATCCATGTCCACATTGACAAAATCCTCGTCCCGGGTATAGACATACCTGACCCCAAACAGAGCATTGGTCACCGGAGTGGCACCGTAATACAGATACTCATTGGCTCCGGTATAAAAGCCAAGCTTACCCATGATGTCCACCAGCTCGCCCCGCACCGTGGAACCGAAGATCCCCACACTCCTCAAATTATACCATGTGGCCTCATCCACCAGCCGTGGCTGTAAAATATCTGCCCGATAGAAGCTGTCATCCTTCTCCTCTACCCGCTCAATCAGCTCCTCAAACGTGTCCGTATCGCCATAATAATAGTCCGGTTCCGAGCTGCCCACCTGTTTGAACCCATTCAGCCCGTTGACAGCCATCTCCACCAGAGCTACAAACACCAGAAGACCGGCTATCACCTTTTTTCCCAGATGCAGCTCCCGATACAGAAGGAACAGTACCAGATACAGGGTCAGCAGTCCGCCCGTCAGGATATAGACCTTCGTCTCGTATGTGACTTCCCCATGAAAATAGCAGAATGCCACAAACAGCATACTGACCATATAGGATACGAGGATCATCGGCACGCGGATGGCATCCCTTTTCAGCCATACCTCATAGGCCATAAGCAGCAGCAGAAAGATATACAAAAAGGCACACCGGTTTGGAATTCCATACTGATTGTGAAAGCCATGCCAGATGTAATTGAGCTGCTCATTATTAAAGCTGATCACCAACAGCGCCAACAGCAATCCATATTTGACCTTCTTTTCCAGAGAGATACTGCCCATCAAAAAAAAGATACCTGCCAACAGGATGGTAAAGATCCCACAATACAGATTCGTCCCCGCATCCCCCACCTGATTGGTCATGACCTCCGAACAGAATAAATGCGATCGGAGCGTATCCGCAAAGGAGCCATAGAACTCCCACTCCGGCAGCTCAAACTCTGCCGAGGCCGTCGTCATGATGCCCTTATAAGCCGGCAGCAGCACGACCGCACTCATCATTGCGGTCGTCAACGATGCAACAGCAAAGCGTATTCCCTTCTCCAACAGCTCCCGAAAGCTGTGGAACGAAAAGGTAAAAAACCACAGCACCAAAAACAGACAGATCATAAAGCTGATATAGTAATTACAGATAAAGCTGTAAAGCAGTGCCAGCACATAGGTGCGGCTGTCCTGTTTGGTAAACATCCGCTCCATGCCCAGCAATATGATCGGGAAAATAAAAATACAGTCCAGCCACATCAGGTTCCAGTAATACCCCACGACATAGCTGCTGAACGCATAGAGCAGGGAAAAGGCAATGATGCCCGGATTCTTCACCGGCTTTCTTCCCGCATGCATCAAAAAGTAAGCAAAGGAACCGGCGGCCAGTATGATCTTCACTGAGATGATCAGATTCAGCGCCATCGGTAAATGGGATTTGGCACAGAGCAGAATGATCAGGTTAAACGGGCTTGACAGATAATACGACCAAAGGGAAAGGAAATTGTTGCCCAGTCCCACGTCGAACGTATACTGCATGCTTCCCAAATGTTTTAATTTCTCCTGATATTCTGAAAAAAAGGGAAGATACTGGTGTACACCATCCACTACCACCAGCGATTTCCCGCCAAAGGGACCAATCTCCCCGATCTTCCACGCTCCCACCATCATCAACAAGGCAAGGAGCAGAGTAACTGTATATATATATTTGTCCTTCAAAAAATTCCAAATTCGATTCGTCTTCATTATCATTATCCTATCTCTTGTCCACCCATGTACACGGAATCTTCCGTCCGGGTTCCTTCCTGCATGTTTATTTGCCATATGCCTGCAAAGGATGCCTGCTCCGCTCCATAACCATGCACGCCAGCAGACTGCCTCAGGCATCCATCATGGCAAGTACCCGGTTGTAGTCCAGTTGACCGCCAAACAAATCCAGCGCACTTCCGATCGTGACATGCAACCGTCCTCTGCCCAGCGCACGGATCGTCCCGATATCCTCATAGGAGCCCACACCGCCGGCATAGGTGATCGGTATGCCGGCATAATCGCCCAGCATGCGAACCAGATCACATTCCACACCGCCGGCCTGTCCCTCCACATCCACTGCATGGATCAGAAATTCATCTGCATAATCCTGTAATCGTTCAATCGTTTCCTTAGAGATGATCTCATCCGTGAACCTCTGCCACCGGTCTGTCACGATGTAATACCGATCCTCCCGTCTGCGGCAGCTGAGATCCAGAACCAGATGCTCTCTGCCAACTGCCTTCACCAGAGCCTTCAGCCGGTCATAGTCAACCCTGCCCTCCGAAAACACATAGGAGGTCACAATGACGTGACTTGCCCCAAGGGAGAGAAAATACCCTGCATTGTCTGCGGTGATTCCGCCACCCAACTGCAATCCTCCCGGATATTCCGACAACGCCAGCTTTGCCTGTGCCACATCTTCATCATAATAAGGAGTCCCCGCCTTGTTCAACAGAATGATATGTCCCCCCCGGATCCCGCTTTCCCGATATAGTCTGGCATAGAAGGCGGCATCCTGCTCTGCCACAAAATTCTCCTCGGCGCGACTTCCCGCATCTGACAGAGTGCCGCCGACGATCTGTTTTACCTGTCCGTTGTGTATGTCAATACATGGTCTGAACTGCATGCTTCTTCTCCTGTTTCTCCATTCCTGATTCGCAGTTGATCTTCACCGGTCAACAGCCACCGGCTTCATATTACCATATTTTTATCATAAGTACAATCAATTATCTTTTTTTATCTTCATTCTTGTTCAGTTCCCGCTTCACCACATCCATCTTTTTTTCGAATTTGACAAGAGCCGGATACTGATGCCTCATCTCATAGAGCTTTCCCGTCAGGGCACAACATATTTTGTTCATGCAGTCAACACCTGTCTTTCTTGTTGTTATTCTATTCTGTATGGGTGGATTTGTTACGATGATACCTGCCCGAAAGGTATCAGAGATTAGTCAGAAAATTCACACAAATAATTGCAACTTACATTGGATCCCCTAATGAGGAAACTGATCAAATAGGAAGCCGCCGGTGTCAGGGATATTGGATTGTTGATGCGGACACAGGTCTCATTGACCTCTCCGCTTATGTTTCATGTTCTATCTGCATGATCTCCATCCGGCAGATTGCATTCCCTTTTTCCACAAATCGTGTCTCATATTCCGTCATCACATTCCCTTCCACATACTCCGAATGATGCAGGTCAAAGGTCGAATTGAGCAGCTTCCAGTCCGGTGCCTGTTCCACCTGGTCTAACGAAAAGTCAAACAGATCTCTGTTATCCGTCTTGAAGATCACATGTCCTTCCTTCGCCAGAATCCTCTCATACCGTTCTAAAAATGCCGTTGAAGTAAGCCTTCTTTTTGCATGGCGGTCCTTCGGCCACGGGTCAGAGAAATTCAGATAAATCCGATCCACCTCTCCCTCCTCAAAGACATCTGCAATATTCTCTGCCTCCATGCGGATAAAACACAGATTCGAAAGCTCCTCCGTCTCCTGCTTCTCAATCGCCCGCACCAGAACGGAAGAATATTTTTCAATCCCCACATAGTTGATATCCGGATTCTCCCTCGCAAGCGTCAGAATAAACTGCCCCTTCCCCATGCCGATCTCAATATGGATCGGATGGTCGTTACCGAATACGGTATTCCATTTTCCTTTATATTCCGTCTCATTCTTAATCGTAAACCGGCTTCCGGCAATCACATCCCTCGAACCCGGTACATTTCGTAATCGCATATTCTGTTCTCCTTGTTACTGTTCTCTGCTATTTCCTTGATCGTGAGATTTGCATTGTAATATCATGCCTTGCCAATTTAGCATTTCATATATTTGCCCATATCATGTATATCCTTAATCAAGCCCATCTCTTTTGCAAAGTCATCTGTGTAATCTGATCACTGATATCAACCATATAGTGCTCCAAGATAAAGCTTATATACGCCTTTTGAAATGCCATCTGGTTTTCCGGCGTTCCAATTGAGGCAAGGAAATCGCTCAGCCGCTGGCTCGTAAGGGTCGCCTT
>JAFVCQ010000082.1 GCA_017479085.1 Lachnospiraceae bacterium | reverse complement strand
TCATCCCTTTAAACGCATGAATAGCACCATACCAATTCCTGAAAAAGAATTGATATGGTGCATCCTCCACGTAATCAAATCCGCAATTGATTTTTACCACTCCTGAGGAGTATACTCCCATCCGTCAAAGGTCACAACAATATTTCCATCAGAGAAATAGTGATCAAAGCTTCCGCCATGACATGTCTCGGCATCTGTATGAAGCAGTTATCCATTCTCCTCCGGACTATGTATCGTAAATTCTACATTATAGGTGTCTGCATTCGGAAGTGCAATGTTGGCACCATAGTGCGGGCCATCCGAAGCACTCATCTCCATAAAGGTTCCCTCTGCTGCTACATTTCCATCCGAGCCTGTGATCTTATAATCAACGGTCAGGTATGGAACCCAGTCCCCTACACCAAATCCAAGATTGTTGGCAAGTGCAGAGATATCCGCCTCTAAGTGGATATCAAAACCATCTGTAGACTCGTTGCCATTGCTCATCGGAACCGGCTGGAAGTATACCGCAGATACATTCAGGAAGCCTGCCTCCTCATCCTCAAAGATCGGATACTCTGTAAATCCTGCTTCATCTCCCGGCGCTACAGCAGCGTCTACGTTTGTCTGTGCGGTTACCTCTTCGTCATCATCTGCAACGGTCGATTCTACCGCAACATCCTGAGAGGATGTATCAGTAGAAGCACTGTCGCTTCCGCATCCATAAAGTGCGAAGGATGCAAGTGCTGTCATAGTTAATAAAGCTGCAATATTTTTCTTTTTCATTTTATTACCTCCTAAGAATTGAAATTAAGAAAATATTTATATGAAAGGCTTCCTCTCATAGTCAAGCCTCTACATATCAAAAATCATTTTGCGATCAGGACGCTGCCTCCGCTTCCTTCTGTGCCTCCTCGCGGAGCCGCTTATTTCTTCTAAGCTGAAGAATGAATATCACAATCGTAACAGCGAGCAGAATAAGCTGCGGCACGACCGTCTGCACACACGGATAGATTCCGAGGATCTCCAACAGCGAATTGGACGGAATCCACGCTACCCATGCCGGGGAGGACATCGTAATCACATCCCCCTCGATCAGCTCCTTGATACCGGAACCAAGAAATGCGATCGACATGATAAACATCAGTATACTGGTTCCAAGGAAAAACGGCTTCAACGGAATTCTGATACTCAACACCCTGATTGCCAGATAGACAAACACCAGACTCACACATCCTGCTGCAAACCCTGCCCAAACCATATTGATGTTATCTCCGGCCAGCATCGGCTGATAGAACAGGATTACTTCCGCTCCCTCCCGGTACACTGCAAGAAATGCGGTAAATGCCAGTGCAAAGGTACTTCCTTTCTCAGATGAGCTCTTTACCTTACTCTTGATATATGCGCTCCACGCCTCTGATTCTGATTTCGAAACCATCCAGTTGCTGACCCAGTACAGGACAACCACAGCGATCAACGCCGTCACACCTTCAATCACTTCCTGAGATGCACTGTTTGCCAGCTTCAACTGATTCAGCACCCACGCTGACAAAAAGCTTGCCACAATTCCCAGAACTGCTCCTATGTACACCGGACGAACCTGTTTCTTTTTATCCGTCTCTGAGTTTCCCGCTTTTAACAGGTATGCAATAATCGCGCCAACCACCAGAATGGCTTCAAATCCCTCTCTGAGAAGAATGGTAAAGCATGCAACAAATGCTGCAACCGCCGCCGATCTGGTGCCAGAATTCTCATCACTGCCACTCTCCTCCTCACCGCTGTCGTTGTCCGTCGTTCCATCCAGAATATTGGCATCCTGACGGAGCATAGACCGCAGTGTGTCCACCTCTGCATCAAACGCATCGGCAGAACCATTATTTTTTGTCACGGACTTGCAGGCCGAGAATTGCAGCTCCATCTCCGACTTTCTCGCACCGGAGATATAACCCATCGCAACGCGTTCAAATCCGGTCGTCTCATAATAACCATAGTAGGCATCATTGATACCCTTATAAGCGCCATCGGCATCCCCACCTGCATATGTCTCCTTCGCCGCATTCAAAACCTCCACCATGGCATCCACAACATCATTCCACGTCGGAGTCTCCAGACCGGAAGCACTCTTATACGTTTCCCATGTACTGTAATAATTCTGTGCGAACAGCTCTGTCGCCAGTGTATCCCCGTTCTCCGAAGTATCGGAGCTCTCACCGGTGGTTCCATCCAGAATGTTGGCATCCTGACGGAGCATAGACTTTAACGTCTCCACCTCTGTCTGAAACGCCTCCGTTGTGCCTCCTTTTTTGGCAACGGATTTGCAGGCCGAAAACTGCAGTTCCATCTCCGATTTTCTCGCACCGGAGATATAGCCCATCGCAACACGCTCAAATCCGGTCGTCTCGTAATAACCGTAGTAGGCATCATTCACTCCCTTATAGGCCGCATCCGCATCTCCGCTCTCATATGCAGCAACGGACGCATCCAGAACCTCTTCCATCGCATCCACCACATGGTTCCACGTCGCATCCTCCAGTCCGGTTCCGGCAGTATATGCATCCCACGTTGCATAGTATGTCCCTTCTGCCCGCACCACAGCCGGAAACAGCATCGCCATGCACAGGATCAGGGATAACAAAATTGTTATGACCTTCCTTCGACCACTTCTTCGATCTGTTGTCGTAACTATCATATTCACAACTTCCCTTACATCTTATTTCCGTTTTATATGACGGACTCTCGTTTTACTCATCGAATTTCCGTTTCTTTTATCGGATTTACGTTAGCTAGAACTAACTTGCAGAGCATATTATAGTGTTTTTTATTTTCATTTTGTGGTCCAAAATCAACTTTATATCCATGCAAAAATCGTCTATTATCCACTTTGTATTCCAAATCATATCAGACTGCCCTTATCGGCATGCCCTTCCACAGATATACTAGCGAAATAATCCTTACGGTATTGGGATGGTGTACACCCGAATGTCCTCCGGAAGGTGCGCGCAAAATGGGAAGAAGTGGCATAGCCCACGGAATCACTTATGTAGGAAATCGACAGTTCATTGTGGGTCAGCAGCTCTCTGGCAGCCAGGCAGCGGGTGTCATTGTGGAATGCAAGAAGGGTCTGGCCGGTCGTCTCCTTAAAAATACGGAGCAGATAATTTTCATTGACATAGAGCGCCAAGGCAATTGCTTTTAAGGAAAATTTCTCCATATAATGAGCCTGAATATAGGCTTTGGCGGCCTCTGTCAGTTCGGTCTTGCTTCCTCTCCAGCCAGCCTGTTCCGGGCGGCATCTGAGACACGGGGTGTATCCCTGCCGCAGGGCATCTTCGATTCGATTAAAAATGATAACATTTTTGGGATTGCATAACCGCGACGGGCAGGATGGGCGGCAGACATGCTTCGTCGTTTTGACACCGTAGAAAAATACATCGTCATACCGACGATCCCTGTTTTTGATTGCATTCCATTGTTCCTGTGTCAAGCTCGTTCAACCTCTCTATCCTTTACATCCTTCTGTCACATCTCCAACACTATGCTATAAGACGG
Organism: Lachnospiraceae bacterium; assembly: GCA_017479085.1. Lineage (GTDB taxonomy): Bacteria > Bacillota > Clostridia > Lachnospirales > Lachnospiraceae > CAG-590. The sequence continues at coordinate 955 of JAFVCQ010000082.1, read as the reverse complement.
ATCACTCTGCACATTCACATGGCGCAGCAATCACACTGCGTATGTTCTGTCCATTCGCATAACCACAGGCCACCAGTCCTGACCGGATGATCTGATTCCACTCCTTCGCAGATAATTCAACCACGGTATCATCATCCAGTTCAATCCGGCACGCATTCCTTACCGTACATTCCTTACCGCAGGCTATCTTGTATATATTTCTCCTGCTGATCGCACCGATCTCTTCCAAAACGTTGATCATGCGATAGACGGTTGCTGTCCCGATTCGTTTGTCCTGCTTGGATGCTTTGTAATAAATCTCCTTGCAGCAGGAACATTCTCCATCCAAGATGACATCCAACAGAATCAACCTCTGCTTTGTGATTCGGCAGCCCTGTTCTCTCAGTCTTTGAATAATCACTTCTTTCTGCATCTGTGTTCTCTGGTATTCTTCTGAATTCTGTAATTGCTGTTCTCTATCAAGATCCTGTAACATTCCCATCCTCCTTTGCCATTTACAGATTATATTTCGTTTCATACGTTAGTTTACACTAACATTTATTAGAAGTCAACAACTTCGCAAATGAATTTTTATAGAAATATACAATCCATACTGCCATCAGGACTGCGACCGGAACCTGTATCCTGCTCCCCACACTGTCAATATGTATTCCGGATTCGCCGAATCTCTCTCTATTTTATCGCGCAAGCGGTTCACATGAACCGTTACTGTGGCAGTATCCACAAAGGCATCTGTCCCCCAGATACGGTCAAGGAGCTCTTCCTTTGAAAATACTCTGCCTGGATTCGACGCAAGGAATAATAATAATTCAAATTCCCTGTTTTTCAGAGTGACTTCTCTCCCACAAACCACCACCCGTCTATACGGAACAAGGATTTTCAGATCACCAGCTTCAATCTGATTCTCCATGACACCGGACTGCGCCAGAAGTCTTTCGTGAATCTGAATGTGCGC
>JAFVCQ010000081.1 GCA_017479085.1 Lachnospiraceae bacterium | reverse complement strand
GGTTTCCGGAAAATATAGTAGATACCGCAGAGTTTCACTATGGTCTTGCGTGCCTGTACGATTCGGCGGGGCGTTTTGAAGAGACCAGACGCGAGATCGCGATTGGCAGGGAGCTTCTTGAGCGGGATAAAAAGCCTTCGGACGAGGAGGATGAAAAATATAACAGGCATCGGGCAATTTTTTTACTGTTGGAGGCCAATACCGTGCTGCAAAGCCCGGAGAGGGAATTTGATCAGGCAATGGAATTGGTTTCCGAGGCGCAGAAGCTCATTCCGGATATTGGGGTCAGCATGAAAATCCGTATTCTGCGACAGCGGAGAGAGGAGGGAGATGCAGAACAGATCGTCGAGGAATGTGAGAAGATTCTGAGGGACGATCCAAGTGATCTGAATGCGCTCAAATATATGCAGGAGGCATATGAGATGCAGGGAATGGCGCAGGAGGTAGTGGATCTGTATGAGCGTATCCGCAACATCTATGCACAGGATTCCGAAATATATGAGCGTGCGGCCCGCGCCTTTGCTGCCTACGGGATGTATGCGGATGTGATGAATGTGATCTCGGAGGCAGAGGAGTCGGGAGCGTTAAACTGGAATCTGCGCATGAGAAAATACTATGCCGCAGGTATGATGAGTCAGAGTAACGAGGAATGGCAGGCGGCAGTCAGGGAAGCAGGGGTTGTGATCGGAGAGCTGGCCAAACAGGAGGAACAAGAGGACGACAGCGGGGATTCGGGGCATGCGGATACGTTGTCAGAGCGGGATGCGGACAGAGAGACATTGGGATGTGCCTATCTTTACCGGGCGATGCTTTACCGGGATCCGAAGCTTGTAAAGGAGAATCCGCCGATTGCGAATCTGCTGGACGAGGAGCTGTCGGATCTGGAACGCTGTCTGGAATACTGTGACTACAACGATGCCCATTACCGTATCGGGCAGGTGTATTCGGATAAGGAGGATCAGGAGCAGGATGTTGATGTGCGCAGTACATGGGCAGACAAGGCGTATGAGCATCTAAGCATTGCAGCAAGGCGTGGCCGAAGGAATCCGTGGCTCTATGCAGTTCTGGCAGATTATTCGGAAAACCGGGACGAGTATCAGGATGCGGTTCGTTACATGACAGGGGCACTTGAGATGGTTGGAGAAGATGATGATTGGACGCGAAGACAGTACAAGCGTCTTGTGTTCTGGTGCCGGTGTTTATATGAGGATACGCTGCTGGAGGATTATGCACAACAGGCATTACAATACGCAGATATCTCCGATGAGAAATATGGAGAGACGATTGAGGTACATATGGATCGTGGCCGGATCTATAATCGTCAGGGACGCAGACCGGAGGCCGTTCGGGAATGGACCCGTGCGCTGGAGCTTCTGGAGGAGGCAGAGGATACCCTGTATCATACCAAACAAAAGGGCTGGGCATATAACGGAATGGGGAATGCATACCGCTATATGCATGATTATGAAAAGGCGATCGAGGCATATGATCGTGCCCGTTCCATTCTGGATGCTCCGGAATTCTGCGGGGAGTCCTATGCGGAGTATCCGTATGAGGCCATATCCATTTGTTACCTGTATGGAGGGAGGGGATATGAGGGACTTGCCTATTATAAAAAATGTCTGGAGGAAACGACAAAATCCGATTCGCATCGGACAGAAAGGGTCATGGAACTGATTTTGGAGGCACTGATCGATCTGTCCTGCTTTGTTGGCGACTATGATGGCGCGATTCCGTATATAAAGCAGCGCTATGGAAGCATCGATCTGACCAAACCGGCACAGGAGCCATGGAACTGGGAGAAGGAAGCCGACAGGATGAATGATATCCTGTGGTATCAGTTCCGATTTCCGGAAGCATTTTCCGACCGGATCGGGGATCGGTGTCGGACAGCCATGGAAGTGGTGAAACGGGAGGGAGCGCCGGCAGCTTCCTCCGACCGGGAGACACTGTCCGGTTATGCGGATTATCTGGAGAATCTGGCAGAGAGTATGATCATTCTGGGTATGGATGATGCGGCAGCGAGGAATTATCTGGAGGAGGCATTGACAGTGCACAGGCAGCTTCAGGATGATTCGAAGTGTTATAACCTGTATGAGCAGTTGATGTGGGCCTGCCGTTTCATGGGAGACCATGAACAGGCAGAGATATATGCAGAAAAATGTATCCGTGCGTGGGAAACAGAGACAGAGCCCTGTCAGGCTTTGCATATTTCGCTGGAGGAGGCGATACAGCGCGGATGGATCTATGCGAAAGCAAGTATGTTCTACATGGGACAGTATTACATTGGCAAGGGAGATCTGGAAAAAGCAAAAGAATGTGTGGAGAAGATGGACATCTGCCCGCTGTGTACCAACTGTGAGCATACCGTCTGCTTTGAATATCTGGCCCTACAGGCGGCAATCGCATATTTTGAAGGGGATATGGAGCGGACACGGGAGTTTTGTGATGCGACAGAGGAGGTTCCTTGGTCGCAGCATTTCTCATTGACGACATTACTCCGAAACAGAATGAAGAAAAGAACTGTTAATTAGGGGAAGAGCATGGTATAATATAGGATATGAGTGTGTTGTTTGTATGTTGTCCCGGACGGGAGCGATTGTTTGCTCCGGGATGGGGTGACCGTTTTTTGGGACGGAGTGAGATTATGGAGGATGGAAAAAGAAAAGCGTTTTCTACAAAGGGGGATGCGGACGGATGGCATGAGATTGACCGGTACGTCTGGGAGACTCTGGTGCAGAATGGATATGACTGTGTTTTTGAGCTTGGAATGACAGGGAAGGAGATTCATTTCTTACATATAGGAGTGTGGCTGACGGATTGTCTGGGCGGTTTGGAGGCTGTGGATGAATATGCGGAATTTTGCGGGTTGTTATCGGAGAAGCTGATCGTTTCCGAGGAGAAGGAACCGTTTCTGGAGCAGGCGGCCTTTCCGGTTATTGAGGCGGAGCTTCGAAGTCGTGGGCATTACGTGCGCACCGTTCACATGGATACAGAGGATGGGCGCAGGGCGAAAAGCTTTCGGGTGCATAGAATGGATGGACAGGAGGACACACTTCTATGCACGCTCTATGATATCTCTGCCGCATTGGATCACGACTGGATGACGGATGAATATGCAAGGAGCGGTTTTCTGGAGAATGCACAGAAGCTTTTGGCGGGACTTCCGGATGACGAGACCTATTCGCTGCTCTATACGAACGTGAGGGGCTTCAAGGCGGTCAATGATCTGTTTGGCACCCAGAGCGGAGATATGGTGCTGTTTCAGGTGCGCGACGAGTTGAGGAGAATACTGGATCCCGTGATTCTTGGCAGGTTTGAAAATGATCACTATGTGCTGATTGCAAGGGATCGTCTGCTCACGGATGAGAATCTGCGCAGGCTCTGTCATCAGACCTATACGGAAGGGTACAAACAATATGTGTTTCATATCCGCTGTGGTATCTACCGTATTGTAAAAAGAGATCTGTCCATCCATCATATTGTGGATCGTGCCAAATTGGCAGAGCGGGCGATACGGGATGATTATGGACTGCCATATGCATATTATGATGATACCGTGCGTGTGAACTATATTAAGCAGCGGGTTCTGATGTCTGATATGAAGAGCGCACTGCATGACAATGAGTTCAAGGTATTTTTTCAACCGGTGGTGAATGCGGGGAATGGAAAGATTTGCAGTGCCGAGGCATTGATCCGTTGGCAGCATCACGAGTTCGGAATGGTATCTCCGGGCGAATTTGTTCCACTTTTTGAGACGGAGGGACTGATCTCGGCACTTGACCGTTTTATCGTGAACCGGGTGATGGATTTCACCCTGGAGCGGGTACAGGCCAATAAGAGGGTGGTTCCGTGTGCGGTGAATCTTTCCAGAATGGATTTCTTTGATCCGGATCTGATGAAACAGATTTTGGAGCGGGTGTCACATTCGGAGCTTTCACCGAAGGATATCCGGATCGAGGTGACGGAATCGGCATATGTGGTTCTGGAACGGAATGCAATGAATTTTTTAAGTGAGATGAAGAAGAGAGGGATTCGGATTCTGCTGGATGATTATGGGAGTGGAATGTCTTCCCTGTCTACGCTGGAGAGCTTTGAGTTTGATATTCTGAAGCTGGACATGGGATTTATTCGAAAGATTGGAATCAGCCGGAAGGCAGAGGCGATCATCCGATCTACGATTGAACTGGCGCATGCGGTAGGCGCACAGGTCACCGCAGAGGGCGTAGAGACAGAGGCACAGCGACAGTTTCTGGTTGATGCCGGCTGTGACATGATTCAGGGATATTATTATTACCGGCCGATTCCGGAGGAGGAATTTGCCAGACTTCTGGAGGACAGGGAGTAAGCGGTTAACTGGTATATTTCACAATCCGTTCAATCCTGCAGGTATGTTCTTTTGTCTTGTCGTTATAGTTGATTCCCACAAGTACGATCTCTCCGCCATAATTTTCCAGTGCAGCGGGATAATCCTGATTCCGGATCTGCGAGATCGCAGCATCAGAGGACTTGTTCCACTTGAGCTCTACGATCATTGCCGGATCCGGAGTTTTTCTCTTGGGGATAAATACCACATCGGCTATTCCGGTTCCGGAGGGGAGCTCCTCCACTTTCATATATTTGTCCATGCAGATCACATAAGCAAATTTGATGACAGAGCGCAGCGCCTGTTCATTGTTATAGTAGGCGGGTGCGTAATTGCTTTTTCTGACACGTTCGATCGCTTCCACAACGGCATCTGAATTTCCGGCAAGCGTGTCCTGCAGCAGTTTTTGTGATGCCCTGACAAGCTCTGCAAAATGAGGAGTTTGTCCGCATTCCAACAGTTTGACAAATTCGGTGCGGATTTCCTCATTTGGGATTCGTGCAAATTCCGTTTCGGCGTCATAGGTGAGATAGCCTAAATGGATCATGAGCGTCAATACATCATCCTTGTTTTGAAAGGAGGTTAGATCATTCTTAAACCCATCTGTCCTTACCTCTAATTCCTCTCCGGCAATCAGCCGCAGCACATCCTCATGCAGACCGTCAAAGTTCATGCTGATATAGGTTTCGAGCGCATCGGCGGCAGAAGTATATTTCCAGTAGGAACAATATTTCCTTCTGTTCATTGCCTGCATCAGGGAATATGGATTATATACGGATTCGACATCTCCGATCGAATAGCCGTCATACCATCTCTTTGCCTCTTCAAAATCCATATTATATTGATCGCATATTTTTTTCGTCTCATTCTCTGTGAAACCGGTATATTTTGTATAGCCATCCGGATCAAGAATCGAATACTCCCAAAAATCCGATAATGCCGACTGGGAGCCATCCTTCTTGATTGGAAGAATACCAGTCATATATGCTGCGGCAACAACGTATGGTGTGAGGTTCGCATTTTTGAAAAGCCCCCGCAGAAGATGGAGATATGCCTCATGAAGCTTCCCATCCCCCTTCGCCTCCCGGATCAGAGCATCCCATTCATCTATAATGAACACAAATTTGTGTCCTGTAATCTCCACACATTTGAGCAGGCAGTCTTCGAATTGCGGTATATCTGACAATTCAGGAAACATGCGGATCATATCCTCTCTGATGCTCTTTATGATCATACCCGGAATGCCGGACATCTTTTGTTGTTCATCAGACTGCTTAACAGTGGAAATAAAGCCGGCCACATCGATCAGGATCACATTGTATCGGTTGATATGCTCCTCATAAGAGTCGGACTTATGAATCTCATATTGGTCGAACAGATCATGCGAATCACAGGAACAATCATAATAAGCACAGAGCATCTGTGCAGCAAATGATTTTCCAAAACGTCTTGGTCTGCTGATACAGGTCAGATTTTGTGATGAGCCGATCGTATCATTGACAATTTCGATCATTCCGGTCTTGTCGATATAGTTTTTCTTTGTATTTCTGATAAATGCCTCATTTCCCGGATTCAGATATTTTCCCATAAGACCACCCGCTTTCTGCCTGTTTCTATGGATTTTATTATACCCAATTTGACCGGTCAATGCAATGGAGGATATAAAAATATCTTGATAAGAAAAATGGTCAATGGTATAGTAAGTGCTATCGGGATGACAAGAATGTTTGTCAAGGGGAGGAAGATGATATTATTAACAGAGGAGGTACGTTAGGATG
>JAFVCQ010000080.1 GCA_017479085.1 Lachnospiraceae bacterium | reverse complement strand
TTTCTACTTCCACAAGATACTATTTATCCTGTGTCAGGGTCTACACATCCGATGCATACAGTCCGTCCCCCTTTCCGGCCAGCTCACCCAAGAACTCCTCACACTCCTTATCCTCATACATGTAGTAAGTCGCACCGTCAACGTGTGCTTTTGTGTACTTATCAAATTTACGTATGGAAATGCTTCCAAGTTTAAAATCCGATGTCACCTTCACGGTTGCCTTTGCCGACAGCGTATTGAATTCCTCCAGAAATGTGATCTTCTGCTGTGACACGACTGCAGGTGTCCATTTACGTCCGCCTTTTTCATCTGCATATGCTTTTGCGACCACCTTGATCGTACTCTTGCTGTCTATGATCTTCTTCATCGCCTCCTCATTGCAATACAGATAAAAATTAGAAGACGGTTTTGAAGCATCCGTCTGTGCCACACAGATATCATACTTTTTCAGGTCGCTTTCATCATCAATCTTGCTGGAATCTGTTTTTAGCTCACCTACCGTAAGACCGGACGGAGCGCCCTTGATCTCATATTTCACATCAGTGACCGTCCCTCTTTTTGTGCGGACAAACTTATCTGTACTCCGGTAAAGTCCATCCCCCATATCTTTCCATTCCGTCTTTGCCGGGGAGATCGTATAGGTGATGCTCCTGGTAAGCCCCGTCTCAAGATTATACTTGGATTTATCAATGGTTTTGGCATCATTTACCATCTGCTAAATGTTTTTATAGACACCACTGCCATCGTTATAATAAGACAGTTTTACCTCGCCATTCAGTACATGGATCGCCGCACTGGTGATAAAATAATCCGCATCCGCTGAACCGGAAGAATACTTTGACGTATGGCATTTTCCTCCAAGTGTCCTCGCACCATTTACCAGACAAAAGGTGATCTGTGCCTTAATCTTTCCTCCTGCGGTAACAGTACCGTTCGTGGTATTTTGCTTCATATCCATGCAGTAGACAAGATGCTTATTATAATCACCGGACTCGGAGATATATTTGATACCTGTCCTGTGACCACAATAACTTGCATAACCGGAATAAGAGACCTGCATCGTATCTTTCTTCTCCGCTGCATAAGCTGTCACCGGTGGAAATATCACATCTGCAGCCTTTGACAAAAGCTGTCCTGCTTTATCCCATAAAGATGCCTGGTCAGCATCTCCACCTGATGATTCTTCATCTTTCAGATCCTCATCTGTATTTCCTGTGGCAGGATCGATTCCCTCTTCGATCAGCGAAGCCTCCTGATCTTCATCCAGAATGATCGTAAAGGATGCAGTTGAACTCTGTATGTTTTCGATCTCGCCCGCAGAAAGCGGGAACTCCTTCTGGTTGCGTTCCTCTCCGACAACAGGCTCAGGCTCCTCATCGCTTTCTGCACCTTCCTCTTCTTTATCATCGCTTTGTGGACTTTCCGTTGTCTCTGGCTCATCTACCGTGACGATCCTGTGTATCAGATATGCGTCTTTTCGGCTGTATGGCTCCACCATATAATAGGTGTCATATTCTCCTGTCCGACCGGGATCAAACTCCGCCCTGCCCTCCACATAGGATACGGACACCTTCGTGTCATCAAACTCTATACCATCCTTTACGTTGGTAACATCATAATCAGAATCGATAAGGACATTGATGTCCTCTGCCTTTGCAATCTCGTCTGCATCAAGGTCTGTCCTGACCTCCGCATCATACAGGACAATCTCCTCCGGCTGGTCCGTCTCTTCTGCTTTCGCAAAGATCGCTGCTCCACTCTGTCCAAATGTACTGATGGAGAGCACCATTGCCATAATCAATGCAATCTTACATTTTAATCCCTGTTTCATGATATCCTCCTCTTTCATCTGAGTGTCCCAAACTGTTCGACAGATATGCTGGTTAACCTTAGTGTTTGTCGAAGGCAAATACTTAGTTTAACCGTATATACTGCGGTGAAAATTTTCAATCGACAATGATTTTTCGTTCGCGAGTATAAAGAAAAAAGGCATACCATAACGGCACACCTTTTCTTCCATAAAAACAATTCATCCTGTCATCCGGTTTGTATGTTCCCTGTAACTGTTCAGCTCTGCTGGGTAGTTACTGTTTCCTGTTACATTGCTAACATATAATACTGATATGTCATCAGTCTTGCGAACTGTCTCATCGCCAACATCCCCTTTCCCTAATCCTCACAGCTCCAACTCATAACACTGTCCATGATGCCGGAATACTTTGCCAGATCATTCTCAATGGTATCCGAAGATTCAAAACCGGATTCCGGATCACCTTGTGAAGAAGATGATACCTGTTCACCTGCCTTTATCTCCGGCATTTTCCCTGCGGAACCTATGATCCTTATGATATCCTCATACAGCTCTGACTTCACTTCTTCCTTCATCAATGCCATCCTGTCCTCAAATTCCCTTCTTGTTATCAGGATCTCCTCCAGGTTCTTTGTCCTCTCTTTTAAGATCTCCTCACCGTTTTCTATGTTCAGAAAATCAATATAGTGTTTCAGTGCACAGATAACAAACTGGGTTTTGGACTTGTACCTTTCCTTATCCACATTATCTAAGACCGTCATGATCTTGTCGTGCTCCGGATTGTCATAATCAAGCCGCAGGGAAAATTTCTTATAATCTGCCATGCATATCACCTACGCTTCCCTTTTATGCTGTGCACCCAGATAGAGGCTTGCCAGAGTCTCATATCCGATCGCATTTGCCTTCACATCTTCTACATAGGAAATATTCTTCTGCTCTATCCCCGCATATTTCTTCATAAGAACCGCACCGCCGCCAACAAAGGTGATCGGTGTCGTCCTGACATTGATTCCTCTCTCAGCAAGGTTTCTGAAGATTCCTTCGGTATACCGGGTAAATTCCCTTACCATGATATCCACATACTCCTGATCAAGCCGTACATCACCCTTTGTGATAAATTCACGGATCATATACTCGTCAATCTTTGAATTTGTCTCCGCAACACATACTTCCTGAATCTTTTTCATACAGGTGATGATTCCGTTTGGATCTGTCGCTATGGTCGCCTGATCTGGCACCCGGTCGACCACTCTCATAATATCGATCGTCCAGGAACCGATATCCACCACAATCTCCTGACCTCTCATCATCG
>JAFVCQ010000079.1 GCA_017479085.1 Lachnospiraceae bacterium | reverse complement strand
CCCGATGAGAAGAAAAATGATGTGGATCGCTGGATCGACCGTGTGGATGTGGTATATCAGGATGCCCGCACCAGAGGAGATGAGAGAAAATGGGAGCAGCTTTTACGTGATCCGGTATGTGATGATCTGGACACGGAGATCGAAGCGGGAGAGAAGCTTTTGGTCTATTTCATGTCACATTCCTATATGCCACAGGCGATCTGGAAACTGGTGGATCGCAGATTTGGGTATATGGACAGCAGGGAACAGTTGAAGGAGCGGTTTCCGGAGAATTTTCTGGATTACATACATTGGCAGATTGAGAGTCCGGGATTTGTGGATTTTTCCATGTTCGGGGGAAAGACCGATTCGCAGGTGGACGAGTATATCAACAAGCTGTATGAGATCAAAGGGGTGTCAGAGAAAAAGGATCTGAACAAGCTCAGACAATTGTTAAATGAGCTTGCGCGGTTTGACGTGACCCATCCCTTTGGACAGGTTGAGGAGGCCAGATACCGGATGCTGAAGCAGGAGGCAGAGGGTGGATCGTATGTACAGGAGGCTTTGCGCATTATGGAGGAGCTAGACCTGGAGTATTCGGATAACCCGTACATTGAGCGCACCTATGCAGAGGTTCTGGTACAGAATGGGCAGATCGAAAAGGCCAAAGCAGTGTATGAAGCTTTGCTGGAAGAGAATCCGGATAATTACAGTGCCCTGCTTGGCCGGGCGAACTGTGTGTTTGTGCTCGGGGATGCAGAGGAGGCAAAGGAGCAGATCGAGGATGTTCTGGAGGAGCGTGTGCAGGACAATGAGAGTCTGGAGTTGTTAGACAAGGTGAATGTCAAGCTGGTGGAACAGTATCAGGCAGCGCTGGCGCAGGGATTGGATCGGGAGGTATGCTTCAAGCTTGGCTGGTGTTATTATCAGCAGAAAAAATTCGACGAGGGAATCGCATTGCTGGATCAATTAGGAGAAGGCGGGGATTATGATTATATCAATCTCCGGTGCAGGCTGTATCTGGCCAGCGAGGACTATGACAAGGCATATCCGCTGGCGGAAAAATGGATCGCTATGATTGAGAGCATTGAGGAGGACGGGTCAAAGGAACTGCAAAAGAGGAAGAACCGTCTGTCGCTGGCGCATTTTTCCGTCGGAGTCTGTATCTGGGAAATTGAGTTAAAAAAGGATGCGAAGGACCGTAAACAAGACGATCTGGAAAAGGCGGTTGATTATATTAAACGCTCCGTTCAGGAGGAGAAGAATACACTGGTGCGTCTGTCCTACATGGAGCAGTTGGCGAGATTCTATATCGAGAACAGGGAATACGAGGCCTGTATTGCAATCTGCAATGAGATCATAGAGGCTGATAATGGATTTTTCCCGGCCTATGTGCACCGGCAGAAAGCCAATTATGAGCTGCGCAACGCAAAAGAGGTAATTGATGATTATTTTACATGTACTGAGATATATGCGGGGTACGCGCCGCCCTACATTCTTGCGGCAGAGGTGTTTTTTGCCTTTGATCAGTACGAGGATGTGGAAAGTGTGTTACAGGCAGCAGAGGAGGCAGAATTAGAGAGTGACAGCATGGAACTGTTTCGAATCAAATGTATACACTATAAGGACTTTTCAGAGGAGAATGTGAAAACCGCTCTGACAGCCATTGAAAAACTGAGACAGAAGGTGAAGGAGCATCCGGATGATTCGGATCTTGAGAATCCTGCAGAGCTGGAAAAGGAATATGCCATTCTATATTGGGACATGGACCGGACGGATCAGGTATTTCAGATCATTGACGGATATCTGGAAGAGGGACTGGAAGGAGCAGAGGTTCTGCTGCATCTGAAGGTGGATGTGTTGAATCGGGAAAAGCAATACGAAAAGGCACTGAAGGTGTGCAGCGAGCTGATTCGGTTAGAACCGGATAGTCTGTATACGAAAAGTAAGCTGGGAGGCTGTTATGAGCGGCTGGAACGGATAGAGGAGGCGATTCAGTGCTATGAAGAGATCCTTCGTCAGAATCCCAACTATGTGCCGGCACTTAGAAGAATGATGTATATTTACAGCTTTCTGAGCAACAAGGAGGATGATCTGGAGAAATGCAGGAAAGGGGTTCAGTATGCCACAAGGCTGATTGAGGCGACAGGCTCTGCAGAGGGATATGTGGAGCGGGGCAACCTGAATATTGATCTGTATGAGCTGGAGCAGGCAGTCGAGGATTGTAAGAAAGCGATCGAGCTGGATCCGGAGGCATATTATGCCTATAACAATCTGGGCTGTGCATTGTTGAAGCTTAGAAGGGTGGAGGAGGCGCTTGAGCCGTTGAAACAGGTGATCCGTATGGAGCCGGACAAGGATCATCTGCCGTATCTGAATCTGGCAGAGTGCTATGAGCTGCTTGGAGAATATGAGAAAGCGATGGATGCCTATAAGCAGGTATTGCGGCTTCGTCCGAAGATGATACATATCAAAAAGGAGATTGCCAGACTCCATGTTAAGAATAAGGAATATGACAAGGCGATTGCCATTTATCAAAAACAGCTAAGCGAGCTTCGCAGCAAAATTTCGGAGATGTCATTTTCGGACAAGATGGAGTTTTATACCGGAAGACAGTGGACGGAGGAAAAGGAAAAGCTGTTAAACCTGTTCTGGGAAATTGGGGATATATACCGGCAGGCCGGCGATCTGAATAATGCCGGGCTGTATTACAAAAAAGCAGAGACCGGGCCGGTTCCGTTTTTTCGCTTTTGTTCCTGTTCGGTAACGGAGAAGCTTGCAGAGTATTACCGGGATCAGGGAGATCTCAGGAATGCGGAGAGATTGATTCACAAGGCGATGGGAGTCAAAGACGATAAGCAGATGGGATCAAGGCAGTATGCGCATCTCTTTTTTTCTTATGAGACCATTCTGTTTGAACTCGGACAACAGGCAAAAGCGGAAAACTATGCAATGCGGTTTATAGACGATCTTCTTGACCGGAAGGGCGGCGAGGAGAAGCTGTTAGAGGACAGACGTTACCGTAACATATATCTCTATGATTTGGCAATTATGAATCTTTGTGCCGGAAAGCTGTTTGCTGCAAGGTATTATCTGGGAAAAATGAAGGAGTGCAACGTCTGTGTGATCTGTGAGACCTTCGAGTGCTTTGAATATTATTTTGGAATGGGATTGGCGGCAGAAGTGTCCGGGGACACACAGGAAGCTGTCGAGATGTATAAAAAGGCGATTGCGCTGAAAGGGGACTATCCGTGTGCAAGACGCCATTTAGAGAAGGTATCTGCGCAATTGTGATAATTATGTTATAAGTTTTGATATTTTGATTGTTTTGTGGTATAGTATAGAGACGATGTGAGGAATGTATGATTTATATGGACAGAATAGGACATATACCTCGGAGGGGTACATGGAGGTACCCGCAAAGAATAAGGAATTGAGGTAACAGTATGATTATTGGAATTGACTTGGGAACAACAAACAGCCTTGCTGCTTATTATACGGAGGATGGTCCGAAGATTATCCCGAACCGTCTGGGCAAACATCTGACCCCTTCCGTGGTTAGTGTAGATGAAGAAGGACAGGTATACATTGGCGAGACAGCAAAAGAGCGCATGCTTTTGCATCCGGAGAGTTCAGCCGCTGTCTTCAAACGAAGCATGGGAAGTGAGAAGGTCTATGAGCTTTCCGGAAAGAAATTTCTCTCAGAGGAGTTGTCGGCTCTGGTGTTGAAGGCGTTGAAGGAGGATGCGGAGTGTTATCTGAACGAGGAGGTGACGGAGGCGGTTATCAGTGTCCCGGCATATTTTAATGACGAGAGGAGAAAGGCTACCAAACGTGCAGGTGAGCTGGCGGGACTGAAGGTCGAACGAATCATCAGTGAACCGACAGCAGCCGCCATTGCATATGGTCTGTACCAGAACCGTCAGAATGGTAAGTTTCTGGTGTTTGATTTAGGTGGTGGAACGTTTGATGTATCTATATTGGAGCTTTTTGATTCGATTATCGAGGTTCGCGCTGTTGCAGGAGATAATTTTCTGGGAGGCGAGGATTTTACACGGGTGATCGAGCAGATCTTCTTTGAAAAGAATCCGGAGCTGGATCGGGACTCTCTGACAGAGAAACAGAATCGTCATATCACAAAACAGGCTGAGAACTGTAAGATTGGATTTTCGGACAATCGGAGTTCGAAGATGATCTGCAAGCTTGGGGAGCAGACCTATGAGATGGAGCTGTCCATCGATGAATATGAGGCAAAATGTGATGAACTGCTCGATAAGATCCGGCAGCCGATTAAGAGGAGCTTGGCGGATGCCAATGTGCGTCTGCGGGATATTGACCGGGTCGTGCTGGTAGGTGGTGCGACAAAGCTTTCTTTTATTCGTAAGTTTGTAGGCAAGCTGTTTCATAATCTTCCGGATACATCCATTAATCCGGATGAGGCTGTCGCGTTAGGCGCAGCGGTTCAGGGTGCCATGAAAGAGCGGAAGGACAGTATCAAAGAGGTAATACTGACCGATGTATGTCCGTTTACACTCGGAACGGAGATCGTATTAGAGCGGGAGAATGGACGCTTTGAGGATGGACATTTTTGTCCGATCATTGAGCGGAATACAACGATTCCGGCCAGTCGTACGGAACGTCTCTATACAGTGAATGATAACCAGACTCAGATACGGTGCAAGGTATTACAGGGAGAGAGCCGGTTCGCATCGAATAATGTACTGTTGGGAGAGATCCGTGTCCGAATCCCTAAGGCGGAAGCGGGAAAGGAATCGGTGGATGTTACTTATACCTATGATGTGAATTCGATTTTGGAGGTTGAGATCAAGGTTGTGTCTACCGGTGAGATTACAAAACAGATCATTAAGACCAATGCGACCGATATGACAGAGGAGGAGATCAGGGAGCGGATGGAAGCACTTTCCTATCTCAAGATTCATCCGAGAGAGAAGGAGGAGAACAAGCTCCTGCTGCTGCGGGGAGAGCGTCTGTATGAGGAGAGTATCGGACATGACCGCATGCAGATTGAGTATGCATTGCAGGAATTTGAACGTGCTTTAGATACAAGGGAAGACAGCGTGATCGAGGGAGCGAGGAGAGATTTCAAAGAATTTCTCGAGAATTTTACGGAGTAGGAATCAACAGGATGAAAGAGGTTGGATTTTTCTTTACAAAAATATGGAATTTTATTATAATAGCGCTGTATGTATCAGTGAGATGAATGCGATAGAGCAATCAGATTATCAGGAGGAACGGAAGAATGGATTATAAGAATGCCGGTGTAGATATTGAAGCAGGATACAAGTCGGTGGAATTGATGAAGGAGCATATCAAAAAGACGATGCGTCAGGAGGTATTGACCAATATTGGCGGATTTTCCGGTGCTTTTTCAATGGATCGGTTTCAGAGTATGGAGCATCCAACTCTTGTATCGGGAACGGATGGTGTTGGCACCAAGCTTAAGCTTGCGTTTCTTATGGATCGGCATGATACGGTTGGAATCGATTGTGTGGCGATGTGCGTGAACGATATTGCCTGTGCAGGTGGAGAACCGCTGTTTTTTTTGGATTATATTGCCTGTGGTAAGAACGTTCCGGAGAAGATTGCAACGATCGTGAGTGGAGTAGCAGAGGGTTGTACACAGTCGGGTGCAGCCTTGATTGGAGGAGAGACTGCAGAGATGCCGGGATTTTATCCGGAGGATGAATATGATCTGGCGGGGTTTGCAGTTGGAATTGTAGATCAGAAGGATCTGATTACCGGACAGTCGATTCGGCCGGGGGATGCTCTGATTGGGATTGCGTCGAGTGGCGTACACAGCAATGGGTTTTCGCTGGTGCGCAAGGTGTTTGATATGACAAAGCAGTCACTGGATCGGTATTATGATGAATTGGGCAAGACGCTTGGGGAAGCGCTGCTTGTACCGACGAAGATCTATGTGAAGGCGCTCCGCAGTGTGAAGGATGCGGGTGTGATTATCAAGGGTTGTTCGCATATTACAGGAGGAGGCTTCTATGAGAATATTCCGAGAATGCTGCCGGAGGGAGTGCGTGCGGTAGTGAGGAAGGATTCGTATGAGGTTCCTGCTATTTTTCGGTTGCTGGCAAGCACGGGTGAGATCGCAGAGGATATGATGTATAATACTTATAATATGGGAATTGGTATGATGCTGGCAGTGGAGGCAGCGGATGTCTCTAAGACGATAGAGGCGTTACAGGCAGCCGGTGAGACTGCTTATCTGGTTGGACAGATAGAGGAAGGAGACAAAGGAGTAACAATATGCTGAGAGTGGTAGTGTTAGTGTCGGGTGGTGGAACGAATCTGCAGGCGATCATAGATGCGGTGGAATCCGGACAGATCACCAACACAGAGCTGGTGGGGGTAATCAGCAACAATCGGGGCGTCTATGCATTAGAGCGCGCAAGAAAGGCGGGGATTCGGGAAGTAGTGGTATCCCCAAAGGACTATGAGAGTCGGGAAACATTTCATGCGGCGCTGTTAGAGAGAGTAGACAGCATGCGTGCCGATTTGATCGTGTTGGCGGGCTGTCTGGTGGTCATTCCGCCAGAGATGATCCGTCGTTATCCGAACCGGATTATCAATATACATCCCTCTCTGATTCCGGCATTTTGTGGAACCGGATTTTATGGATTGAAGGTGCATGAAGCGGCACTGGAAAGGGGTGTCAAAGTTGTAGGTGCGACCGTTCATTTTGTGGATGAGGGTACGGATACAGGGCCTATCCTGCTTCAGAAAGCGGTGGCTGTGCAGGAGGGGGATACAGCGGAGAGCCTGCAGCGCAGAGTCATGGAACAGGCAGAATGGGTATTGCTGCCTCAGGCAATTGACCTGATTGCCAATAACCGGGTAACGGTGATCAATCACAAAGTGATTGTGAAGGGTGCATAGGACATGTGCCGATTCAGTAGTGACCGGATTTGGAATACAATTACGTTTGCGAGTATAGAAATAAGAATTACAGGAGGAAAGAAATGAAAGTTCTAGTCATAGGAAGCGGTGGCAGAGAGCATGCCATTGTAACCAGTGTGGCCAAAAGTAAAAGAGTTTCCAAGATATACGCAGCTCCAGGGAATGCCGGAATTGCCGGACTGGCAGAATGTGTGGACATATCTGTTATGGATTTTCCGCGTCTGGTTGCATTTGCAAAGGAGAAGGCGATTGATCTGACGATTGTAGGGCCGGATGATCCGTTGGTGGCGGGTTGTGTAGATGCCTTTGAGCAGGAGGGACTTCAGGTGTTTGGTCCCCGGAGGAATGCAGCGATTATTGAGGGATCGAAGACATTTTCAAAAGATCTGATGAAAAAGTATGGAATTCCAACGGCTGCCTATGAGAATTTCGACAATGCGGAGGCTGCGTTGGCCTATCTGGAGACGGCAGATTTTCCGATTGTGTTGAAGGCGGATGGGCTTGCTCTGGGGAAGGGGGTATTGATCTGTCAGAATCTGGAGGAGGCGCGCGCAGGTGTCAAAGAGATCATGCTGGATAAGCATTTTGGCGATGCCGGCAATAAGCTTGTGATTGAGGAATTCATGACCGGTCGGGAGGTTTCGGTGCTTGCATTCTGCGATGGAACGACAATTAAGACAATGACCTCTGCACAGGATCACAAGCGCGCGAAGGATGGAGATCAGGGGTTGAATACCGGCGGTATGGGAACCTTTTCTCCGAGTCCGTTCTATAC
Source organism: Lachnospiraceae bacterium (assembly GCA_017479085.1). GTDB lineage: Bacteria > Bacillota > Clostridia > Lachnospirales > Lachnospiraceae > CAG-590. The sequence continues at coordinate 5,074 of JAFVCQ010000079.1, read as the reverse complement.
ACAGGAAATCGATGCGTTCTGTCAGGAGGAGATTTATAAGAAGACGATCGCTGCCATGAAAGCAGAGGGCAGAGATTTTATCGGTGTGCTCTTTACGGGATTGATGATTACGGATAAGGGGACAAAGGTGTTAGAATTTAATGCCCGGTTTGGAGATCCGGAGGCACAGGTGGTATTGCCGCGCATGAAGAACGATATGATAGATGTCATAGAAGCATGCATAGAGGGCAGACTGGATGAGATCGAGTTGGAATTTGAGAACAATGCTGCTGTCTGTGTGGTGTTGGCATCTGACGGGTATCCGGTTTCTTATGAGAAGGGATATCCGATTCGGGGACTGGAGATGTTTGAAGATAAAGAAGGCTATTATGTATTCCATGCCGGCACCAAGGAGACGGATGGACAGATTGTGACCAATGGCGGACGCGTATTAGGTGTGACTGCAACGGGTGAGGATTTGGTGAGTGCGAGAGCGAATGCCTATGAGGCAACCGGTTGGATTACGTTTGAAAACAAGTATATGCGGCATGATATCGGCAAGGCGATTGACGAACAGCCGTAAGTAAGAATACAAAGGAGGGGACTGTGACAGACTTACAGTCCCTTTGTGTCCACTATACCGGGGTGCGATATTCCTTGAAGATTGACAGAGCATCCGAATATGCATGGAGGATGTAAGGCAGGACGAAATGTCATCGGGATTGTACACTGGAGGGATAAGACATAGAATGATAGATAGGATTGGAGAGGGCAATGAAGCAGAATTATACGAAGAGTGCGAATAACGCTTTGCGGTATGCAAAGAAGATTGCAGCACAGATGACACAGGAGTATGTGGGCAGTGAACATCTGTTGCTCGGTCTTTTGAAGGAAAAGAATGGTATGGCCTCCGCAGTTTTGAGCAAGAACGGTGTGGATGAGGAGCGTTTGGAGAATCTGACCAGTCAGTTGATGATGGATAACAGGAATGTAGCCTTAGCGGAGAAAGCTGAATTTTCAAAGCGCTGTATGGATATTCTGGAGCTTGCAAACAAGGAAGCATCAAAATTCAAGGCAAAGCAGGTGGGAACAGAACATCTGTTGATTGCAATATTGAAACATCCGGACAGTGTTGCGTTCCGCCTGCTGACTGCAATGAATATTGCGACAACGAAGCTGTATGCCGATGTACTGGCTGCAATGGGGCTGGATCCGGCTGTTGCAAAAAGTGAACTGAACAGTCTGAAATCAAAAGAGAAAAAGGGCAAATCGGCTACGCCTACACTGGATCAGTATTCGAGAGATTTTACAAAGCTGGCGAAAGAGGGCAGACTGGATCCGGTGGTGGGGAGAGAGGATGAGATGCAGCGGGTCGTGCAAATTTTAAGCCGGCGCATGAAGAATAACCCATGTCTCGTTGGAGAACCGGGAGTGGGTAAGACTGCGATCGTCGAAGGGCTCGCACAGATGATCGTGACAGGGGATGTGCCTGAGACGGTTATGGGGAAGCGTCTGCTGTCATTGGATATGTCCGGTATGGTGGCGGGTTCGAAGTATCGTGGAGAGTTTGAGGAACGGATCAAGAAATTGATTCAAGAGGTAACTCAGGTTGGCAATGTCATACTGTTTGTGGATGAGCTGCATACCATTATTGGTGCAGGTGGCGCGGAGGGTGCTATTGATGCGTCCAATATCTTAAAGCCTGCGTTGTCGAGAGGAGAGATCCAGATGATCGGAGCTACGACTACGGCAGAGTATCGCAAATATGTCGAGAAGGATGCTGCATTAGAGAGGAGATTCCAGCCGGTCACAGTGCATGAACCGACAGAGCAGGAGGCGATTGATATTCTGAAGGGGCTGCGTCCGTGCTATGAATTTCATCATGGACTGACCATCAGTGACGAGGCGGTAACGGCGTGTGTGAAGCTGGCAGTGCGCTATTTGAATGACCGTTTTTTGCCGGACAAAGCGATCGACCTGATGGATGAGGCTGCTGCAAAGAAGAAACTGGCAGCATCCAAGAGGACTCCGCAGATGCAGGAGGTTGAAAAGGAGATAGCCGATCTCAATGTGGAACTGGATCAGGCGTTTATAGATAATGATCTGGAGGCAGCGCATGAGACGAAGCTGGCGTTAAAGCTTTTGGAGGAAAAACTGGAAAAACTGAAGAAAAAGCATGAGAATAATATGAAGCAGCAGCATTTGGAGCTTCAGGAGGAAGATATTGCGGCGGTTGTTTCCGAGTGGACGAAGATTCCGGTAAGTCGTCTGCGGGAGGAGGAAACAAAGAGGCTGCTTCATTTAGAGGATATTCTGCACAAGCGTGTGGTTGGACAGAACGAGGCGGTTGAAGCAGTCGCAAAAGCGATTAAAAGGGGAAGAGTAGGTCTTAAGGATCCCAAACGTCCGATTGGCTCTTTTCTGTTTCTTGGGCCGACCGGAGTGGGGAAAACAGAACTGTCCAAGGCACTTGCAGAGGCCGTTTTTGGAGATGAAAAGGCTCTGATCCGGGTAGACATGTCTGAGTATATGGAAAAACACAGTGTATCCAAAATGATCGGTTCCCCTCCGGGATATGTGGGATTCGAGGAGGGCGGACAGCTCAGTGAGAAGGTCAGGAAGAATCCGTATTCCGTGATTCTGTTTGATGAGATTGAAAAGGCACATGTAGATATTTTTAATGTGCTGCTTCAGATTCTGGATGATGGACATGTGACTGATGCACAGGGCCGGAAGGTCGATTTCAAAAATACCATTATCATCATGACCAGCAATGCAGGGGCAGCCCGTATTATGGAACCCAAAAAGCTGGGATTCAGCACGGATTCCTCTGATGAGAAGGATCATGAATATATGAAAAATGGCGTGATGGAGGAAGTGAAGCACCTGTTTAAGCCTGAGTTTTTGAATCGGATTGATGATACAATCGTATTCCGTACCCTGAATCAGGATGAGGTAAAGCAGATTGCAGACCTGCTGCTTCGCAATTTTGCATATCGGGTAAAACAGCAGATGAATATTGATTTCCGCTATGGTGATACGGTGAAAAATTATATCTTCGAAAAGGGATATGATAAAAAATACGGTGCAAGACCGTTGAAACGTGCGATTCAGAATGAGATTGAGGACAGAATGGCAGAGGAAATTCTGGAAGGAGCAATCTCCGCCGGACAGACCGTTCGTGTATCCGTCGTAAAGACGGGTGTCAAATTTAAAGTACTGTGAAATTAAAAAAATGACTGGAAAAAGCTCTGTATATATTGTATACTATAAAGAGAATTGTAACGTTTCCGCACGGATAAGGAACAGTTCCTAAGGTGGACAGGAATTAGAGTGAGAAAAATACAGGAGGATGAGTAAATGGCAGTAGTAAATGAACTGATCAAGGAAGAGAATGGTGCATTGGATTTTGGTAATTATGAATTGGCTACTAAGACAAAATTGGATGGCTTTGAATTCAAGGGGGACAAATATAAGATTAAGACATTCAGGGAAATTACAAAGCTGGAGAAGAATGGTTCCTTTGTATACGAATCGGTTCCGGGAACGGTTGTTCATGGATTCAGATCGGCTGATGATGTGGTTGAGTTTGAGGTAGAGGGTACGGAAGATTCACAGATCACATTGGAGCTGGAAGCAGGACAGGAATATGTAACCGTAATTGATGGAAAGAGTGCGGGTTCTGTCAAAACGAATTTGGGAGGCAAGCTGAATCTGAGTGTGGAGTTGAATCCGGGACAGATTTCCACAATTAAGATTGAAAAACTGTAAGTAACGGGAGAAGAACAGGCATGGCAAAAGCAAAACAGGTATATTTTTGCCAGGAGTGCGGTCATGAATCCACGAAGTGGCTTGGGCAATGTCCGGGTTGCCGGAAGTGGAATACATTTGTAGAGGAGAAACGGATAGTAGGCGCTGGTAAGCATTCTGGCAGAACAGAGGCGGCAGCGCCTACCAGTATTTTGAAAGTTACTACATCGGAAGACACACGAATTGGCACAGGGATGAGAGAACTGGATAGGGTTTTAGGTGGAGGAATTGTGAAAGGGTCGTTGACGCTGGTCGGAGGAGATCCGGGAATAGGCAAATCCACATTACTGTTGCAGGTGTGTCGGAATCTGACGGATTCGGGTTGCAGTGTGTTATATACTTCGGGGGAGGAATCACTGCAACAGATTAAAATCAGGGCAGAACGTCTTGGAGGCTTCACAAAGGATATGCTGCTGCTTTGTGAAACCAATCTGGATTCAATTGAGGGCGCCATCACGAAGGTAATGCCGGAGGTCGTAGTGATCGATTCGATTCAGACGATGTATTTAGAGGAAGTGGGAAGCGGTGCGGGAAGTGTATCACAGGTGCGGGAAGTAACCGGAAGACTGATGCGGATTGCAAAGCAGTTAAATATTGCCATTTTTATTGTAGGACATGTGACAAAAGAGGGAATGGTGGCAGGACCGAGAACACTGGAGCATATGGTAGATACCGTTCTGTACTTCGAAGGTGAAAAAAATGCAGTGTACCGGGTACTGAGAGGCGTCAAGAACCGGTTCGGTTCTACCAATGAGATTGGTGTTTTTGAAATGAAAGATACGGGACTGTATGAGGTGGACAATCCATCACAGGTCATGTTGAATGGCAGGCCGCTGGATGCAGCCGGTTCGGTGGTGGTATGTTCTATGGAGGGAACCAGACCGATTTTGATTGAGATTCAGGCTCTCGTTTGTCAGTCAAATTTTAATCTGCCCCGGAGAACTTCGGTGGGGATTGATTATAATCGTGTGAATTTGCTGATGGCTGTTTTGGAAAAAAGAGCAGGGCTGATGTTGGCGGGCAATGATGCCTATGTGAATCTGGCAGGCGGGATGCGTCTGAATGAGCCGGCGATCGATTTGGGAGTCATTGTGGCTCTGGTATCCAGCTTCAAGAATACACCGGTGGATGCGCATACCATTATCTTTGGCGTAGTGGGTTTGTCAGGAGAAGTGAGAGTGTTATCCATTGCGGCAAGAAGAGTCAAGGTGGCTGCAAAAATGGGATTCACAACCTGCATCTTTCCTCGAATCAAGTGTGATGGAATGGACAGAATAGAGGGGAT
>JAFVCQ010000078.1 GCA_017479085.1 Lachnospiraceae bacterium | reverse complement strand
CCGGCACCATTGGCACCGATCAGACCATAGCAGTTGCCCTCCGTAAATTTGATATTCACATCCTCAAACAACGCTTTCTTTCCAAACCGCAATGTCACATTATTCGCACTAATCATCTCTCTACCTCTCTTACATCATTCTTCCTGTAATTCCGGATCCACACTCATAGCCACCCTGTCAATCCGGTTTTTCTCTATGGATAATACTTTAAATGTAATACCGTCTTTCTTCACAGTCTCCCCCGCATTCGGCAGATGATCCAACAGCTCGATCACATAACCGCCCAGCGAATCGTAATCCTCTGATTCCAATTTCACTCCGATGCTGTCCTCGAGATCACTGAGCTTCATCGCCGCATCGATCTCATAGCGGTGTTCTCCAAGCTTGGTGATCATCTCCAGCTCGTCCATGTCAAATTCGTCACGGATCTCACCGACAATCTCTTCGATCAGATCTTCGATCGTGATCAGTCCCACTGCCGCCGCATATTCATCCAGCACGATCGCCAGAGAGACAAATCCATTCCGCATCTCCGCCATAATAGATGAGGTCTTCTGATACTCATATACAAAAAAAGGTTTGCGCATAATATTGCGCACCCGGAAAGGGCCTGTCTTTTTCTGATTCTGATAGAAAAACAAATCCTTCAGATACACAATCCCGATCACGGTGTCCCGGTTGTCATCATAGACCGGAAGTCTGGAATAGTGCTCCCTCTCAAACGTCTCAAACAATTCGTCATATGTCGCATCCACGGAGACAAAGGCCATATCGGCCCGCGGAACCATGACATCCTTCGCCATAGAATCCCCAAAATCCACCACGTTGTTGATCATGGATTTCTCTTCTTTTTCCAGCACACCGTCCTCCACGCTGACATCCACGATCGTCCGCAGCTCACCCTCCGTCATCAGATTTTTGGCCTTTTCCCGGTCTACGCGCAGAACAAAAAAAATTCCATTGCTGAGCTGATCGACCACCCAGATCACCGGTGTCAGAAGAGACGTAAGCGGTGCAATGATATGGATATACAACAGGGATATCTTCTCGCTGTACAACGTTGCCAGTGACTTTGGCGTAATCTCTCCAAACAACAGAAGGACCAATGTCAATATCCCGGTGGATACACCAATAAATCTGCTTCCCACCAACCGGGTTGTCACCGTCGTCACCAGAGCAGAAACCGATATATTCACAATGTTATTCCCAATCAGGATCGCACTCAGCATCTTGGACGGATTCGAGATCAGCTTAAGCACCCTCTCTGCGTTCTTATTCCCCTCCTCTGCCAATGCCCGCAGCCGGTGTTTGTTCACCGTTGTAAGCGCAGTCTCCGCCGAGGAGAAAAAGGCCGACAGAAAAATCAAAATCACAATCACAACAATCTGTAAACTCGCGTCGGGTTCCAAAAAAATATCCTCCTAAAAATAAAAATTTTATTCTTCCATATTACTGAATGAAATATATCTTGTCAAGTCATACTATTCCTGTAACCATTTCACGGTTACCGTCCGTCTCCGATTCCGGTATCGGTTTTCACACACGGACGGCAGCTTTATAGTATATGATAAAGGAGCATGATCATGAGAAGTTCAAAACAAACGTATGAGAATGTAGCGCAGCGGTGCAGTTCCTATGCAAAGACCACGGACAACGAGCTGTCAAACTGTGTGGACAGCGACTGTACAAGCTGTCTGAACTGTGCGCATTTTGCACAGGATGAGCACTGCGTATTAGACCTGTATGATTCCATTGCAAACCGTCTGTAACAGCATGTGCAGGTAACGATTCCGGGACCGTCCGCTCACTTTATATAGGAGCTGATGCGGACCGTGTCCCATCGTTCTTCATTCTCATAATTCTGATCCGGCCGCACATACGTGGCATATAATTTCTCGAGAAGCTCCTGTCTGCCCTGTTGCGTATCGGAATCCGTCTCATGTTTTTTCAAAAGCGCGGCATGCTCTGCGGCATCCTTATCCAGCAGCTTTACCACATAATAGCCATACGCGGACGGGATCACATTGCTGATTCCTCCTATGGCAAGTCCGTCAATCTCTTTTTGATAGTCCGCATCCAGATCGGCATATTTCAGATATTTTTCCATACCGGTGACTGTCTGGTCACAATCCCGAAGCAATGTCTCCATGTCTTCGCCCGCCTGTGCCTGCTCTGCAAAAGTGGCAGCCTGCTCCTCCATCTGCCGGCACTCGTCCTCAGAGCGCATGCGTAATTCCCCTTCCGAATCCGACTGCACCATTCCGTTCTCATCTGTCAGAACCGTCGGAAACGTCACCTGATACACCTTCACATACCGCTGCTGCTCTGTTGTCTCCTCCTGTTCCTCCGTATCTCCGGACAGACCTTCCACATAGGCATCTCCCAGATATTTCATTTCATAGATGCGCTCCACATCTGAGACACTGATATCCTTTTTTTTCAACCATTCCTCTCCATAGCTCTCCACCAATGCCTCTGCATCCGCCCGGACTTCCTGCTTTGCCTCCTTTGTCAGCTTACAGCCATCCTTCTTTGCCTCTGTGTAAAGCAGAACGACTGACAGAATCTCATCCTTCAATCCCTGCTTATAGAATTCCGCATACGTCTGTCCCTTCTCCTCATCATAGTAGTCCGGCAGCCGTTCTGCGTCCACAATATGATATTCCTTTGTATATATCAGCCCAAAAATCGTTACCTCTTTATCGTAAAGCTTCTCTCCGTTCACAGAGAAAACCCATTCCTTTCCAGATCCACAGGCAGTCAGGACCACTGCCAACACCATACAAATACCGATAATTCCTATACTCTTTTTTTTCATAACCAATCCCTTATATATGATTCATTGACACAGGAGCAGAAAAGGAGCCGTTGCACTCTTTTGTAAATGCAGCAGCCCCTTGAAAGGTCATTTAGTTGTTAATCAGCTTGTCCTCTCCATTCCAGCTATACAGCTTACGAATGTCCTCACCGACAACCTCTGACGGATGTTCCGCAGCTAACTTTCTCATTGCCTTAAAGTGTACCTGACGTCCCGCAGGTGACATATCTAACAGGAACTGCTTTGCAAAAGAACCGTCCTGAATATCGGAAAGAATCTGCTTCATGGCCTTCTTCGTATCCTCAGTGATGATCTTCGGTCCGGTAATATAATCACCATACTCAGCCGTGTTGGAGATGGAGTAGCGCATTCCGGCAAAGCCTGACTGATAGATCAGATCTACGATCAGCTTCATCTCATGAATACATTCAAAATATGCATTCCTCGGGTCATAACCGGCTTCAACCAGTGTCTCAAATCCAGCCTGCATCAGCGCACATACACCACCACAGAGAACTGCCTGCTCACCAAACAGATCGGTCTCTGTCTCGGTACGGAAGGTCGTCTCCAGAACACCTGCTCTCGCTCCACCGATTGCCAGCGCATAAGCCAGCGCGATCTCCTGTGCCTGTCCGGTTGCATCCTGCTCTACTGCCACCAGACAAGGAACTCCCTTACCGGCCTGATACTCGGAACGAACGGTGTGACCAGGTCCCTTCGGAGCGATCATCGTAACATCCACATCCTTCGGCGGAACAATACATCCAAAGTGGATGTTGAATCCATGTGCAAACATTAACATGTTGCCCGCCTCTAAGTTCGGCTCAATCTCTGCCTTATACATATCTGCCTGTAATTCATCATTGATCAGGATCATAATGATATCTGCTCTCTTGGCTGCCTCTGCTGCTGTATAAACCTCAAAGCCCTGTGCCTCTGCCTTTGCCCATGACTTACTTCCCTCATACAAGCCAATGATTACATTACAGCCTGATTCCTTTGCATTGAGTGCATGCGCATGACCCTGACTTCCATAACCGATCACTGCAATCGTCTTGCCATCCAATAATGATAAGTTACAATCTTCCTGATAAAAAATCTTTGCCATTTTCTGGTTCCTCCTAAAATTTTTATGTATCACTGATACCTGCTACTCCAACGATCAACGGATGAAGATCACCCGTTATGCGGTGTACCAGAACCAGTATTACCTCTTGTTAATCCTGTCAGACCTGTCCTCACAATCGACTCGATCTCAAATCCGTCTAACAGACCGATAAATGCCTCAATCTTATTGGCATTCCCCGTCAGCTCAATCATCAGCGATTCAATTGAGACGTCCACAATCTTAGCGCGGAATACATCGGTAATCGCAATAATCTGCTGCTTCTCCTCCCGATTGGTCTTGACCTTCACCAATACCAGCTCCCTGCACACAGACTCTCCATCCTTCAGCTCGGTTATCTCTACCACATCCTCCAGCTTGTTGAGCTGCTTCGCAATCTGGGCAAGGGTCAGATCATCACCGCTCACCGCAACTGTCATTCTGGAATACTTCGGATTCTCTGTCACACCAACCGACAGGCTGTCGATGTTATATCCCCTTCTACTAAACAGACCTGCTACCCGGCTCAATACACCTGATGTATTATCGACCAACAGAGACAATACCATTTTCTTCACTTTCATTCCACCTTTCACAATAAGTTACCCAATCAGTCTGCCACGATTCCCGGACGTGCAGCTTAGGCTTTTACAATCAAATGTGCCCTTCTAAACCATATAACACATTTTCACGCAACTAGTAACATTGTAGCAACGTTCTGTCTGCATGTCAAATATATTTTATCAGTCAATTTCTTAATTCTCCGCCAAAAGGCGTTCTACCAGCCGGCAGGCTTCGGCGGCATCTCTGGAATAGCCGTCTGCGCCGATCTCATCCGCAAAGCTCTGGGTGATGACAGCGCCACCGATGATGATCTTTGCAGAGACATTCTTTTCCTTTGCATATTCCACGACATCCTTCATCCGCATCATCGTAGTGGTCATAAGGGCTGACAGGCCAATAATGCTTGCATTTTCCTTTATGGCTGTCTCAATGATCGTTTCTTTCGGGACATCCTTGCCGAGGTCGATCACCCGGTAGCCGTAATTCTTCAGCATCAGAACCACCAGATTCTTCCCGATATCGTGAATGTCGCCTTCCACGGTTGCCACCACGATCGTCGGCATCCCGGTTCCACCCTCTGCCTTTGGGAGCAGCGGTTCCACATGGGAGATCGCCAGCTCCATCGTCTCTGCGGAGGAAATGAGCTGGGGAAGAAAATATTTCTTCTGATCAAACAGGACACCGACCTCATTGATCGCCGGAATCAGGTGCTCCTCAATGATGGACTGCGGACTGTTCCCCTCCTTTAAATAAGCCTCCACGTCTGCGATCATCGTGCGCTTATTGCCCTTTAACACATTGTCAAAGAGTCTGGAATGGGTTCCGGTTGATTCGGTGCCTGCGGATTCCTCCTGTTTGCCTCCCGCCTTCTGTACCGGAGCCGCACCTCCGGCCACCACTGAAAGCGGCCTTACATTTTCAATGTAACGGACATCCGCCTCTGCCTTATTGATCAGCAGATCCGATGCAAATGCCGCATTCATCAAAAGGGTCTGGGACGGATTTGCAATCGCCATCGTAAGTCCTCTGGAAATTGCCATCGTGAGAAATGCCGTGTTGACAAAGCCCCGTTCCGGCAGTCCAAAGGAAATATTGGACAATCCGCAGATCGTTGCCAGCCCCATCTCCTCCTTGCAGTATGCAATCGTCTCCAGCGTCTCTAATGCCGCATTCTTATTGGCTCCCACCGTAGCCACCAGCCCGTCCACTACGATATCTTCCTTTGTAAAGCCCTGACGGACCGCTT
>JAFVCQ010000077.1 GCA_017479085.1 Lachnospiraceae bacterium | reverse complement strand
TGGTGTCCGATTATAAGGTGAAGGAGGGAAAAGTGATCGCAGGCGGGGAGTTCACCCTGACGATCACTCTGAAAAATACGGCGCAGAAAGCAGTAAAGAATCTAAAGCTTACCATTTATACGGAAAATGGGGAACTGCTGCCGGCAGAGGGAGCCGGAACGTCTTACAGTGAACAGATCGATGCAGACAGTGAGCAGACCTTTTCCTTTCCGATGAAAGCAATCAACGGACTGGAGGAGAAGGCCTACAAGCTGTCTGTCAAGACGGAATATGAGAATACGGGAGGCTGGGAGTATACGGTGGAGGACTCTCTTTTTATTCCGGTCTCTGTAAAGAACCGAATCGCACTTACCGGTTTCTTTACGGAGAAGCTACAGGTGGAGCTGGGAGATACGGTGGAGCTGATTGCAGAGGTGAATAATCTGGGAGGCGGAACGGTTTACAATGCGACGGCTGTGGTGACCAGTGATAATCTTGAGCAGGCAAGTGAATTCATAGGTAACATTGAATCGGGAAAAAGTGAAGGAATTGATATCCTCACAAAGGCAGTCAGGGTAGCAGAGATGGATCACATGGATAACCGGATTGTCGTATCCTATGAAGATAAGGAGGGCAATGTCTATCAGGAGGAGATGCCATTTCAGATCGTAGTCGTGAAACCCGAGTATAAGAATCTGGAGAAGGTGAAGGAGGGGCCGGATACCGCCGCATTGCTTCGAACGATCATGAAGGGTCTGGCCGTGATACTTGTGTCCGGTATCGTGATCTTTCTGTATTACAGACACAGAAAGCACAAGCAGAGATTGTTAGAGGAATTTATAGACTGATGCCCTGTGTGAGCCTGCAGCGCTTTTGGAAGCATGGGTGTTTTACACGAATTCAGAAGGAATGGAGGGGGAAGCATGAATTGGATATGGCAGCTATGTATTACAAATATGAGACAAAGGGGTGTGCGGACAGCGCTGACCATTCTCGGAGTTGTGATCGGTGTAATCTCCATTGTGTCTCTGATGGCGATTGGAATCGGTATCAAAAGAGAACTGCTGTCGGATATGGAAAGTACAGTCAATGTTACCAGAATTGCCGTATATGGTGTGTCGGGGGGCAAACGGAAGGACAGGATGGTCACAGACCGAAAGCTGGCGGATATGCAGGCGATAGAACATGTGGAGAATGTATACCCGGAACTGGAGCTGCCTGCCGGTATGACATATAACCGGTTTGATGTATACACACCGTTGGTGGGTGTGCCGGAGTCGTATCTGCGTACACTCAGCGTGAAGGAAGGAGAGCTTCCGAATCCGGATGCAGGAAAGCCGGAGCTTCTGATGGGATATGATGTACAGGATATGTTCCTAAAAAAGGGGTCTTATGAGAGTTATTCTGATCTTTACAAAGAGGATGAGGAAAAGCGGAATCTGACCGGCAGGAAGATGGAGAAGGTCTTTAAGGAGGAAACAGATGGTGTGGACAAGAAAGATAGGTTTCCAATCGTCGGAATGTTAGATGGAAGAGATTATCAGATTTACTGTAATATTGATGTGTTGAAACAATATTTGAAACGGATTGCAAAAAACGGAATCATTCCCGGACAGCCTACGCAGGAAAATGGAGAGAACTACCGGGAGTGGATCTATAACTGTGCAATTGTGGAGGTGGATGACATCACACATGTGGAAACGGTCATGGATGCCCTGAAGGATATGGGATATCAGGTGGAAAATGATAAGGAGTATGTGGATGCCATGCAGAAGGAGATCAAGATTGCCCAGTTTCTGCTCGGAGGAATTGGAATGATCGCACTTGTCGTGGCAGTGATCGGTATTGGCAATACGATGACGACATCTGTCTACGACCGCATCAGTGAAATTGGAATCCTGAGGGTGTTAGGATGTGACACCGATGATCTGCTCTGCCTGTTTCTGTTGGAATCCGGTATTCTGGGAGGAATCGGTGGTCTGATCGGAATTGTGATGTCCTATGGAATCACCGGATTATGTATCAATAAGCTTGCAGTACGTCTTCTGGAGCTGCCCAAGGGAACGACCATTGCGGTGATCCCGCTCTGGCTTTCAAGCTCCGCTGTTGTGTTTTCGGTTATACTTGGGATTCTTGCCGGTTATGTTCCGGCAAGGTGGGCATCTCGATGGAGTCCCATTCGTGCTGTAAGGAGCAGGGGCATGTAAAAAGATATTGAAAAATCCACAAAAAAGTAGTAAAATTATGGTAAAATTACTCAATTTTGATGGGAGGAGAAATATGGCAGAGACAATGCAGGAAGATTATATTCCGAATCTGATTGATTCCATGTTGTTGAATTTGGGGGTGTCGGATACCGGTTTTTTGTTGATCGAACACTACAATACCTTTGATCTGTCATCCGATTACATCCAATCTTTGGCAGAGACGCGGGAAGAGGTGTGTTTTTTATATCATTCCTATGATATTACCAGTATGTCCGGTGCGTATGAGCCTTTGCTGGAGTGGATCCGGGAGCTGTTTGGCCGGCAAAAGGATGTGGATCTGAACGAATTTTTTGAAACCTGTGATGTATATGCACTGCATCGACCGATTTTTCAATCCTATTTTGAGAGCGGGGTGGCATCCA
>JAFVCQ010000076.1 GCA_017479085.1 Lachnospiraceae bacterium | reverse complement strand
CTTTGGGCTTGAATTCTCTAAGTACACTACGTATACCGGAAACTTAGCCAATCAGTCATCGCCCTTTGGGCTCGACTTCTTGGAGTTTCAGAGTAACGCATGCCGGATTCAGTCTGCCATACACTTTGGTCGTCTCGTATAGTGTCTGCACCAAAGCGGCTGAAAATTCACCCTTTCGCAATCTCCACTTCCAATTGTTGCCAAGCGTAGACGGCGTGTTCATCCGTGCCTCGCTCCCGTATCCAAGCAGATCCTGCATCGGAAGGATACACATCCTGCTGACACTGCCCATAGCCGCACAGATCATCGGAAAATAGATCTCCTCATCCGGTGTCTCATAATTACACAGAAAATTCCTTACTGCGCGCTTGTCCTCCGGCGGGATACTGTCACAGAACCACTGCGTCAAGGTCTCGTTGTCATGCGTACCCGTATATACCACCGTATTGTTGCTGTACATAAACGGAAGATAATCTGAAGTCGTATCCCCTCTGGTATCAAAACCAAATTCCAGAACCTTCATGCCCGGATAACCGCTGTCCTTCACCAGTTGGCGACCGGAATCCGTAATGAAACCAAGATCCTCTGCAATGATCTCCTGATCCGGATAGGTCTGATTCACCTTTTCGAACAGCTCCATACCCGGCCCCTTCTCCCACTTCCCACGCTTTGCATCCGTGTGTCCAAATGGAATGGAATAGTACTCATCAAATCCCCGGAAGTGATCGATCCGGACAACATCATAGATGGAAAAACAGTGTCCGATTCGCCGCAGCCACCACGCAAATCCTGTCTTCCTGTGATAGTCCCAGTCATAAAGCGGGTTCCCCCACAGCTGACCCAGCTCGGAAAACGCATCCGGCGGACAGCCTGCAACCGCCTTCGGCTTCCCGTCCGAATCAAACTGGAACAATTCTCTCGAAGTCCATGCATCCGAACTGTCATAAGACACATAGATCGGAATATCCCCTATGATCTGAATTCCCTTCTGATTGGCATAGGATTTGAGTGCTCTCCACTGGCGATAAAATTCATATTGTAAAAATTCATGGAACTGAATCTCCGACTTACATTCCAGTCTTTTCTCCGCAATGGCCTTCTCCTCCCGATTGCGAAGCGCTTCCTCCCATGTATCCCAAGGCCTGCCACCATGCTGATCCTTCAACGCCATAAACAGAGCATAATCCGGAAGCCACTCCTTTTCCTGCTCCACAAAGTCCTGAAATGCCTGCGTCTGCTCTACACCGCTTCTCTCAAATGCTTTCCGAAGAAGACCGTATCGGCCAAGATATTCCTTCTCATAATACACATAGCGGTCATCCGTTCCCAGATCCACTGCATCACACTCTGCCCGGGTCAGCCATCCCCGCCCGATCAGCTTGTCCAGATCAATGTAATAACAATTGCCCGCAAAGGTAGAAAAAGACTGATACGGGGAATCCCCATAGCCCACCGGCCCCAAAGGCAGAATCTGCCAATAGGATTGTCCGGCCTCCGCCAGTTGATCCACAAACGTATAAGCCTCTTCCGAAAAACAGCCGATTCCATATCTGGAAGGAAGACTGCTGACCGGCAATAATACTCCACTTGCTCTCATTTGTTGCCCTCCCGTCTTTGAATTTTTCACCTGTGCAGTTGTACTTCTGTTTGCCGATACACCGCTGTGAGCTATGGTCAATCCTTCCAGTCACACAGGTGGAATTTTTGATATTCGGGTCCTGTTCTGAACCATTCTAAAATTACTATCTTTTGCCATCATATCATAGCTTTTCATCTATATCAAGCTAAAAAAACAGCCGGAGTGAATCAAATTCCTCCGGCTGGTTACTATTTACCGCTTTGCCAGTACACACAGGTTTGAGGTCCTTACTACTTGACCGTGATCTTTCTCGTGATCACATTCTTATATTTATCCGTAAAAAGTGCCTCTGCTGAAGTTACTTTTTTCTTATAAGCCTTATATTTTAAGGTGTATGTACTTTTCGTGGTGCTTGCAGAGTAACTCTTTTTCTTAAACTTCAACTGAACCTTCTTCAGATGATTCGCCTTGATCTTCATCGTTCCCGCTTTGAGATTCAGCTTCTTCACCTTCGGAGCAAAGGTGTACTTCTGCTTTACATAAGTGGAATTCGCAACCTTGATGGCATTCGTTCCCACACTTGTCATCTGATTGGACTTGAATTTCACTTTTGTCTTGGAATCTGCCACACAGATTCCGGATCCTGACGTGTTCGAGATCACATTCGTATTGATCTTCGTCACCTGTGCACCGGAATAGACATAAACACCATGCCGCTTGCTGGTATTGATCGTATTGCCCGTGATCGAGGTCACGCTGCTGCCGCTTCCACATACTGCAATCCCATCCCGTGGCGCACTTGCACTGGTTCCCACATTGGTCAGTGTATTCTTGGTAATCGAAGTGAGCTTGCTCGTATCATATACAAAGATTCCCTGATAAAATGTATTGGATATCTGATTCGAGCTAAGGGTGCCCGTGCTTCCTCCGGCAGACACAATTCCAAAATTACAATTGCTGATCGTATTCTTGCTCATCGAATAGCCGACACAGCCATATGCCTTCATACCATTCTCAAAACCGGAAATGGTATTGTTCTCCGCCTTCGAGTTATCACAGCCATACAGATAAATACCCTGATACCCCTTTCCGGATGTATAGGTGATCTTGTTGTTGGTAATCGTGATATTCTTATTGTGATGTCCGTCCAGCAGATGATGATTTCCCACCGCTACCGGATAACCGGTAAATACATTATCATGAACCGAGATATCGCTGCATGCCGTACCATCCGTCATATAAGCGGCATTCCAATCACTGTTACAGACATCTAACTGAATCGCCTCACTCTCCACACCACCTGCCTCTTTGCGGAATCCGCTGAAGGTACATCCATATACCTCCGCATTCTTAACCCCTGCAAACTCGATCAGATGGCTTCCATAACAATTCTTGATCGTTGTATTGCGAACAATCACATTCTGTGCATGTCCAATATTGATCACGTTACTGGTCGTATTAGCTTTCGCAACATTGCCTCCGTCCCATGTTCCGCCCTCGATCACGATATTCTTGCCATTATCATAGCCACCGACTGTATTCGTGACCTTACCGGAATTGGCAACCTTGAGCATATTGTGGTTGACACCATCTCTCCCATCTCCCGCTTTCAATTCCGAATTACGGATGATAACTGCCTCCGGATCCAGTTGCAGAGTCGTATTGGAGTGGATATACAGTGGATTTCCAATGTAATAGGTTCCCTTCGGTATATATACCACCAGCGGTACCTCTGCGGAGGCTGCCACATCCAGCGCATCCTGAATGGCTGCCTTATCCGTCAACAGATCGCTCGGATCTGCCCCAAAATCCAGCACATTGGCCGTCCGCACTCCATTTTTGATCGGAACCTCCGGCACGTTAACCGTAAGCTTGATCGAAGTGGTCAGTGTCGTCTCCACTCCTGTAAAAATATCCTTTTCCGTATAGGAGATCGTCAGCGTCTTTTTGCCGGAGGGTGCCAGCTTCAGGCTGGCTGCGTTTGTCGAATAATCCAACTTCGTCAGTGTCTTTTTCCGTTTGTCATTATTATAGTATACGGTTACGGTCAAATCATCCAGATTCAGAATATCATTTACCGTATAGGTCTTTTGCGTCTTCTTAGCGGACAGCTTAGACATGACATTGCGTATACGCAGAGTCACCGTCGTCTCCTTCGTGACCGGTGTTTTTTTCTGACCCTCCTTGTAATCCGTATAGGCAATCGTAACCTGCTTCTCACCTACACTGCTCAGATCACAGCTGCCGATTGCCACTCCCTCCTGCTGCCCCGTAATGGTCTTCGTCACTCCATTGGAGTACGTTGCCGTAATGGTCAGATCATCCCATGTGATACTGTCATCCTGTGTATAATAGATCTGTGTCTTCGCTGCCGTGATTCCGGTCAGCTCTGCCGGTTCTGTAACCGTAATGGTAACGGTCGTCGTCTTCTCCTGATAGGTAACGGTCACTGTATAGGTACCCGCCTTCGTCATATCCACCTTGTCTGCATCCGTCAGAGTATACCCGTCCGGCTGCTCCTCCGTTGCCTTCGGAATTGTCTTCGTCGTGTTATCGGAATACGTGGCTGTCACGACCAGCTTCTCCCATGCGATCGCATCGTCGATAAAATAACTGGTCTCTGCGAGAGTCGCTGTAATCGAATTCAATACCGGTGCCGGTTTCTCCTCTGTCTGACCGGAGCCGCCTGTGCCTTCGCTCCCTGTACTTGCGGTCTCACTGGTAGTCGTCTCACTGGCAACTGTCTCCGGGGTTCCGGCCTGTTCCGTCGAACCACCACTTTCGGTTCCGGACGTATCCTCTCCGGCTCCATAATATGCCACTCCTGTATTCAAACGGGACTGAAACGGATCAGAGCCCAGCTCTTGAACCTGTTCTCCCGCCTCTTTTGCCTGTACCTCTGTCTGCACCGGCCCACAGGTGACCATCGAAACCACCATAACTGCCGCTAACACCGTAGAAGTGACTCGTGTTGTAATAGAATGTCGCATGCTATCGTCCTCCTAATTCTTTTTCTTCCTGTATATAAATAAAAAGCATACTATCCTAACAAGGAATTTCTGTGAAATTCAGGAAAATACCCAATATGCCTATTATAATCAATTTCCCAAGCAGTTACAAGTAAAAAAAAAGCGGAACACCCACAGTGCAGTCCACTCGTTACCATTCAAACCTTAAATTCCATTCCGCCTACACTGCTCTCCACCAGTCCACTGCTGCCATAGGTCAAACCGGCATAGACCTTCTCACTCTGTGCCATTACCGGCCCTGCTGTATCTGTATCCGCAATCGCCTGAAAGCTCGCATGATACTTCTCCAACAGCTTCCTGCATCTGGCCAGCTCTAACGGCTCCCGCTTAAGCTTTGCACGGATCAACTGCTTATTAATATAGATGAACACCGAATACACATCCACTGCCACCGGATTGTCCAGATTCAGGACATTCATCAGCTCTACCTGGGTCCCCTGTGCCTTCTCCACACAGGACAGAAACACTTCCTGATCCTGTGTCTCATAAGCCTCCAGCGCCTCTCCGATCCACTGCATCTCCATCTCTAACATGACCAGCGTAAGCTCTGCAATGCCAGCCTGTGCAATGCGCATCTTATATACATTCATCTGTTCCACTGTCAAGTCTGTTCACCTCCCGACAACGTTATCTGTCACCATTACGTTCCTACTCATGCCCTAATCTTTTGCCAGTAAACAACTGCCGGATATGGTATATGTTTCACAATGTAGGGCTATCTGCGGACGTCGGTCCTTAATGAGCAGCCCAAGCTGCGAATTTAGTACCGTTACGTCTGCAGCTAAGCGGATAGCTGAGACCTTAGCGAACAACGTGAGCTTAGTTCGAAGCTATGCAAAGCTAGCGTGCCCG
>JAFVCQ010000005.1 GCA_017479085.1 Lachnospiraceae bacterium | reverse complement strand
GTTCTGCCGCAAGGCTTTTCATTTCATCCAGTTTTAGTTTATATTCATATTTATCCAAAATATGTCACCTCGGTAAAATGGCATTCCATCATCTCAAAGTTTACCATACACCAGAAGGTCTGTCAAAAAATATTTGGCTCTTGCAGACCGTAAAAAAGTAATTCACGAGCGCGGATTTTTATCTATGTCATCTGCGTTATCTGCAGCCTCCGTATCCGGTGTTTCTGGCTCTGCCTCCTGCAAAACCTCTTTTCCCGGATAGATCATCTCATTACTGTCCTTGTCAATCCGTTGAAGCTCAATGTAATCATCTGTTTCCACCGACAGCTTGCGTTTTGCCAGCCCATGGTTTACCGCATTCTTTATCAGATAGTAAATGACCGCAAAAGCAGGCACGCCCAGAAGCATTCCCGCACATCCAAACAAACCGCCCCCTACTAAAATGGCAAACACCACCCAAAAGGATGTCAGCCCTGTGGAATTGCCCAAAATCTTCGGCCCGATGATGTTCCCGTCTATCTGCTGCAATACAAGGATCACAATCAAAAAATATAATCCCTTAACCGGCTCTGCAAGAAGAATGATGAGGAAGCTTGGCACAGCACCGATCAGCGGTCCAAAGAAAGGTATTACATTGGTCACCCCGACAATCACCGACACCAACAGCGCATATGGCATCTTCATGATGATCAACACAATGTAGCAAAGCATTCCTACAATCGCCGAGTCCAGCAGTTTTCCCGTAATAAATCCGCTGAATATCTCATTGCTCTTTCTAGCCGTCTCAATCAAAGCATTTGCATGGTTCGGCTTGAATACTGCATACATTATTTTTTTTGCCTGTCCGATAAACTTTTCCTTGCTAAGCAACACATAGACCGATACAATGAGCCCTACGATGACATTGAGCATCGCCTTAAACACGCTGAGCACACCGCTGGTCAACGATCCGATGTATGTCTGGATATCCGGCAAAAGAGATGTCTGTGCCCAATTCTGCAAATACTGCATGCTGTTACGCAGCATGTTTTCCAGCTGCTCGGCCACCTCATTCTCCGATTTAATATATTGGTTGATCCAGTTGATGAAAGAGTTCACTTCCGTGGGAAGACTCGTTACCATGCCAGATATGCTTTTGATCAGCTGCGGTACGATCATCTCCAACAGCAGCGCAATGATAAGAATCAAAAACAAAGCCGCTCCCAGCGTTCCTATGTTTCGCGCAAATTTTTGCTCCTTTCTTGGGCTCTTAAATCTTCCGTCCACCAGCTTCAGGATATGCTTTTCCAGAAACTTCATGACGGGATTCAGCAGATACGCCAGAACAAAACCTATGATAATCGGCTGCAGGATTGTCATCAGGTTTTCCATTCCTGCAGCTACCTTATCATATTGAAAAATGAGAAAAATAACTGTTGTACACGCGCAGAACGTAAGAAAAACGGCCAGTGAAACGGTAAAATATTTTTTTATTTCCCCTTTGTTTTTTTCAAACTTTTCCTGTTGCTCTTCCATCCTTCACCGCTCCTTTTACTTACGATTGTAATTAATCAAACACCCCTTCAGAATAATCTCTCGTTCCTCATCGGTAAGCTCTCCCAATGTCATGGTAAATTCTGTCAATGTCTGCCCTTTTACTGCGTATGCTTTGATTTCCGTCTCCTTCGTCTCCACTGCCTTGCGGATATCCGGAACAAAAATATAATCTCCATTGCTAAACGGTAATTCCCCTGCCGGGATAATAAACGGAAGCATACCCCAGTTGATCAGATTCGAACGATACCGCTTGGTCGCATATTCATTGGCAATATTCGCCCATCCGCCTAATACCTTCTGACAGGATGCCGCCTGCTCTCTCGCGGAACCGTCTCCCGGTTTCACTGCAAAAATCGTACTTCCGATTCCTGTATTTTCCTCATTGATGCCCTGGAATTTCGTCAGCAATACATCCACCGCATCCTTGAGTTCAGGTAATACGGCATAAGGCTCCTCGCCTGCCTCCCGCGCTTTCTCTGCAGCCTGCACCTCCTTAGCACGTCCCACATATGCAGGATCCTTTCTGGAAAGCGTAAACTCTGCCAATCCCAGCGGATTGGAACGGTAAGATGAGGTTTCACCGGACGGAATCAACTCGTCTGTGGTCGTGACCGGATCATGAATCTCCGATACCACCTTCAAAAGTAAATGATCCGTCAGTGCCACCATCTTCGGCCAGTCCTTGATATTCGGACCAAACTGTATCTCTACAGAAGGATCTGCCACCCCATGACTGTCAAAAATACGGTTCTCATAAATGGTCTTGTCAAAGAAATACTTCGGTTTAGTATAATTTACATCCATATCCGTCGCCGCGGTCAGATAGCCTTTATTCGCTGCAGTGGCGGCGATTGAACGTGCATCCATAAGCGCAACAGAAGCAATCTGCCCGTTCTGGATCTTGGATCCCTCACGGTTCGGGAAGTTTCTGGTAGAATGCCGGATGGAAAATGCATTGTTGGAAGGGGTATCTCCCGCACCAAAGCACGGTCCGCAGAATGCCGTCTTTACGATCGCTCCGGTCTCCATCAGCTTGGCAACTGCGCCGTTGCGCACCAGTTCCATATAAACAGGGGTACTTGCAGGATAGACACTGAGCGTAAATTCATCAGGTCCGATGCTTGCCCCGTCTAGAATGTCCGCCGCATCACAGATATTTTCAAAGCCACCACCTGCACAACCCGCGATAATTCCCTGATCTACATACAATCTGCCATTGTGTACCTTCTTTTTCAGATTCAGCTCCGCCCCGTTAAAGCTTACCTTTGCTCGTTTCTCGCATTCATCCAGGATATCCATTAGGTTTGCATTGACCTCATCAATGGTATAGGTATAGCTCGGATGAGTCGGCATCGCAATCATCGGGCGAATTGTTCCCAGATCAATCTCAATCTTTCCGTCGTAGTATGTCACCTTGCCCGGATTTAACTCCTTGTACTCCCCGACTCTTCCATGGATATCGTAGAACTCCCTGACCTTCTCATCCGTCTGCCAGATAGAAGACAGACAGGTGGTCTCTGTGGTCATAACATCCACGCCAATCCGGTAATCCACACTCAGATTTGCAACTCCCGGTCCCACAAACTCCATGACCTTGTTCTTCACATAACC
>JAFVCQ010000075.1 GCA_017479085.1 Lachnospiraceae bacterium | reverse complement strand
GGCATTTTATTTTTGGTTAAACTATGATATAATGGAGCAAAATCATATGCCTGCCGGAGCAGTTTGCCGTGTGGATGCCTACAAGGAATGGGCCGACGACTCCGGTTGTGTAATGTAAGGGGCAGAATGGGAGGAAACAATGAGTTTTTTTAAGGGTTTTAAGGATGATATGTCACAGGCAGTCAATGAACTGATGCCGGATAGCAATGAGATGTTTGATGATGAGGATGCAATGACTGAATTGCTGGAAAGCAAGAGTGAGAAGAAGGCGAGAGAGAAGAGAAAACGTGAGGAAGCCAAGAAGGAGAAGCGGGGACGGAAGGGGAAGCGTGGCTCTAAGGGGGCGCAGGAGGATGATCTGGACATTGCACCGGAGGACAGACTGGATCAAATTGATGATTTGTTGGACAATGAGCTGTACAGCAGTGGTACAGAGGATGCGCAGATGCTTCTGAATGATGACATGGAGGTCAATACGATGGATATGTCAGTAGGGGATTTGCTGTCGCAGTTGTCTGAACAAAGAGAATCGGAACAGACAGCGGAGGAGGAAGATCACAAGGAGCAGGAGTCTTCGGAGGAGAGCCATTCGGAGACGGAGATTGCAGATGATGCATCCGGAGAGAATACAGATACTGAGGATTCCTTGAAGGAAGGATCCGATACAGAGAATATGGAGGATTCGGAGGAGACGGTTATGGAGGAAGAGAAAGATATCATGGCGACGGATTCGGAGGAGGATGCTGCAGTCTCAGAGGAGAGTGCGCCTGTACAGGAGATCGACCGCAATATCACGCACATTACCAGAGAAACAAGTATCAAAGGTGATCTGGAATCGGAGAACTCTATGGAGATCATGGGAACCGTTGAGGGGAATGTGACCAGTAAGGGCAAGGTGATGGTTGGCGGAAGTGTAACCGGGAACATTGAAGCAGGTGAGTTGTATGCCAATAATGCGAGAATTCAGGGTGATATTCTGTCCAATGGAAGTGTGAAGATCGGTGTAGGCTCTATGATCATTGGTGGAATTGTCGGTGATTCTGCTGTCATCGCAGGTGCAGTGAATGGAGATATCGATGTACAGGGACCGGTCATTGTAGATTCTACCGCAGTGATCATGGGGAATATCAAATCCCGTTCCGTACAGATCAACAATGGTGCAGTGATTGAAGGTTTCTGCTCACAGAGCTACTCGGATATTGATGTGAAGAACTTCTTTTCATAGAGATTTGACCCGGTAAACGGATAATATAACCGGAATCATTCAGTATAAGGCTGAATGATTCCACCGATAATGGAGAATAGGAGAACCATATGGAAATGAATCGTATATTGCTCAAGCTGAGTGGAGAGGCTTTGGCCGGAGAGAAGCATCAGGGCTTTGATGAGGAGACGGTATTGGATGTGGCAAGACAGGTTAAGAGTGTGGTGGATGCAGGGAAGCAGATCGCCATTGTGATCGGGGGAGGGAATTTCTGGAGAGGCAGAACCTCTGAGCATATGGATCGGGTAAAGGCAGACCAGATCGGCATGCTGGCTACGGTTATGAATTGTGTGTATGCGGCAGATCTGTTTCGGACAGCAGGGCTTAAGACACGGATTATGACACCGTTTGTCTGTGGGAATATCACCGAGATATTTCAGAAGGATACTGCAGTGGAGGCGTTAGAACGCTCTGAGGTGGTATTTTTTGCAGGTGGAATCGGACACCCGTATTTCTCGACGGATATGGCAACCGTGTTGATGGCGATCGAGGTTGAGGCAGACGGGATCCTGTCCGGAAAGGCTATTGACGGAGTGTATGACAGCGATCCTAAGACGAATCCGAATGCGAAGAAGTATGATACCATGCAGATGAAAGATATTGTCGATCGTAAGCTGGGGGTGATCGATCTGGCATCCGCTGTTCTGGCTATGGAGAATCATATGCCAATGCTGTTGTTTGGACTGAACGAGAAGGATAGTATAATCAAGGCATTGACAGGAACCTTTAACGGTACTTATATTGAGTCATAAGAGTACATGTATATTGTGGATGGAGAAAATCATATATTTAGGAGGAAATAGAGATGTTAAAGCAATTTGAAGAAAAGATGGTAAAATCCATAGAGAGTTTGGAGCATGAATATGCCAATATTCGGGCCGGACGGGCGAATCCCAACATTTTGAATAGGATCAAAGTGGAGTACTATGGAGTGCAGACTCCGCTACAGCAGGTTGGCAATGTCAGTGTGCCGGAGGCGAGAACGATTGTGATCACGCCATGGGAGAATTCTCTGTTAAAAGAGATTGAGAAAGCGATTACCTGTTCCGATCTTGGTCTTAATCCGAACAACGATGGCAAGTCTATTATCTTGAATTTTCCGGAGCTCACAGAGGAACGCAGGAAAGAGCTGGTGAAGGACATCAAGAAAAAGGGTGAGAATACAAAGGTCGCTGTGCGCAATATCCGCAGAGATGCCAATGACTATTTCAAGAAGCAGTACAAGGCCGGTGAGATTTCAGAGGATGAACAGAAGGATTATGAGGATCAGGTGCAGAAGCTTACAGATAAATATGTAGATCAGATTGATAATGCCATTGAGAACAAATCAAAAGAGATCATGACGGTCTAAGAATACGGAGGGTGCTTTGGAGAAGATATTGAATTATATCCGGGAGGAGAAGCTGAATGTCCCGCGTCATGTGGCGATCATTTTAGACGGGAATGGACGATGGGCGAAGAAGCGGAATATGCCACGGAATCTGGGGCATGTTCAGGGTGCAAAGACGGTAGAGCAGATCATTGAAGATGGTTACAATATGGGAATAGAGTATATTACCGTATATGCCTTTTCCACAGAGAATTGGAAACGTTCTATGGATGAGGTAGAGGCTCTGATGAAATTATTACAAAAATACCTGATTGACTGTATTGAGCGTTCTACCAGAAACAATATGTGTGTCAGGGTGATCGGAGACAAATCCGGTCTGGATCCTAATATCGTTGCCAGAATCAATGAATTAGAAGAAGTCACGAAGGATGCCACAGGACTGAAATTCACAATTGCCATCAATTATGGCGGCAGGGATGAGATACGCAGGGCGGTGACACGAATTGCACAGGATATTTCGGAGCATAAGCTGGAATCACAGGACATTACAGAGGAATTGATCAGCAGCTATCTGGATACTGCGGGACTGCCGGATCCGGATCTTCTGATTCGAACAAGTGGTGAGGAACGGTTATCCAATTTTTTGCCGTGGCAGCTTGCTTATACGGAATTCTATTTTACGGATGTGTTATGGCCTGATTTCAGCAAGGAGGATTTACTGACCGCAATCCGCTATTATAATGGAAGGGACCGCCGTTTTGGCGGGGTGAAGTAATGTTATGAAACAACGATTGATCGGCGGTTTTTTTGTAGCTGCGATTACGCTGATAATGCTGCTTTCCGGTGGCGTGGTGTCTGCGCTGGTCTTGACACTGGTATCTCTGGCAGGTGTGTATGAATATCTGAAGGTTTACGCTTTGGAGAAGTCTCCGTTTGCAGTAGTGGATTATATTGGAACGATTGCATTTTATCTTCTGATGTATTGTAACCGGGAATCCTTTTTGCTTCCGGTGATCCTTCTGGTTCTGATGATTGTGCTGGCAATCTATGTATTTCAGTTCCCTGTTCATTCGGATCAGGAGGTGACAAAAGCCTTTTTTGGATTCTTCTATGTAACGGTTATGTTGTCCTATGTTTACAGGGTGCGCTCCATGGAGGCGGGACTGTTGCTATCCTGCTTTATCCTGATTTCAAGCTGGGGGAATGATGTATTTGCTTATCTGGTGGGTAGTGCCATAGGCAGGCATAAGTTCTCTCCAAAGGTAAGTCCGAATAAGAGTGTGGAGGGATTTGTTGGTGGAATTCTGGGGGCAGGACTGCTTGGATATGTGGTTGCTGTGATCTTTAAGAGTACGCTTCCGTTTTCGCCGGTTTACTGCGGTGTGATCGCTGCATTGGGTGCGATTCCTGCTGTGATTGGAGATCTGGCGGCATCTGCCATTAAGAGGAACAATGAGATCAAGGATTACAGCCATCTGATACCGGGACATGGTGGTATTTTAGACCGCTTTGACAGTGTGTTTTTTACCGCACCGATTATCTACTATCTGGTTGTATTGTTTAATGTGTTATAGAGAATAGTGGTTTGGGCATATATTGTTTGTAGGAGAAATGCATGTACAGGAATATGTCAGCTTCGGCTGACATAAATTCTTTCGAGGAGGAGTGTATGAAGAACGTAGCCATTTTGGGTTCCACAGGTTCCATCGGAACCCAGACATTAGAGATTATCCGTTGTCAGGAGGATTTGAATCTGGTGGCGGTTTCGGCGGGGAGTAACATCAGTCTGCTGGAAGCGCAGATTCGGGAATTTCATCCGGTAGTGGCGGCTGTATGGAGCGAGGAACATGCAGCGGAATTGCGGACGTCTGTCGCAGATGTGGTTCCGTCCTGTCGGATTGTATCCGGTATGGAGGGTATGCTGGAGGTTGCAACCATTGCGCAGTCTGATATTCTCATCACGGCGGTGGTCGGCATGATTGGAATCAAGCCAACGATTGCCGCAATTGAGGCCGGAAAGGATATTGGTCTGGCAAATAAGGAGACGCTGGTTACAGCAGGACATATCATAATGTCATTGGCAAGGGAGAAGGGAGTATCCATTCTGCCGGTGGACAGTGAGCATTCCGCAATTTTTCAATGCCGGAATGGCGAATCGGGGAACCGGATTCAGAAGCTCCTGCTCACTGCTTCCGGTGGTCCCTTCAGAGGAAAGAGCCGAAAGGATCTGGAGATGGTTACGCTGGAGATGGCACTTCATCACCCAAACTGGTCTATGGGAAAGAAGATCACGATTGATTCAGCGACGATGGTCAACAAAGGTTTGGAAGTGATTGAGGCGAAATGGCTGTTTGATGTGAAACCGTCCCAGATTGAGGTGGTTGTCCAGCCGCAGAGTATTGTTCACTCCATGGTGGAATTTGAAGATGGAGCCGTTATGGCACAGTTGGGAACACCGGATATGAAACTTCCGATCCAGTATGCGCTGTATTATCCCAAACGAGTGTATCTGAGTGGAAAACGTCTGGATTTCTCAGAATTAACAGAAATTACATTCCAAAAACCGGATTTGGACACATTTTCCGGCTTACAATATGCATATGAGGCAATTGAAACCGGAGGAAGCATGCCAACGGTGTTGAATGCGGCCAATGAATTGGCAGTGGCAAGGTTTTTGAATCGCAGGATTTCTTTCTTAGAGATTTATGAGATGATCCGTATGTGTATGGATGAGCACAAGGTAATACCGAATCCGTCAGTTGATGAGATTCTTGCAACAGAACATTGGGTTTATGAGACAATTGAGGGCAGGTGGAAATCATGAGTACAGTTATCAATGTAATAATCGCACTTTTTGTATTTGGTCTGATTATCGCTTTTCACGAGTTTGGACATTTCTTACTGGCGAAATTAAACGGAATTGATGTCAATGAGTTTGCGGTGGGTATGGGGCCTACATTATTTTCTGTCACAAGAAAAGAAACTAAATATTCACTTAAGCTGATTCCCATGGGAGGATATTGTCTGATGCTGGGAGAAGATGAGGACATTGAGGATGAACATTCCTTTAGCACCAAGTCCGTGTGGGCAAGGCTGTCTGTTGTGCTGGCAGGCCCGATTTTTAATTTCATTCTTGCTTTTGTGCTGGCGGTGATCCTGATTGCTGTTGTGGGGTTTGATGTGCCGGAGGTGACACAGTTTTCCGATACCAGTCCCGCAAAGGAGGCAGGAGTGGAGGTTGGAGATCGGATCACCAGCTATAACGGACACCGAATCTATAAGTTTCAGGAAATTCTGGTATACAACCAGTTTAACCAGACAGGAAATGATATTACATTGACGGTTGACCGGAATGGAACCGAGCTTCAGTATACCTTTACGCCGGAACAGACTGAGAATGGATATCTGATGGGAATATATGGTGGTGTCAGGGCAAAGAGCGGAGTGTTCGGCGTACTTAAGAATGCAGCGCTGGAGCTTCGGTATCAGGTTAAGACGACCTACCTGAGCCTGAGCTATCTGATCGGAGGCAAGCTTGGTTTTAAGAATCTGTCCGGACCGGTGGGAATCGTATCCATGATGAGTGATACGATTGATGAGGCGAAGGAGAGTGCGAATGGCAATACCTCCCTTGCCATATTGAATATTTTACTGAATATGATGAATTTCGCTATCCTGCTGAGTGCGAATCTGGGTGTCATGAATCTGCTTCCGATTCCGGCATTAGATGGCGGCCGGACCGTATTCCTTCTGGTGGAGGCTGTCTTCAGGAAGAAGATCCCGACAGAGAAGGAGGCCTTTGTAAATACGCTTGGATTCATGCTTTTGATCGGACTAATGGTGGTGGTATTATATCAGGATGTACTGAAGATCATATATTAATGGGGGATGAAGGTATGAGAGAACACACGAGAATCGTTCAGATTGGTGATAAGATGATTGGAGGGGGTAACCCGATTCGGATACAGTCGATGACGAACACGAAGACAGAGGATGTGGAGGCAACGATTGAACAGATTCGGAAGCTGGAAAAGGCAGGCTGTGATATTATCCGCTCCACAGCCAACAACGAGGCGGCAGCGAAGGCTTTTTCGGAGATAAAAAAGTATATCCATATCCCAATTGTTGCGGATATTCACTTTAACTTCCGATTAGCGATCATGGCAATGGAGCATGGGGCAGATAAGATCCGGATCAATCCCGGCAATATTGGGGGAAGGGATAATATCAAAGCAGTCGTAGAGGCGGCAAAAGCATATCATGTGCCGATTCGTGTGGGTGTGAACAGTGGTTCACTGGAGAAGGAGCTGGTAGAGAAGTACCACGGAGTCACGGCAGAGGGACTGGTGGAAAGTGCACTGGACAAGGTTCATATTCTGGAAGAATTTGGATTTGAGGATATTGTGATCAGTATCAAGTCTTCAGATGTGCTGATGTGTGTGAGGGCGCATGAATTGATTGCGGAACAGACCTGTTATCCACTTCATGTGGGAATTACGGAGGCAGGCACACTCACACGTGGCAACATTAAGTCTGCGATTGGATTGGGACTGATTCTGAATCAGGGAATCGGTGATACGATTCGGGTATCCCTGACAGGGGATCCGGTCAATGAGGTCGTATCTGCCAAGCTGATTCTGAAGACACTGGGTCTTCGGGAGGAGGGGATTGAGGTGGTATCCTGTCCGACCTGCGGCAGGACCTCAATTGATCTCATTGGTCTTGCTAATCAGGTGGAGAATCTGGCTGCTGATTATGAGCATTTGAATATCAAGATTGCAGTGATGGGCTGTGTGGTGAATGGTCCGGGAGAGGCAAAGGAGGCGGATCTGGGAGTTGCCGGTGGCAATGGAGAGGGACTTCTGATCAAAAAGGGTGAGATCGTCAAAAAGGTGCCGGAGGATCAATTGTTGTCCGTGTTGGAGGAAGAGCTTAAGAACTGGAAGAAACCGGCCTGACAACAGATTCAATCGAAAAGGTGTGGGAGGAAGAATGACAGAGAAGAAGAATTTTTTTGATGTATTTCCGGGTTTTCATTGTGCCAGTGATATCCGGGAGCTTTTTGAACAGGTAATTGTGACAAAGGCAGTTCTGGTCAAATCGGAAAAGACCCTCAAGTTACATATTGAGAGCAGGATTCTGATCTCCAAGCAGGATATTTATGCACTTGAGGATCTGTTGAGTGATTTTGTATTTCAGGGAAACATGAGGGTGAAGCTCATAGAATCCTACAATCTTTCGAATCAGTATGATACAAGCAAGCTGACAGATCTATACAAGGACAGCTTGCTTTTTGAGCTTCAGACCGAATCCTCTGTGTTATATCGTCTGGTGAAGAATGCAGAGTGGTTTATAGATGATAATGTGATTACCCTGACATTGGATGATACCTTTTTGGCAAAGACACGTTCGGCAGACATTCGAACCTATCTGGAACGGGTGTATCAGGAGCGGTTTGGATTTGAGATACAGGTGGGATTTGACTTTACAGAGGAGCAGAAGGATACGATTCGGAGTGCCAATGAGCATAAGCTGCATCTTGAGGTACACCAGATCATGGAGCAGGTGGCCAGACAGAAGAACGGACAGTCGGCGGCAGTGGAGCCGGAGACGCCTGAGAAGAAAACGAAGGGACAGAGTGATTCTACCCGGACGACACCAGCGAAGGCCAACACGACAGAGCGCATAAAGCCGAAGGAGGGAAGCTTTAACCGTTCTGCTTATGGCAGAACCAAGGTGGCAGATCCGGAGGTCATATATGGCAGGAATGTCGAGGGGAATCTGTACGCCATTTCGGATATTACCGAGGGTATGGGTGATATTGTGGTCAAAGGGCAGATCTTCAATATGGAGGAACGGGAACTGCGGAATGAAAAACTGCTGATCACATTTGCTATCACCGACTTTACGGATTCCATTTCCGGAAAGATTTTTGTCACCAGAGAGGACTGGGCTCTGCTAAAAGAGGATTTTAAATCTCAAAAATTCTATAAGATAAAGGGAGTACCGGCATATGATACGTATGTCAGGGAAATTACACTGAATTCGATCACAGGCATCAAGCCGATTGCGGACTTTACCACAAAGCGTCAGGATACATCCTTAGAGAAGCGGGTTGAGTTACATATGCACACGGTATACAGTGACAATGACAGCGTGGTGGATGTGGGAAAGATCATTGCACGGGCAAAGGAATGGGGACATCCTGCCATCGCCATTACCGATCACGGTGTGGCACAGGCCTTTCCGGTTGCAAATCACTGCATCAAGAAGGATGACCCATTCAAGATCATCTATGGAGTGGAAGGATATTTTGTGGATGACCTGAAGGATTTCGTTGTGAATCCAAAGGGACAGTCTTTGGACAGCAGCTATGTGGTATTTGATATTGAGACGACCGGTCTGAGTCCGAAGTTCTGTAAGATCATCGAGATCGGTGCAGTGAAGATTGAAGATGGAGAGGTGGCAGATACCTTTTCCCGGTTTATCAATCCGGAGATACCAATCCCGTATAATATCACAAAACTGACCTCTATTACGGATGATATGGTGATGGATTCGGATACGGTTGACGTCGTTTTGCCACAGTTTCTGGAGTTTGTAGGGGATAGTGTTCTGGTAGCCCATAACGCACGGTTTGATACCAGCTTTATCAGAAAATTTGCAAGGGATATGGGGCTTACAGTGGATCATTCCATTCTGGATACCATGACAATGGGACATATTCTGTGTCCGGAGCTTGGAAAATATACATTGGATCGTATTTGTAAGCATCTGGGGGTGAAGCTGGAGAATCACCACAGAGCGGTGGATGATGCGGCGGCGACAGCGGATATTTTTATGCGGTTTCTTCCGATGCTGAAGGACAAAGGGGTATCGAATCTGAATGATTTGAATACACTCGGTGAAACCTCTCTGGAGACGATTAAGAAGTCGAGACGGTATCATGGCATTATCCTTGCAAAAAATGAGATTGGAAGGGTGAATCTCAACCGTCTGATCTCAGCTTCCCATGTGGAATATTTTAACAAGCGGCCAATCATGCCGAAGAGCCTGATCAATAAGTACAGGGAGGGACTGATTCTGGGATCTGCCTGTGAAGCAGGAGAGTTGTTTCGGGCAATCGTTGATGATGCGGAGGATGAGGAGATAGACCGGATTGTGCGGTTTTATGACTATCTGGAGATTCAGCCGATTGGGAATAACGCATTTATGAAAGCGGAGGAGAAATATCCGAACGTCAATACCGATGAAGATCTGCAGAATCTGAACCGTGTCATTGTAAAGCTTGGAGAGACCTATAACAAGCCGGTAGTGGCGACCTGTGATGTGCATTTTCTGGATCCGGAGGACAGCATTTACCGTGCGGTTCTGATGGCTTCCAAGGGCTTTAAGGATGCAGATCACCAGCCTCCGCTGTATTTTCGTACCACAGAGGAGATGCTGGCGGAATTTGAGTATCTGGGCAGCGACAAAGCGCATGAGATTGTGATCGATAATACAATACGGATCGCTAATATGATCGAGAAGATCAATCCGGTCAGTCCGGACAAGTGTCCTCCGGTCATCGCGGATTCGGATACCACCCTTCGGAGTATCTGCTATGATAAGGCGCATGAGATCTACGGCCCGGAGCTTCCGGAGCAGGTGACCAGCCGTCTGGAGAAGGAGCTGACATCCATCATCGGCAATGGCTATGCGGTTATGTATATCATTGCGCAGAAGCTGGTGTGGGATTCCAACGATCATGGGTATCTGGTAGGCTCAAGAGGGTCGGTGGGTTCCTCCTTTGTGGCAACGATGGCGGGAATCACAGAGGTCAACCCGCTGGCCGCACACTATATCTGTCCGGAATGTTATTATGTGGATTTTGAATCGGAGCTGGTAAAGAGTTATTCCGGAAGCTCCGGATGTGATATGCCGGATATGGTATGTCCGAAGTGTGGCGCCATGATGAAAAAGGAAGGGCATGATATTCCGTTTGAAACCTTCCTGGGCTTTTACGGGGATAAAGAGCCGGATATCGACCTCAATTTTTCCGGTGAGTATCAGGCCAGTGCCCATGCCTATACGGAAACCTTATTTGGAAAGGGGCATGCCTTTCGTGCCGGTACCATTGGTACCATTGCACAGAAAACAGCGGAGCAGCTCGTTTATAAGTATTATCAGGAACGGGATATGGTCAAACGAAGATGTGAGCTGAGCCGGATTGCCGGAGGCTGTGTGGGTGTGAAGCGGACGACCGGACAGCATCCGGGCGGTATGGTCGTGGTTCCGAGTGACCGGGAGATCTATGAATTTACGGCCATTCAAAAACCGGCCAATGACACGAAGACGAATATTATTACTACGCATTTTGAGTACCATTCCATTGATACCAATCTGCTCAAGCTGGATATTCTCGGACATGATGATCCGACCATCATCAGGCGTCTCGAGGATCTGACCGGAGTGGATGCCAAGACCATCGCGCTGGATGATCAACAAGTCATGTCGATCTTCCACAACCCGTCAGCCCTCGGCATTACGCCGGCAGACATTGGGAACACGCCGACGGGTTCTCTCGGGGTTCCGGAATTTGGTACGGATTTTGTTATCCAGATGTTGGTGGATACGAAGCCCAAGAACTTTTCGGATCTGGTTCGTATCTCCGGACTTTCCCACGGTACGGATGTGTGGCTTGGTAATGCCCAGACATTGATCGAGGAGGGAAAGACTGAGCTTTCCGGCGCCATCTGCTGTCGTGATGATATCATGGTCTACCTGATCCATATGGGACTGGAGCCGGGTCTTGCCTTCAAGATCATGGAGAGTGTCCGGAAGGGCAAGGGTTTGCAGCCACAGATGTAGGAGGAAATGTTAAAACATGATGTTCCGGACTGGTATATCTGGTCCTGCAAGAAGATCAAATATATGTTCCCCAAAGCACATGCTGCGGCCTATGTCATGATGGCATGGAGGATTGCCTACTTTAAGGTGAATTATCCACTGGCTTATTATACGGCATATTTCAGCATCCGTGCCAAAGCATTCAACTATGAGACGATGTGCAGAGGTCAGGAGAATCTGGAACGCTATATGAAGGAAATCACGGACAAGCCAAAGGATCAGCGTTCCGGAGCAGAGGAGGATGCCCTGAGGGATATGCGTCTGGTGCAGGAGATGTATGCGAGAGGATATGAATTCATGCCGATCGATATCTACCGGGCAGATGATGTGAACTGCCAGATCATCGATGGTAAGATCATGCCATCCTTCAATTCGGTGGAGGGTGTGGCCGGCAAGGCTGCGGCACAGATCAAGGAGGCCGCGAAGCAGGGCCGCTTTATCTCCAAGGAGGATCTGAGAATCCGGGCAAAGATCGGAAAGTCCACGATTGAGCGGATGAGCAATCTGGGATTGTTGGATGGGATGCCGGAGTCGAGTCAGTTGAGTATATTTGACTTATGATGGGAGAGAGGATTTGATATAAAATCTTTATGATATTGACTTTACAAATTAAAAAGGTGTAATGGTTTAATAACTTAATAAGACCTTACACCTTTTGTTTGATATTCTGTTTAGTTACTATTTCTTTTCGATAGTTTCGTTCAAACTTTTTTCATCTTGCTCTAGTAATTCAAGCAACAACTGTTTGTCTTTTTCGTCACCAGATTTTAATAAGCGGATATATAAATGCAATTTATCACGCTCTTTTATCAGACGTTCAAGCGTTGCTAACTCAGCCATACTACCACATCCTTTACTTTATATTTGATATGTACATTATATCAAACTGGATAAAGAGTGTAAAGCCTAATTAAGTTCTCAAGATTAATGGCAAGAGGAACCAATCAGAAATTAAAGCTGCTCTACCTTATGAAAACTGCTGAAAAAGACGGATGATGCGCATAGTCTGACTCTTGCAGAGATATTAGATGAATTATTCATGTATGACATCACAGCGGAGAGAAAGAGTATATATGCTGATTTTGAAGCACTGCGATTGTATGGCATGGATATTATCAGTGAGCAGCGAGGACGGAAGGTTTATTATCATGTTGGTGCAAGGAATTTTGAATTGGCAGAGCGGAAGCTGCTAGTGGATGCGGTGCAGTCATCCAGATTTTTTACGGAAAAGAAGTCAAGGGAATTGATTCAGAAGTTGGAGGAGTTTACAAGCAAACGGTGGTGTACTAAGTTCATTCTGCGCCCTTTGGGCTTGAATTCTCTAAGTACACTACGTATACCAGAAACTTAGCCAATCAGTCATCGCCCTTTGGACTCGACTTCTTGGAGTTTCAGAGTAAATATGAGGCAAAGGAACTTCACAGACAAGTTTATGTACAGGGACGCATCAAAACCATGAATGAGAGTATCTACTATAATGTGGATCAAATCCATCAGGCAATCGGGTAGAATGTACAGATCCAGTTCCAATATTTCCAATGGAATTATTATCTGGTGGGATATGATAGCAGGGCAGGAATAGTAAAGCATTGTGGATAAGATATCATACGATTTTTTGCAGTTCCTAGTATAACTCAACTGAATTAGTCATATGTTTGGCTTGTTTTCGACTTAAGGAGCACATACCCCAAATCCTCACCGTACGTCCATTACGCCTCGGGTTTGGGGTACGCAATATCAACTAGTGCTGACGGTAATAAGCGCATATTTCACGCAGAATTCAATTTAGGTTGTTTGATATTTAGTTATTTTACTTTGTTGTATAACCCATTATCGTCAACATCATATCCTAGTTTCAAAACTACCAGTTTTCTTTCTTCTAATAAATCTGCTAAAACAGCCTCATTAGTTTGATACTTTTTTGCTAATCTGTCAAGACTTGCGATATGGTCTTTTAGAACACCATCGTATTGTTTATCTGTCATATGTACCACACTCCTTTTTATTTGATATGTATATTATATCAAACTGGATAATTGGTGTAAAGCCTTATTAAGTTGTCAAGGTTGCGTTTGTGAGTAGTGTAAATTCGTATACTAGTGTAGCGTCTCAATCATTTTTTAATTTATATTAAATATACGAAATATATTGACATTTCTCGCTAAATATGAGAGGAATCCCAATTCTGACACTTCCCGTCTCAAGGCGACCGGTGCCGCAGAGGCAAAAATGATTGCAAAAGCCTGTACCGCACCGCCGGAAGGATATGCACGCTGGACGGTTACCCTGCTTGCGGAGGAAAGTGCCGTCATCCTTGAAGAAAACCTCAGCCGGGCAACGATCGGCAGGATCATGAAACGAAATGCGATCAGACCGCACCTGAATTCCTACTGGTGCATCCCTCCAAAAGAGGATGCGGACTTCGTGGCAAATATGGAGGATATACTGGATGTTTACCAGCTCCCCCATGATCCCAAAAGACCCGTCTGGTGCATGGATGAAAAGCCTTACCAGATACTTGGGGACAGCCGGGAGCCGTTACCCATGCGTCCGGGAGATACAGCAAAAACCGACTCGGAATATGTGCGCAACGGGACTGTCAGTGTATTTTGCTTTATCCAGCCCCATACCGGACGGATCGGGCATTTTGTCGAGGAGACAAGGACTGCCGTTGACTGGGCAGAAAGTATAGCAAATGCATAGTTATGCCTTTGGGGTTATTTCGTATGCAGTTTTCTAGGTACAATAAAGTTAAAAATAGCAACTGAATTATGAAACCACCTTGGTACTCGCTACAGTCACTATACCTGATATGTCGAGTACCATAAAAATCGGGTTATTACTAAAAAAATGATTGAGACGCTACACTAGTAATTCAAGCAACAACTGTTTGTATTTTTCATCACCAGATTTTAATAAGCGGATATATAAATGCAATTTATCGCGCCAAGATTTATAAGATTCTTCTTTTATTTTTTATTGTAATATGATATTCTGTAATATGGTTCTTGTAAATTTAAAGAGGCGGAGGTATCGATATATGGCAAGAGGAACCAATCAGAAATTAAAGCTGCTCTACCTTATGAAAATTCTGCTGGAAAAGACGGATGATGCGCATAGTCTGACTCTTGCAGAGATATTAGATGAATTATCCATGTATGACATCACAGCGGAGAGAAAGAGTATATATACTGATTTTGAAGCACTGCGATTGTATGGCATGGATATTATCAGTGAACAGCGAGGACGGAAGGTTTATTATCATGTTGGT
>JAFVCQ010000074.1 GCA_017479085.1 Lachnospiraceae bacterium | reverse complement strand
CCTCCACCACCACATTTCCCTTTACCTGAACCAGCCGGTCAATATCCAGCAGATTCTCCGGCACATTGATGGTATCATCCATTGTAAACTGCATCACATTTTTCACCTTCCATGTATAATTGCGAATTTCCTGTTTTTGTAATTCCATACTGCCTCCTATGAACCTATTTGATGGTTTTTCTATCTATCCACCATTATATGCGTGATTCCCTGACAATATGCCTTATTTAAAATTAATCTGCACATCGTACAGTTCGCATTTTACCGCTATCCACGGATAGGTAAGCAGGTTGTCCTCCAGCGTAGTGGAGCCCACCGATTCCAGCTTTGTATCTACGAAAATCGCGTTTTCAGTCAGATACAGCTCCGTCATGACCACATTCAGATCCGTCCGGTCCTGCGCCCCATATCCCACAACAATATACAGATAATCTCTGGTGCGGTAGGTCAGCTTGAACGGTTCTTTCTTCTTCTCATTGATCAACTCCGTCAGCTCTGCCGGCAGTTTGCTTTCATCACAAACCGTGTAGTCCAGATCCCGGATCTTTTCCCGTTCTGTCTCCTCAAACTGGCATCCCGTCATAGCCGTAAACAAAAAAACAGCGGTTGCCGCCATTATGAAAATCCGTCTGATTCGTTTCATGTCACCCTCCTGTGCTCCGGGCCGGATATCTTTTTTTCCTCCTGTCCGGATTCCTGTATACCATAATATATATTGTTCACAAGTACATTTTATGCATAAAAGTCTGTTGCCGTTTGACACACAACAGTACCCTGGCTCATTACCTATACAAAAAGAGGGCACATGCCCTCTTTTGCCCGTCTGATTCATTTGAACTGGTGTCCTCCCAATGAATACTTCGCATTTGGAATATACTGGGAGAAAAACAGATAGTGCTTCATCTGCTTCTTTTTTCCATCCACCTTGACGGTGGTAGAACCATTTAATGCCGACTTTGCGGCCTTCCTGCATTTTTTCATGGTTCCCTTTAGGTTTCCGTCTTCCATCTGCTGGTCATACAGATTCAGCGCACGGTTCAGGCTCCCGTTTGCAGCCGGTGTAAACTGTCCTCTCTGGTAGATCACATCCTTTATATTATCCGGAAATTCATCATCCTTTACCCGGTTCATCACAACGATCCCGACCGCCTTCTTCCCCGCATAGCACTCGCCTCTGGCCTCACAGTAAATGATGCAGGTCATATAGCGAAGATCACTTTCCGTATATTTTTTCTGCCTGTTGACCAGACTTTGGCTGTTCTCATTCGTAGTAGCTTTGGTTGCAGCCTCTGTCCGGCAGGATACATGGAACAGCATATATACTGCAAAACATACTGCAATTACGGTTACTATTTTTCTTACTCTCATACTTTTTTTGACATACTCTCCTTTTCCTTTATTACAAACCACTCTTCAATTTGAAATTGTTTCGAAATTATTTTGAAATTGATTTGTAACAAATCTGTAACAATTATCACATGCTTTGGTTTATATGTCAATAATTTTCATTCGTCGTTAATCGACATTATATTGGGATCTTTTTCAACATTCTCCTGACAAAATTCGTTTGACCATTCCAGAATAGTATATCGAAACAAAACCCGATGCAAAGTCCGTTTTACGCTATCTATTTCGGAAAGAACCCTTGAAATCAATACCGAAAAGCGATACAATAACCTTAGAAACTGTCATGAAATAACTTATACTTTCTGCTTGTCTTTTTGTCCGGAAGTACGATTTAACAATCAGTTACATAGCCCGCTATGCGCCTGATTTTTGAACAGCACTCCCAAACAAAAATCCATGGCAGAAAGCACAAGTTATTTCGTGACAGTTCCTTAATAAAGGAAAAGGAGGACAACTCTATGACATTCCAAAACCAGACAATGAAAATTCACTCAAGCTACAACAACAGCGTTTCCATTAAGGTAATTCCGGGACATTTTGCCACAAACCATTCCCACATCACCCATTACATTGATATGACCACATTGAAATCACGTCAGAGCATGGCGAGATCTGCTGCACGGTCTATCGCCGGTGAGTATGTCGGTTCCACGATTGTGGATACCATCATCTGTATGGATGGCACAGAGGTGATCGGTTCCTATCTCGCAGAGGAGCTGACCAGTTCCGGAATCGTTTCTATGAATCAGCATCAGACAATGTATATTGTCACACCGGAATTCAATTCGGTAGGACAGATGATCTTCCGGGATAATCTCCAGCACATGATCAAAGGCAAACATGTCCTTCTTCTTCTGGCATCTGCAACGACCGGACGCACCATAGAACGCAGTCTGGAATGCATTGATTACTATGGCGGCATCATCGCCGGTATCTCTGCAATCTTTTCTGCAAGCCAGATGATTGCCGGACAGAAGATCCACACATTATTTAAGATGGAAGATATACCGGAGTACAAGACCTATCCACATAACCAGTGTCCGTACTGTCAATCCGGTAAGAAGATTGAAGCCATCGTCAACAGTTACGGGTATTCCACCCTGTAGACAAACGCAGAGAGGGGGTCTGTTCTCCAAAGCGGGCAACATGCCCGCCGGAGAACAGACCCCCTCTCTGCGTTCGTTTCTCTGGCACCGTCTTTGTCAATAGGACGTATTCACAATCGGAACCCCTATCTTTACATAGCTTTTATCCTGTTCCTCGTCATAGTACATTGCGACCTGTAAATTGACCTTCTTTCCATTCCATTTCAGATAGGAATCCTCCTTTTTGGTATAACCATATATGGTAGCAATTCCATCCTTCTGAATGGAATCCACTTCCTTTGCCTGTGTCAGTGCAAAAATCTGCTCCGTCAAACCTCCCGGCTCCTCAAGCGAAGCATTGCCATCCTGTTCCAGGGTGATCTCCAGATTTACGTCCCCGTCTACCCCAATCTCCTCATATACACGCTTCATCCTCTGATACAGAGAAACAGCGGCCTCCATGTTCTGTCTGGTGCGGATTTCCATTACAATGTACTGATCCGGCTCTGTCCCGCTGCCGAGCATACTGATCAGTTGCAGGGTCGTCACAGCCTGTTTCCCTTCCTTTACCAGCAGTTTTTTTTCAAAATCCTCGCCCTCGCCATCCTGAAATGTGTATCCGTCCGTAATCCCAAGCTTATTTGCCAGATTCACAAGCATCGTCTCTCTGGTTTCCCCGGAAAGCTCCATCGTTCCAAAATAGCCATAACCACTGATGAGCGCCTCTCCGGTCTGCTCCTGCACGACAGAAAATGCGGTCACGGTCTGTGACTGCCTCTGCGTTTTCTCCTGATGATTGATATAGACCTGTATGGCCACAATACTCCATACCACCATTAAAAAGCTTATTTTTATTTTCTTTGTCACAAAAAATGCCCCCAATCCTTTTTCTTATAGGATTGACGGCATTTACAAAATTATACATATTTTCGGTTCCTACTTTGCCTCTATATGGGATAGCATTGTGGCCTTTCGTTTGATCGCTTCCGGACAGTTCCGTCCAGTGAGGATCAGCTTCACCCTGCTGTTCAGTCTGAGCAGTTCCTCAATATCCTCTGTATACAGGATATTATAGTCCAACAGCCCCAATACCTCATCCAATATGACCACATCCGAGCTTCCCGTGTCGATCACCTTCTTCGCATAGTGAAAGCTGTTCTTCGCCTTCGCCCTCTGTTCTTCCCGCTCCTCGAAGGTCAACTGTCCATAGGGTTTGTCACTGTTTTCAAAAGAGAAGAATTTGATCTCGTCAAACTGACTCAATATACTGTAATCCGCATCGGTTCCCTTCAAAAACTGCACAATTGTCACGTTCTCCCCGGCTCCCGCCGATTTCACTGCAAGACCCATAGCAGCCGCTGTCTTCCCATATCCTGCACCATAGATTATATGTACATGCTCCATACGTTCTTCCACCTCATATTCCGATTCTGTCACTGATTTTCACAGCATGATTCAAGAATACGATAATCCTAGCACAAATCCGCCTAAATTGCAATGCCTATTCAAGGCATTCCATTTTGCTCACAGAAACCTCATATGCCACACGGTTGATCACCTCGTCATTTTCCAGCTTCTTCTGGTACTCCCTGCTCTGAATTCTGCCCCATACAGCCACATGCTCACCAACCTCAAGTTTGCCCGCAAATCTGGCATTTCTTCCCCAGCAGATGCATGGGATGTAATCTGACTTACCATATGCACGATTGACCGCAAGAAGCACGTCTGCAATTTCCCTGCCGAGCGGTGTCATCCGGTAGATTGGCGCCTTGCAGATGTACCCATCTAAATAAATCTGATTTGGATGCTGCATCTCATCCGTTTCATCTAAAATATTCAACTCTCTTACGAACAAAGACAGGATCAACCGGTTCTTCGTCTCCTCATGTTTGTTGTAGGAACGAAACTGTCCCTTTGCCTCAATCCGTTCTCCAATATGAGACTGCTCCACATCGATCAGGCGGTCTGAGACCATAAGCGGAATCACATCCGTGGCATCGCTCAATCTGCTCACCAACAGATCCACCATATAAAACCCTTCCCCAAAAATCTCATGACTGAAGGTAAAATCGGAAATGATCTCTCCTGCTACGATTGCCTGATTGTTACTTAATGCTTTTTCTGTCATCTTTTTTCTCCTTCCAGGTACATTAAAAAAATGTCTTTTTCACAATAAACGACTTCCTCACTAAACCATTTATCATGTACTATATATTAGTACAAAAAATCGATTTGTAGAACGGGGATTTTTCTTCTAAAAAGCACTAGTTTTGTCGTTATTTGAAAATTCTTTGTCGCATTGCCTCATACATAAGGACAGTTGACGCAGTTGCAGCATTTAACGACTCCACCTTTCCCGTCATCGGGATCTTAATTCTGTGTTCTGTGGCATCTGTCAGTGCATCCGACAGTCCGCTTCCCTCGTTGCCGATGCAGAAAACTGTCGGATTGCGGTAATCAAAGTCGTAAAAGTACGTTCCCTGTAAATGAGCACTGTATGTGTGATAACCGGCCCGGCCCAACTCCCCAATACAGCCGGTAAGATCCTCCACATAGCAGAACGGAACCCGGAAGACCGACCCCATCGTCGCCCGCACTACCTTGGGA
Organism: Lachnospiraceae bacterium; assembly: GCA_017479085.1. GTDB lineage: Bacteria > Bacillota > Clostridia > Lachnospirales > Lachnospiraceae > CAG-590. The sequence goes on along the minus strand of JAFVCQ010000074.1, from coordinate 4,495 downwards.
TTATATACATCCACCGTATCCCGACTCAGCAAAATACCGGTCACTCCGGCTCCCTCTGCCGTCCGCAGAATGATTCCCAGATTCCCCGGATCCTGCAGATTCTCCAGTGCCATGATCAGCGGATTGTCTGCACGGCAGATATCCTCCACCGCATAGTGGTATCTCCTTACCACACTCACCACACCCTGTGGTGTACGCGTATCCGATATGGCCTCCATCACATGCTCTGCCACCAGCTCATAGGTTCGGTTCTCAAACAATTCTGTGTTCTTTTCATAAAATTCTTCTGTGGCAAACGTCTCCACATGCTGTTCGTCCGGAATCTCCGCAAACATTCTGAGTCCCTCCACCAGAAACACATCCTGCCTGCGGCGTTCCTTTCCATTCTTTCTGCACTTTACCACATTCCTGACCTTCTGATTCGCTGTACTCGTTATCATGAACGCCCTCTCATGGAAAGCTTGTCCTCCTTCAGAAGAACCCTTTCCTCTCCTAACACTGTCTTAAGCTCCTGTATCAGTGGCCCGGAAACTGTCACACCAAACTGGCTGCCCAGCGGTTTCATCAGCTTTTCTTCCTTCAGTACAATGGTCACACCACTGCTGCCAGGGTAGCGGTCAATCAGCTCATAAATGGACATCTCCCGGTTCCGGTAATCCTCCCGGTTCTCGCACTGGAGATACACCCGTCTCGGAACCTCTGCAAACGGTACCAGTTTCTCTAACAGCAGCTTGCTCTCATCCTCACTGATGGAGGCTCTGCCATATACAAAGACTCTGGCATCCGGTTCCAAATACTGCCGGTACTGCTCATATTTCTTGGGAAAGACCACTACCTCTATTGTACCTAATAAATCCTCCAATGTAAAGAATGCCATATTCTGATTCTGTCTGGTAAGCTTCACCGTCTTTGCCGCTATCATACCGCCCATCGTGTAATAGCCCTGATCCTGTGCGACCGTCAATCCGGTTTCCGGATCCGGCACAAAATCATGGGTCGTCACATCGATGTTCCGACGCATCCGCTCCTGATCATCCTCCAGCGGGTGTCCGCTGACATAGACGCCCAGTACTTCTTTTTCATAGGCAAGCAGCTCCTGCTTTTGATACTCTTCCACGTTGGGATAGGCAATATCAAAGTCCTTCTTCTCCTCCTCGCCCAGAAAGTCCATCAGGGACATCTGTCCGGTGATGGCATTTTTCTTCTCCTGATTCACCATGTCAATGACCTGCGCATAGACGATCATCATCTGTCTGCGGTTTGCCGAAAAACTGTCAAAGGCTCCCGACTTGATAAAGCTCTCAATCGTTCTCTTATTCACCTCCCGGTTAGACAGCCGACTGATAAAGTCCTTCAGATCCCTGTAAGAGCCATTCCGCTCCCGCTCCTCCACCACCACATCAATCACGGGTCTTCCCACGCTTTTTAATGCAGACAGACCATAGCGGATCGCGCCATTGGAAACAGAGAAATGACTGTAGCCCTCATTGATATCGGGTGGAAGGATGCGGATCCCAAGCTTCCGGCAATGCGCAATATACTCTGACACCTTATCGGTTCGATCCAGCACCGACGTAATCAGCGCCGCCATGAACTCCTCCGGATAGTGGCACTTGAGATATGCGGTCTGATAAGCAACCACCGCATAAGCCGCTGCATGGGACTTATTGAATGCATACTTCGCAAAATCGATCATTTCATCAAAAATCTTATTGGCGGTCGCCTCATCGATCCCGCGGCTGATACAGCCCGGAACGTTCTCCTCCTCATTGCCATAGACGAAATTCTGCCGCTCCCTCTGCATCACATCGCCCTTTTTCTTGGACATGGCGCGCCGCACCAGATCGCTGCGCCCCAGCGTATAACCGGCCAGCTCCATTACGATCTGCATGACCTGCTCCTGATAGACGATACAGCCATAGGTAGGTGCCAGTATCTTCTCTAACTGCGGGCAGTCGTAGGTAATGCTCTCCGGATGATCCTTCCCCTTGATATACAGTGGAATAAAATCCATCGGCCCCGGGCGGTACAAAGAGATTCCGGCAATAATGTCCTCAATGTTGCGGGGTTTCAGCTCCTTCATAAAGCTCTTCATGCCATTGCTTTCTAACTGGAATATGCCATCGGTCTGTCCGGTACCAAGCAGGTCATAGACTGCCGGATCCTCCATATTCAAGTGGTCTATGTCAATGTCGATCCCCCTGCTCTGCTTAATATTGCGAACCGCATCCTGAATGACCGTCAGGGTGCGCAGCCCAAGGAAATCCATTTTCAAAAGTCCCAGTTCCTCGATCGTGGTCATGGTAAACTGTGTCGTGATGGCATCCTCCGAACCTCGGGAAAGCGGTACAAACTCGTCGATCGGCTTCTGACCGATCACGACACCGGCTGCATGCATCGAGGCATGTCTTGGAAGTCCCTCTAATTTGCGGGACATGTCAATGAGATATCGTACCTCATCCTCCTCTGTATACGCTTTCTTGAGATCCGACGAGATGTCAAGCGCCTCATGAATGGTGATATTGTGACCGTTCTGCCCCATAGGGATCATCTTTGCCACACGGTCTACCGTCGCATAGGGCATATCCAGAACACGCCCCACATCCCGGATCACCATTCTCGCCGCCATCGTACCGAAGGTGACGATCTGTACCACCTTCTCCTTGCCATACTTGCGCACCACATAGTCGATGACCTCCTGCCTTCTCTCATAGCAGAAGTCCACATCGATATCCGGCATGGATACCCGCTCCGGATTCAGAAACCGCTCAAAGAGCAGGCTGAACCGGATCGGATCAATATCGGTGATTCCCAGACAATAGCTGACAATGGAGCCGGCGGCAGAACCCCGCCCCGGCCCCACCGCAATCCCGTGGTCCTTTGCGTATTTGATAAAATCCCATACAATCAGAAAATAATCCACATACCCCATCTTCCGGATTGTCTCCAGCTCATAGGTGAGCCGCTCCTGTAATTCCGGATCCACGGAAGCCGGATGCCCTTCCATCCCCGGCTTCGCCGGTTCCATGTCCAGATGCTGTTCCTGACTCGCCGGTTCCTTCTCCTTCCCAGACTGCGGCCCGGCTTCCGCCTGTCCATACCGTCTGCGCAGTCCCTCCTCGCAGAGTGCTTTCAAATAGGAGTAGGAGGTAAAGCCCTCCGGTACCTCGTACTTCGGAACTTTCTGTTCGCCAAATATAATCTCCACATTACAGCGGTCGGCAATCTTTCCCGTATTGTCGAGTGCCTGTCTGGCATAAGGGAAACGCTCCTCCATCTCCGCCGGAGATTTCAGATAATACTGTCCTCCTTCATAGCGCATGCGGTCTTCATCTGCCACCTTTTTTCCGGTCTGGATACACAGCAGAATGTCATGCGCCTCCGCATCGCTCTCTCTGACATAATGGATATCATTGGTTGCCACCAGCTCAATTCCGGTCTCCTGGGACATTCGCATCAGACCCTGATTGACGGTCTTTTGTGCATCGATTCCATGATCCTGCAGCTCTAAAAAGAAATTCCCCCTCCCGAATATATCCTGATATTCCAGTGCGGCCTTCTTCGCTTCCTCGTATAAGCCCTGACGAAGCCGCATCGCCACCTCTCCGGCCAGACAGGCGGAAAGGGCGATGATTCCCTCGTGAAACTCCCGCATAATCTCCTTATCCACCCGCGGCTTGTAATAGTAGCCCTCCGTAAAGCCTCTGGATACGATCTTCATCAGATTGTGGTATCCCGTATCATTTTCTGCCAGCAGCACCAGATGGTAATACCGCTCCTCCCCTTTGCTGCTCTCCCGGTCAAAGCGGGAGCCCGGTGCAACATAGACCTCACAGCCAATGATCGGCTTGATTCCCTCCGCTTTCGCTGCCCGGTAAAAATCAATGACACCATACATGACACCGTGATCCGTGATGGCTATGCTGTCCATGCCAAGCTCCCTGGTGTGATGAATCAGCTCTTTGATTTTGGATGCACCGTCTAACAGACTGTATTCGGTATGCACATGTAAATGTGTAAAGCTCATCTTCTTCCTCCGTATTGATATCAAAGGATGCTGTTGCGATTCCCATCCGGACGTCAGATTCTTTCCTGTCTTACCTCACGGGTCAGTATCTCTCTTTTGATATAGGAAAATGTCTCATCCTCGCCCTTCTCCGCCAGCATCCGCAGCATGTGTTCCAGCAGCTTTGACGATTCCGGATGCAGCACGGTCTTTCCCTTGCCCTTCAGAAAATATTCCAGTGGCATCGAATCCGTATAGGTATCCGGATTATAGTTCTTACTTGCGGCAACCCGGTCACAGAACATCTCGACCACATATTTGACCGGCATCTTCATTCCGATGATGCCCTCTCCATTCAGACCGTAATCCAGCCAGTACTCGAGATGGTGCTTGTTCCGACCCTTATGGTGCAGCCACGCGGAGGTATAGCCCTTAGCCTCCCGCTCCGCATTGTTGGGGCTGCGGTTGCCCTGATAATACCGGACACCT
>JAFVCQ010000073.1 GCA_017479085.1 Lachnospiraceae bacterium | reverse complement strand
CGTTGGAACGGTAAAGTCCCTTAAATACCTTGTAATTTCTATCATAGATATCCTTGTTGGCAGCATTTGGCATGGTGTATCGGAAGTCTTTACCTTTCTCATTTCACATTCCAACAGCCAGCGCAAATGATAACAAATGCCCTCGAGGACAGCCCTTATCATGTCCCTCTTTCCGTTCTCAACCCTAATGTTGAAGAAAATCCCACCTGCATTTGAATCTTCAAACGGACATCTGTTTCCGTGAAGCCACGGAGTAAAAATCACACCGTTTGCACCCGGCGGCACCTTGCTTACTTCATCAGAGAGATAGTCATAAAGGCTCAGACGTCTGCTTTCGACATCGGTGATCTTGGCACTGTCTATATATAATCCCAACTCATCCAATGCAAGATGCATAATGGCCAACTCAAAACACTGTCAAAGACAGGATTATTATATCACTATTTTGTCTGCACCGTAGATTTGATTTTAATATACAGACTGTTAGGCAGCGTCTCCGTCTCCTTCCTGTCATACTCCATATGCTCTGCCATACTCTTCAATACCGTAATTCCCAGATCATCAGCTGATTGTGTCAGATCAAGCTTTGCTCCGGCATATCTAAACGTCCATTCCGCCACTGATGTCTGCTCAGAATACTCGCAGACTGCCTGAACATGCAGCGGCGTAAGCAGAGGTATCAGCAGCTGCATTGTTTCCTCGAAGACAAGCCGGATTCGATTTGTCAGTTTTGATTCGATTTGATTCTTGCCACACCAAGCCTCAATCTTTCCAGCCATTCCAAGGAAGTCATAGTCCCGACTCTCAATGATAAGCTCAAGTACCTTGAGTCTGTGCACGAAGCGTCGGGTGTTCTCCCTCTTGGGCTGATCAAAAATCTGCTCCGGTGAGCCGTCCTCGTAAATACCGCCACCATCCATGTAAAATACCCGATTTGAAATTGCCTTGGCAAAATTCATCTCGTGGGTAACGATCATCATTGTCTTTCCTGTCTTAGCAAGATCCCGAATGACCGCCTGCACCTCTCCCACCATTGTGGGATCCAGAGCACTGGTAGGCTCGTCCAGCAGAATCACTTCCGGATTCATTGCCAGTGTACGGGCTATGGCAATACGTTGTTTCTGTCCGCCGGACAGCTCGTCAGGATAGTTAAGTGCCTTTTCCGCCAGACCCACCGTCCGCAGCAGATGCATTCCGGTATCATAAGCTTCCTGTTTGCTCTTACCCAGCAAATCCATCGGTGCCATCATTATATTTTCGATCACGGTCTTGTGACCGAACAGGTTAAAACTCTGAAACACCATTCCCATTCTCTGCCGCACCTTATTAATGTCGCAATCCGGATCCGTAACTTCAATATCGTCCACCCAGATCCTGCCGGCAGTTGGCTTTTCCAACCTGTTGATGCATCTTAGCAGCGTACTCTTACCCGTGCCGGATGGACCGATGACAGCGATCACGTCACCATCATGTATTTCCACACTCACATCCTTAAGCTGTGTGTCATTTGCATATTGTTTTCTAAGATGCTCTATTCTAATCATCGGTCTTTACCCCTTTCAGAATATCCGATGGAGTACGGCGTTTGGGATTCAGATTGATGTTGATCCTCCTGATGAGTGCCCCAATCACTCCTTCCAATACAAAGTAAAAAACAGTTACAGCGATCAACGGGAAAAACGCTTCATAAGTGCGGCTGCGCACAATATCACCCATCTTGGTCAGATCCTGTACGGCGATATAGCCTACGATGGCTGTAGCCTTGATAAGTCCGACAACCTCTCCTTTATAGGCCGGAAATACATGAGGCAGCGCCTGGGGCAGAACTACCTTAAAGAATGTCCTGTAATCAGAATACCCAAGTGCATATGCAGCTTCATATTGTCCCCTGTCTATTACACCCACACCCATCCTGAGAAGCCCGAACACCGCCGAGCCGAAGGTGAGGGTAAATCCGATCACTGCCACGACTATACCGCTTATGGCAAACGATCCGAAGATGATATAATAGAGGATCATCAGCAGAACGACCATCGGCATTCCCTGCACCAGCCACAGGCAGAAGTGTGTGATCCGGTTAGCCACGGGGTTTTCTCTCCGGCACAGCATGAACACCGCAAAGCCCAAAATCGTGCCGAACAGAAGGGTAAGCAGCGTGATGAGCAATGTCGTCCCGATGCCCCCTACAAACAGCTTCCAGCGATCCTCTCGAACAAAGGTCTTGTTGAAGCTGTCCCGGATCTTGCCCGGGATGGAATCGTTCTGGACCGCTTCCGCCTGCGATGTGGCAACTGTCCGCACTACAAGCACAAAAGCCGCCGGATAATATTCCAGAAAATCCACCGCTTCCGCACGTTCCGCGGTGATGATGATGCTACCGGCACCCATGTCAGCCTTCCCTGACTGCACCGCGGCCAAAATGGCAGAAAACTCCATTCCGGTAAACTCCACCTTCACATCCAGCTCGCGTGCGACCATCAGAATGACCTCCAGATCAAAGCCCTTCAGCTCGCCGTCTCCCCCGACGTAACTCATGGGTTCGAGTGTATCGCAGGCCGCCACCCGAACTGTTCCATTCGAGCCCGCCCAGTCCTGTTCGGGAAGGTTTTTTATGCTATCGTCCGCTCCTGTCCACTTATCCCACGCCTTCTGAATCTTTGCCTTGGGAATCG
>JAFVCQ010000072.1 GCA_017479085.1 Lachnospiraceae bacterium | reverse complement strand
GTACTCAGTCTCTGGTTCCCGGAAAACAGCAGCAGTGTGAATGAGGAATTTGTGACGATGTTGGAGGGGGTTCCCTTTGTGGCTGCCCTTTTGCTGATCGCCCTCATGCCGGCTGTCTGTGAGGAGATGATGTTCAGGGGATATCTGTATGCGGCGTTCCGGCAGAAAATGGGGATGACAAGGGTCATTCTGCTTGTATCACTGCTGTTTGGTTTCAGTCATATGAGCCTGATCCGGTTTCTGCCTACGATGCTGTTAGGAATTGCACTGGCATATGCGAGATATCGCTCGGACAGTCTGTTGGTATCGGCACTGATGCATTTTCTGAATAATGCATACTCGGTATGTATTCTGTATTACGGAGATACGATCGAATGGCTCAAGGATGAGAAGATGGGAATACCACTTATCGCCGGACTGGTGGTAATGGCTGTGATCGGAATTCCAGCGGGAGCCGGAATATTGAAAGGTTCGGCACAATAACATACGGCAGTCGGAATTGATATCTTCCGGCTGCCGTATTCTGTGTGCTTATTCAATTGAGATAAAGTGGTTCTCCTCTACCTTTGGCTGTTCCTTGATCTTCGGAACGGAAATAGTCAGAATTCCATTGTCAAAGGCAGCGTGGATATCCTCCTGCGTAACCTGTTCGCCTACATAGAAACGTCGCTGACACTTACCGGTAAAGCATTCCTTGCGGATATATTTGCCATTCTTCTCTTTGATCTCGTTATCCTCATGGCGTTCTGCCTCTACGATGAGATAGCCCTCCTTCAGACTGGCGGTCACATCCTTTTTCTCATAACCGGGAAGCTCGATTCCTAACTCATACTTGTCTTCATATTCCTTGATATCCGTACTCATCAGATCTCTTGAATTGGCAGCATGGATCAGGCGGTCACTTGGTCTGTAGGCATCGTTGAAAAAGTTGTCAAATAAGTCATTTGAAAAAATACTTGGTACTAACATAATAAATTCCTCCTTTTGATTCGGTCTATAGAAGTTATTCTGTAGGCTTTTTGTTGTTCTTATTCAGGTTATCTTTCCTAACCTGTGATTATGTTATATCACATATTATTAGCACTGTCAAGAGGTGAGTGCTAAAAATTTCAGAAAATTTATAAAAAAATATGAAATTGATAAAAATCTTCACTTTAATATTTTGGAAATATAAAGAATATCGCAAATTGCCTTGTTTTTTTTCTGTAAAAGATTATACTTATAGGAGAATACGTTGTGTTCTGAATGGACAAGTGAGCCTGTCCGCTTGAGGCATGATATCAAACATGAAATGGAGGAAGCATAATATGGAAAAGAAATGGTTTGTGACGGGAGGCAGGATATTGCTTGTGATACTATTTCTGTTTTTCATAAAAATGCCGGTGGCGGCAGAGGGAGGACTGAATGTACAGGCAGAGATATCCGGACAGGGGGTACTGCTGAAATGGGAGAACTCGGATCCGACAGTGGGATATCAGATTCAGCGGTCAGACCGTGCAGAGGGTGATTTTACCCTGATCGCCACAATCTCAGGTCAGACAGGGACAGTATCCTGTTATGATTATGGAGTTTCGTTAGGGCAAACCTACTATTATAAGGTGCAGCGGATAGAGACAGGATGGGTTGCAGAAGAGAGTCCGGTGATTACAGTGTCTGTTACGCTGACAGCACCTTCGGATGTAAGCGGCAAACGAACAAAGGATGAGAAGGCAAACCTCACATGGAGTGAAGTACAGGGTGCTGACGGATATGAGATTTACAGGAGTACGAATCCGGATAAAACGTTCAAGCTGCTTGGAACGGTGGAAAAACCGGTATACATAGATAACAGCGTCAAAGCAGGAAAAGCTTACTATTATAGAATAAAAGCGATTCAAAAGGAACAAAAAGCGTTGACGAGTCCATTCAGCGAAATGACAGCGGTTTATATGAAGCCGGCAGCACCGAAGGTATCAGGCAGTTATACAAAGAAGAAGATTAAGCTGACATGGAAGAAGGTTGCCGGTGCGGAGCGATATGATATATATAAGAAGAACAGTCAGGGGGTCTACAAGAAGGTTGGCGAGTCGGACAAACTCTATTTTACGGACAAAAAGGTAAAAAAAGGGAGGTCTTATGAATATCAGGTAGTTGCCCTGTATGAACGGGATGGACATACGGTAAAGAGCAAGGCCAGTGCAACCTGTAAGCAGATGGCTGATTCGATCGATCCAGGTAAGAAGATGGTGGCGCTGACATTTGATGACGGGCCGGGCAGATATACAAAAGAGATTGTGGATTGCCTGAAAAAGAATGACGCAAGGGCAACATTTTTTGTACTGGGCTGCAACGTGGATTCTTATAAGAGTGCGATGCAGGCCGCAGACAAGATTGGGTGCGAGATTGCCAGTCACACCTACCATCATTATAATCTTGCTAATCTGAGCAAAGATAAGATTAAGTGGGAGGTCAGTGAAACGGATAAGAAGATCAAGAATGCAATCGGCAAGACTCCGGAGCTTGTCCGGACACCGGGAGGCAGCTTTAACAGCACCGTAAAAGAGACGGTGGGAAAACCGATTATATTATGGTCGATTGATACATTGGATTGGAAAACACGGAGTCGGGATAAGACGGTGAACGCAGTCATGAATCATGTAAAGGATGGGGACATTGTATTGATGCATGATATTCATCAGCCTTCCAAAGAGGCGGCCCTGATTCTGATTCCAAGGCTGAAACGACAGGGGTATCAGTTGGTCACGGTTAGTGAGCTGGCACAATATCGCGGATATACGATGAAAAAGGGAAATATCTATTACAGCTTTAGAAAAAGGTAATTATACATACCAGAAACTTAGCCAATCAGTCATCGCCCTTTGGGCTCGACTTCTTGGAGTTTCAGAGTAAATATGGAAAGAGTACAAGGAAGTGAAAAAGGTGGCAGAGGATAGAAGAGTCCGCAAGACAAAGAAAGCAATACAGGATGTGTTCTGTGATATGACAAAAGAAAAAAAGTTGAATGAGATAACAGTGAAGGAGCTTTGTGAGAGAGCAGATATCAATAAAAGTACCTTTTATCTGCACTATCGCGGCATCTATGATCTGGCTGATTCGATTCAGGAGATCTTGATTCGGGATGTCTGTGCTATCATTGATGAGTACCCGTTTGAGGAGACGATAAGTAAGGCACCCGAAATATGGTCACGCATTGCAAAGGCTCATTTTAAAGACTCGAATGATCTGGGGGTACTGATGCGCAGACCCGGCATGTTATCGATGGTACGGGAGTTTGAGAGGGCAGTGATCGATACCATTATGAATAAATTTGTAGAGGCAGGGATTCCGGCAGACTCGGAACTCTACTTCCAGCATCATCGGAACGTTACCTTTGTAATCAACGGGTATTTGGGAGTGTTGAGGGAGTTTGATGTGACAGAGATCGAAACAGCAATGGTGGAGGTATCCAAAAGGCTTAGTACAGGATTTATCATAGAAATTTAGGTATCGCTTAGGGGTTGACCCGACGATTGTCCGGTGATAAAAATTTAATTTTGTGATTGATTTTTAAGGTGATATACATTATAATAAAGCTATACGTTGTACAGATTATAGTAAGGAGAGGAATAATAGTATGGATATTCAGGGATTAGGTTTATCATCAACTGTTTTGTCGAATGCGAATGTTCAGTCTTCTGTGGGAATGGCAATGCTGAACAAGGCATTGGATGCTGATCAGACGAATGGAGATGTGCTGACTAGTATGTTGGAACGTTCTGTTAATCCGTTGGTGGGACAGAATATTGATATCAGAATATAGAAGAATAGAACACAGGGAGTTGTTTGACAACCCTGTGTTCTTTTGCGTTATGGTTAGAAAATGTTACGCTTCATGGTTGTTCTGGCGGATGCTGTGAGGATTGCTTCACTGTGAATGATAACTGGACCATATGTACATGAATTGCATGCAGGATTCGCAGGCTTGACAACGGTTTGGAGCTTTGTTATAATTTCAATAACTATGAGAAACAGACAGGGAGAGATGATGTAATATCAGAAGGAGGAAGATTGTGAAGAAGAGAACAATTTTTGGTTTGACTTTGATGGCAATTGGAACAGCGGAGTTATTTACACCAACCTTTGTAAGTAATGCAGAGATTCTGGATGATTCGACCGTGGGAATTACATATGCGTTGGATCAGTATGTGTCCAACCTTGAGATACAGGAAGAGAAAGAAGAGAGTGCAGAAGGAACAGAGGCACAGGAGGAGACGTCGCAGGCAGAAGAAGCAGGCTGTAAGTATCCGGAGTTTGAGGGCAAGTGTCTCGCTTATGTGGAGGAATCGGTGAATGTGAGGCAGGAGCCGGATGAGGATTCGGAACGTGTGGGAAGTCTTCCGGTGCACGGAATCGCCCTTGTGGTTGAGAAGGGAGAGACATGGACGAAGATTGAGTCGGGCATTACAGATGGTTATGTCCGGAATGATTTTCTCTTGTTTGGTGATGCAGCCGGTGCCTATGCAGAGGAGACCTGTCCGAAGGTGGCGAAGGTCAATACGACTACATTGAATGTGCGGGCGGGTCAGGACGAGACATCAGATTGTCTGACTATGATCCCGGAAGGAGAGTCGTATGAGGTTATTCCAAAGGATGATGATGTAGATGGGTGGACATATATCCGGGTGGATTCGGATATAGAGGGATATGTATCCTCTGAATATGTAGATATTTCGTATGGATTTTCACATGCAATCTCAGTTGCAGAGGAGGAAGAGATCCGCAAACAGAAAGAGGCGGAGGAAGCAGCAAGATATGCGGAGATGACAAGCACCAAGCGTCAGGAAGTTGTCAATTATGCTCTTCAATTTCTGGGGAATCCATATGTATATGGTGGTACAAGTCTCACGAATGGAACCGTTTGTTCCGGGTTTACTATGAGTGTATACGCACATTTTGGCTATGGAATTCCAAGAACTGCAGGAGAGCAGATGAATGGTTTGTCCAGTGTGGATCTGGATTCGATTCAGCCGGGTGATCTGTTGTTTTACCGTGGATCAGATGGCTCCATAGGACATGTGACTATGTATATTGGTGGTGGACAGGTAGTACATGCCAGCAGCAGCACGACCGGAATTATCGTATCCAGCATCGGATATCGTACCCCGTGCGGAGCAGCCAGAGTAATCTGGGATTGATTTGCAAAGAATCAAAATATAAGTTGACAAATCCAAGTCGGAGCATTATAATCTGATTCAGTTGAAACACGGACCGGAGCGGTCAGTTATATCGTCTAATGAAACCGATGAGTAAGAAGAGTAGGCTATGGTGAAGCTTTTCAGAGAGCTGTGATGGTGGAAAACAGCAGGTGGTCGATAGTCGAATGGGCTTACGAGGGTGGCTTGAAAGGAGTTCTGAGTAGATGCCAACGGGAACCTGTCCGTTATCAATGGGGTGCATATGATAGTATGCAGAGAGAGTGGATGCATTGCATCAATTTGGGTGGTACCGCAGAAGTATAAGATAGCTTTTGTCCCTTGATAGGGGCAGAAGCTTTTTTTATTCTGTGATATTGAAATGCAATCGACTGACAGTGAGATATGCTGAAAAACGGTGTGAATGGATCTGACATACCAGTGTGCACGGAACAAAAAAAGAAAGGAAGGGAAGAACATGTTTCCAAGTTATGAAGAAGCAAAACAGTATGAGAAGGATTACAATATGATCCCTGTATGCAAGGAAATCTATGCGGATGTTGTCACTCCAATCACGCTGCTTCGCAGATTGAAAGAAATTGATAGTAAGTATTATCTGTTAGAAAGTGTGGAGGGTGGCAAGCAATGGGGACAGTACTCCTTTCTGGGTGTCAATCCTTTATTGCAGATCAGTTGTAAGAACGGAGAAGTTACCATGAAAAGTGGTGCTATGGTAACAAAGGAGAAGAAGGATGCCATGCAGGCCTTGAGAGAACTGCTTGGAAGATATCGTTCTCCGCGAATGGAGGGAATGCCGAGCTTTACAGGCGGTCTGGTTGGATATTTTTCTTATGAAATGATTGGATATGCCGAGCCGAAGCTGCATTTGAAAGAGAGCGATTTTGACGACTATAATCTGATGTTGTTTGACAAGGTGATTGCTTATGACCATTTAAAGCAGAAGATCAGTGTGATCGTCAACTATCGGAGCGAATTGGGTGAACAGGGGTATAACGCAGCACTTCTCGAGATTGAGAAGATGATACATCTGATACAGGATACGACACCGCTCAGGGCGGAAAAAGCAGATGAAGAGGTGGAATTTACCTGTAATCTGACAAAAGAAGAATATTGTGATATGGTGGAACGGACAAAGCACTATATCCGGGAGGGAGATATTTTTCAGGGTGTGATCTCCAGAAGATTTGAAGCGGAATATAAAAGCAGCCTGCTCAACACATATCGGGTGCTGCGAACCACGAATCCGTCTCCGTATATGTATTTTATCGGGTGTGAAGATATGGAAATTGCAGGAACCTCACCGGAGACGATGGTGAAGCTGGTTGATGGAAAGCTTACGACCTTTCCAGTGGCGGGAACCAGAAAGCGCGGAGCAACAAAGGAACAGGATGCGGCATTAGAGGCAGAACTGCTTGCGGATGAAAAGGAGTGTTCGGAACACAACATGCTGGTGGATCTGGCGAGGAATGATATTGGAAGGATTGCCGAATTTGGAACCGTGAAAGTGGAGGATTACATGACGATCCATCGGTTTTCCAAAGTGATTCATATTGCATCGACGGTCGTCGGACAGATTCGGGATGATAAGGATGGCTGTGATACGATTGCAGCCCTTCTTCCGGCCGGGACTCTTTCCGGGGCCCCAAAGTTTCGTGCCTGTGAGATTATTGATGAGTTAGAACCCGTGGCAAGAGGGGTCTACGGTGGAGCGATTGGATATCTGGATTTTTCGGGCAATCTGGACGTCTGTATTGCAATCCGGACTGCTGTAAAGAAGCGGGATAAGGTCTATGTACAGGCAGGTGCCGGAATCGTGGCAGACAGTATACCGGAAAATGAATACATGGAGTGTGCCAATAAGGCAGGAGCGGTGATTGAGGCGGTAAAACGGGCATCGGAGGTGAATGGATAATGATTTTATTGATTGATAACTATGACAGCTTTTCCTATAATCTGGTGCAGTTGATCGGCGGCATCCGGAAGGAACAGTTTGAGGCAGGGAGCTCGAAGGAGGGGAAAGAGAACAACTATGGAATAAAGGTTATTCGGAACGATGAGCTGACGGTAAAAGAGATAGAAGAACTGGAACCGGAATATATCATTTTATCTCCGGGGCCGGGAAGACCTGCAGATGCAGGAATCTGTGAAACACTGGTCGCACAGTACAGCAGACCGGTGAAGATTCTGGGGGTTTGTCTGGGGCATCAGGCAATTTATGAAGCCTTTGGAGGTCAGGTGACCTATGCGAAGCAGTTGATGCATGGAAAACAGAGTACGATCACGTTTGATGAGGAGGAACCGGTTTTTGCGAATATCCCGCAGCAGATCAAGATTGCGAGATATCATTCTCTGGCCGGAGATG
>JAFVCQ010000071.1 GCA_017479085.1 Lachnospiraceae bacterium | reverse complement strand
CGAGATCACACTATACCTCAATGAAGACTGCTATGAATTTGCCAACGAATACCGTGTCAAAGAAGTTTTGGAGAAATATTGTTCCTTCATGCCGGAGGAGATCTATTTTACCAATGCGGATGCTGCTAAGGAACAGGATGACGCGATCATTGACAGCGATACAGCCGACAACTCTGACGATCACGACACCACAGAAGATGCCGTCAAGGATGCGGATGATACAGGGGATTCGGATGACGCGGAAGAACAGAAGGAAAAGCCGATCAATGATACCAAACCACTTTGGACCAAACATCCGAATGACTGTACAGAAGAGGAATACCGTGAGTTCTATCGCAAGGTATTTCTGGACTTTAAGGAACCTCTGTTCTGGATTCATCTGAACATGGACTACCCGTTTAACCTGAAAGGAATCCTGTACTTCCCGAAATTCAATTCCGAGTACGACACCTTAGAGGGCACAATCAAATTGTATAACAATCAGGTATTCATTGCAGATAATATCAAAGAGGTGATTCCGGAATTCCTGCTTCTGTTAAAGGGTGTGATTGACTGTCCGGATCTTCCGCTCAATGTATCCCGGAGCGCTTTGCAAAATGATGGTTTTGTGAAAAAAATCTCTGATTACATTACCAAAAAAGTGGCTGATAAGCTGTCGGGTATGTTTAAAACAGAGCGTGAAACCTATGAGAGCTACTGGGATGATCTGAGTCCGTTTATCAAATTCGGATGTCTGAAGGATGACAAATTCGACGAGAAAATGAAAGACTATATCCTTTACAAGAATATTGACGGCAAATACCTTACACTGTCCGAATACCTGGAAGCCGGCAAAGAAAAATATGAAAACACCGTATTCTATACCGATGACGAAAAGGTACAATCACAATATATTAATATGTTTAAGGAACAGGGCATTGATGCAGTGGTGCTGACCCACAACATCGACACACCATTTATCACACATCAGGAGCAGAAGAATGAAAATGTAAAATTCACGCGAATCGATTCCGACATTACCAATACGTTCAAGGAGGAGATATCCGAGGAAGAATTAAAGGAGACGACTGAGAAACTGACTGAGATTTTCAAAAATGCACTTGGCAACGACAAGCTCACTATAAAGGTAGAAAAGCTCAAGAATGAATCCATTTCCTCTATGATCACACTGTCTGAGGAAACGCGAAGAATGCAGGATATGATGAAAATGTACAGCATGGGTGGTGCCATGGATCCTTCCATGTTCGGCGGTGACAGTCAGACTCTGGTGTTAAATGCCAATAACCAACTCGTACAGTATGTGTTAGACAATCCAGAAGGCGAACACACAAAAACAGTTTGTGAGCAGCTCTATGATCTGGCATTGCTGGCTCATACTCCATTAGACGCAGAAGCAATGACCAAGTTCATTGCAAGAAGTAATCAGATTCTTACCGTATTAACAAAGTCGAATCCGTCTCAGTGAATGTAAGACACAGCAAAGCTGTGAGGGATCTGACGTTTACAGCAATGCGCCGGGGACAAGTCTTCTTGCCCTTTGGCGCATTACTCATATGAATAGCCGGCTCCGCCAGACCAGCTTGTTGTTCAGATTGGATAGGATGGCGGAAATCCGGTCACCCGAAAGTTATTCAGAACGCGTTCAATGTTCATAATGCCATACCCCCAGATTCGATTCGGATACTCAAGCTCCGGATCCCGAATGGCCCCCTTAATAAAAAAATTCTGAATCTGCTTGGGATAGAACAATCCCAGATTATAATTCTCGATATTCCACTGCAAAAATAATGCCATCATTCCTGCACTGTGAGCCGCTGCCACAGAGGTTCCCGTACCGGTCACATAGGTATTCCGCAGACCCGGTCCGGTGATGTTCACTCCCGGCGCAGTCAGATCCGGCTTGATACGTAGTCCCAATTTCCCGCCTCTGCCTGCATTAGCATAGATACTGCCATTCAGATGGTTATAAGCAGTCATAGTGTTTGCCAGCTCTGCATTTCCCGGCACAGTAATCGTATTATCCGGATCTGCTCTTAAAAAATAGGTTTCCGGCCTTAAGAACTGCCGGAGAGGCATCCATATATTGAAGGTACGCTGCTTTCCCTCGTCTGCATAGACCAGAATCCGCCAGATCCCCGGTGTTGGATTGACCAGCCGGATAAAGATAAATTCATCTCCGGAATAGGTTTCTGTCAACTGATATGCCACATAGACAGTAGACTTCGCAACCGGCAGCCAAACCAGTTCTTCCTCTCCAAACCGTGGTGGAATCCGTTCAATCTGATCTCCCTGAGGAGAGATCAGTCCAATTGCGAATGTGGTAGGTGCATTTCCCCAGAATTCCATCGTCAGGACCTCCTGCCGCTCTGCCACATTCAATTCCACCTGCTCCATATCCACATATTCCTGCATTTCACCAAAATAGTGCAGTCTCTCATTCCCCTCATTTCCCGCCGGAACGCTGACTGTTCTCGCAGCATTTTCCCTTATCGTATTCAGATAGCGCTCTAAAAAGGTGAGTCCGGCCCGCCCTCCATTTCCACTACCCAGACCGATAAAAATAGAGATGGGTCTTCGCTTCTGTCCGGCATATTTAAGCAGGTAATCGACTGCATATATGATGTCCGTTTCCTGATAGGCCGGAACATCATCCGGAACGCCAAAAAACCTTTTCAGATAAGGTTTGGTCTCCTTTAATTTGACTACCGCCAACTCTGCCTCTGTGGCAATTCCCGTAAAATCTACATCCCTGCTGATACCCCCTGCGGCAATCCCTGCCATAAAAGTACCATGACCGTCCTGATCCTGAGAAGGCACCACCTCATATGGTTCACTACTCTGCAAAGCCTCATCGATCTGCCGCATAGAGAATGCTGTTCCGTAATAAGGAGGCGGCACCTCCGACCCGCTGTCTCTGTTCCGTACGGTCTGATCCCATATGACACCGATTCGACTGTTCCCATCAGCATCCCGAAACAGTGGATTGGTATAATCGATACCCGTGTCCACCAATCCCACGATGACATTACGCCCGGTCAGATTGGTGCTGTTGGGATTCTGCACCTGTTTGACCCCTGTCACCTCCATATTGGAGGAATCCATCAGACCAAACAGCTTGGGAATAAAGGAATAGGGGATGGTCTCCAGATTATTCATAACATCCTCCACATATGGAATATGGATGATTGCGATATCCTCTGCCATTTCATTCACACAACCATTGCGATAAAACTCCTCCACTCCCTCGATCACCTCTAAATAGTTGAACATAAAATCCATATATGCATCACTGTATATCATTTCCTCACAGGTCATAATGCCCTCTGTATTTTCTATTTCTTACTATTATATGACCCATCTATAAAACTTGCCCTTACATTTTGCAAATACGCAATGCCGGACGAATCAAAAAACGACCACACTCCAAAATGAAGTATGGTCATTCACAATCCTTTCTTAAAATCAGGCCTCTCTCAAAAATGCCTTATACGCTTTCGCAGCCT
>JAFVCQ010000070.1 GCA_017479085.1 Lachnospiraceae bacterium | reverse complement strand
TACAATGGGTCCGGGTGTGAAGATTAACACGGTAAAGCTTGCATAAGCAAAGAATCAAAAAAGAGTCCGTTTAAAGGACTCTTTTACTCTGAAACTCCAAGAAGTCGAGCCCAAAGGGCGATGACTGATTGGCTAAGTTTCTGGTATACGTAGTGTACTTAGAGAATTCAAGCCCAAAGGGCGCAGAATGAACTTAGTACACCACTGTTTGCCATATAAAAACGGAAAAGGGGAATCCTTTTCCGTTTTGGCAAATATCATTCGGTTGGTAATTCGGAAGTACAATGTGCACACCTTGTTGCTTCAATCGAAATCTCACTTTTGCAATATGGGCAAATTCTGGTAAGCGGTGCAGTCTCTTCTTCTTTTTTGCCAAGGGTCATCAGTTTGTTCATTGCTTTGACGATACAGAACAGGATCAATGCCATAATGATGAAATTGATCACAGCGGTTAAGAACGAACCATAATCCAGTGCCTGTCCGCTGTTGCCGAGAGGAATGGTTCCATGTACCTCAGCTCCGCCGATCAGTGCAATGATTGGCTGAATAAAACATTCGGTCAATGCGGTTACAATGTCCCCAAAAGCGGCACCGATGATGACACCGATTGCCATATCCATTACATTTCCCTTGAGGGCAAAAGCCTTAAATTCTTCAAAAAATTTTTTCATATGTTCTTCTCCTTATATAGATTCGTTGTTGTATTCAACATAAGAAATCTTCAAGAAATAACGTTATTTCCCTCAGCTTCCTAACAACACTTCACCTATTATAACAGGATTATTTTCTGCGTACAATCCCTTTTTTCTTTTAAGTGGACTTGTTTTTATCCGGTTTCCTCATTATAATTGGTTGTATATACGAATCATAACTGTATATACTGCGGTGTAAACGTTCCTTTGAAAAACAATTACATTCGCGAATATAGAAAGAGAGGTTCCGCATGAAGCTTCCCGGCTATTACACATCGGGCGAATTTGCCAAGATGGCACATATCTCCGTTCGTACCATCCGTTTTTATGATAAACAGAACATACTAAAACCTTCCTATGTGAATGCTTCCGGTGCCCGTTTTTATTCGGAAGCAGATTTCGCCAGACTGCAACAGATTTTGCTTCTCAAATACCTCGGTTTTTCGCTGGAGGATATCCGCAATATGACAGTCGGTGATGCGGATTATCATATGCTCCGCAATTCGTTACAGCTTCAATTGAAACTGGTTCAGGATCGTATGGAACAGATGCAGCTTGTAGCGAAAGCCATTCAGGACACGACAGAAGCCATTGACAATGAACAGGAGATCAACTGGAGTCAGATGCTTAATCTGATCCACCTGACTAATATGGAAAGCAGCCTCAAGAGTCAGTATCAGAATGCATCGAATATCTCTGCGCGAATCCGCCTGCATAAATTATATGCAACGAATCCGCAGGGATGGTTTCCGTGGATCTATGAGCATTGTGGAATTACACAGGATATGGATATTCTGGAACTCGGCTGCGGCAACGGTTCGCTCTGGAAAGAGAATTATGACCGTCTTCCATCCGGACTTCATATTATTTTGAATGACATATCAGAGGGCATGCTGCGGGATACCCGGAGAGATATGGGGCATCTGGCATATGAGAATCCGGTTCGTCCTGTCGAAGCACAGGAAGCACCTTCTATTGACGGGATGGAGGAAGTCGATCGTAATAACAGGCCGGTGTTTGCCTTTCATGCCTTTGACTGTCATCAGATTCCGTACCCAGAGGAACGATTTGACCTGGTCATTGCGAATCATGTTCTGTTTTATTGTGAGGAACTTCCGTCCGTTCTGGAGGAGGTACGCCGTGTTTTGAAACCGGGAGGTGTCTTTGTGTGCAGTACCTATGGTTCCGGTCATATGAAAGAGATCACGGAACTGGTACAGGCTTTCAACAGTCTGATCACACTGTCCGCCGATCATCTGTATGAACGCTTTGGTCTGGAAAATGGAGCGGCTCTGTTGGTATCGTATTTCTCAGGGGTCCACATGGAGCGGTATGAGGACTGCCTTGTGGTCGATCAGCCGGAACCGTTGATTGAATACATACTGTCCTGTCATGGTAATCAGAACCAATATATTCTGGATCGCTACAAGGACTTTCGCACCTTTGTGGAGCGGAAGATCAAAAAGGGCTTCACGATTACCAAACAGGCGGGGCTCTTCCTCTGCACAAGATAAAATTGGAAAAAAATGCTTGCAGGTGACGTTACGTCACCTTTTATAATACAGGATAACAACATATATTACCGTTTAAATTATGGTCTGACTGGATAGAATGTAAACGGTAGGAAGATTCAAGAAGGAGGAAGCATATATGAAAGGTATTATTCTGGCTGGCGGTTCCGGCACCCGCCTGTATCCGCTTACGAGGGTAACGTCAAAGCAACTGCTGCCGATCTATGATAAGCCGATGATCTATTATCCCATGTCTGTCCTGATGAATGCAGGAATCCGGGATATCCTCATCATTTCCACTCCACAGGATACCCCTCGATTCAAAGAACTGCTCGGAGACGGGCATCCGTTTGGCGTGACGCTGTCCTATGAAGTACAGCCGAATCCGGATGGGCTGGCACAGGCATTTATCATAGGAGAGTCTTTTATTGGCAGTGATACTGTGGCAATGGTGCTTGGGGACAATATTTTTGCCGGACATGGCTTAAAGAAACGCTTGAAAGCGGCAGTGGAAAATGCCGAAAGCGGTCAGGGAGCAACCGTATTCGGATACTACGTGGATGATCCTGAACGGTTTGGAATTG
>JAFVCQ010000069.1 GCA_017479085.1 Lachnospiraceae bacterium | reverse complement strand
GTTACAGGCGGTATTGGGGAGTTTCAAAAAAGAGAGTTTGTGACCTGCATTCGTATTCTGCTGATTTTGGAAGAAATCAAGGATTGCTCAGTACGAATTTGTGGCGAATAGACGAACTTTTTTACTATGACAAACAGGAGGTGGTTTTGTGCAAGATGGACAAAATCTGTTCAAGCTTCATGCACCATACCAGCCCACCGGCGACCAGCCACAGGCAATTGAGGAACTGGTAAAAGGCTTCAAGGAGGGCAATCAATTTGAGACGTTACTAGGTGTTACCGGTTCCGGTAAGACTTTCACGATGGCAAATGTGATCGAGCAGTTACAGAAACCGACTCTGATCATAGCACACAATAAGACGTTGGCGGCTCAGCTTTATAGTGAGTTCAAGGAATTTTTTCCTGAGAACGCAGTAGAGTATTTTGTCTCCTACTACGATTATTACCAGCCGGAGGCATATGTTCCCTCCACCGATACCTATATTGAGAAGGACTCGTCCATCAATGATGAGATTGACAAGCTGCGCCATTCTGCAACGGCTGCTTTGATCGAGCGGAAGGATGTCATTGTCATTTCCTCCGTATCGTGTATTTACGGTATTGGTTCGCCGGAGGATTACGAGGAGATGATGCTTACCCTGCGCGTGGGAATGACCTATGAGTGGGAGAAGCTCATCACGAATCTCATCGATATTCAATATGAGAGAAATGATATGGATTTCAAGCGGGGGACGTTCCGGGTACATGGGGATGTGTTGGAGATTCTTCCGGTATCTACCTTTGAGGATGCCATTCGAATCGAGTTTTTTGGTGATGAGATTGACCGCATGGTGGAATTTGATCCGTTGACGGGTGAGGTCAAGCGGGGGATTCAGTTTACCTGTATTTTTCCGGCTTCCCACTATGTAGTGGCGCAGGACAAGATCAACCGGGCGGTGGAAGAGATTGAGGCAGAGCTGGAGGAGCGGGTTGCCTACTTTAAGGAGAATGACAAGCTGCTGGAGGCACAACGCATCCGGGAGCGGACGCAGTTTGATATGGAGATGCTCAAGGAGACGGGCTTTTGTTCCGGGATTGAGAACTACTCCAGAGTGCTGGCGGGATTGGAGCCGGGTGCAACACCGAATACGCTGTTGGAATTTTTTAAGGATGATTTTCTGCTGATCATTGATGAGTCGCATATGACGGTTCCACAGATTCGGGGAATGTATGCCGGCGACCGGGCGAGGAAGCAGACACTGGTGGATTTTGGATTCCGTCTGCCGTCCGCGATGGACAACCGCCCTCTCAATTTTGACGAGTTTGAGTCGAAGGTGGATCAGGTCATGTTTGTGTCGGCGACCCCTTCTGACTATGAGGCCGGGCATGAGCTTTTACGGACGGAGCAGTTGATCCGGCCGACGGGTCTGTTAGACCCTTTGATTGCGGTCAAGCCGGTGGAGGGACAGGTGGATGACCTGCTGTCGGAAGTCAACAAAGAGGTGGAACAGGGACACAAGGTATTAGTTACAACCCTGACGAAGCGGATGGCAGAGGATCTGACGGACTATCTGCGTGAGCAGGGGATCAAGGTCAAATATCTGCATTCTGATATTGATACACTGGAGCGGATTGAGATTGTCCGGGATCTGCGTATGGGGGTCTTTGATGTACTGGTGGGAATCAATCTGCTGCGGGAGGGTCTGGATATTCCGGAGATCACACTGGTTGCCATTTTAGATGCGGATAAGGAGGGGTTTCTGCGTTCCGAGACTTCGCTGGTACAGACGGTTGGACGTGCCGCCCGCAACAGTGAGGGACGCGTCATCATGTATGCCGATACGATCACCGGCTCCATGCGGGCAGCGATTGAAGAGACGAACCGGAGACGGGCAATTCAGGATGCATATAATAAGGAACATGGGATCACACCGACTACGATTCAGAAGTCCGTGCGGGATCGGATCACCACTGCTACGGATGAAGATGTGGCATCCCTTAATGCACAGATTAAGGGGAAGGATATTGAATCCATGACCAAAAAGGAGCTGCAGGACGAGATCAAAGCGTATACCAAAAGGATGGAGACCGCTGCCGCAGAGCTTAACTTTGAGATGGCCGCAGAGTACAGGGACAAGCTGAAGGAGATGAAGGTCGCCCTGAGAGATTACGATTCGTAAATATGTCGAATTTCAACAAAAAATGCTGGCTGTACGGTTGACTTTTTCAGAACCCATGACTCAGCGTAGTTTTACAGGTAAATTGTTAAGTCCGATCGTACAGGTGGAAAAGAGTGCGGAAACTCAGGAGGTGACGCTTACTTGACACTAAATCTTTACATTTGTTATAATTGAATACATGTTGGATAAAGCAAAAGGCTATACGGTAACAAAGGAGTGAAGAAGTAGTAAAGTAGGTGGTGTGTGCTATGGCAAGAACGGTTTCGATTGGAACGCAGGATTTTGGACAGCTGCGGGAGAACGGAAGTTTTTATGTGGATAAGACGAGTTTTATCAAAGTAAAATACGGCTTTGCATTTGAAGGAAAAAAATGCCTGATCAAAAAAGGATGATCGAAATCCATCGCATAAAGTAAAAGTTATTTCGTGACAGTTCCTAAGGAGGTCGAGAAATTGTATGGCAGAAAGTATTTTTGATCCGAAGGTGATGAAAGCATTACCGGTGGGATATGATGATTTTAGTGAGGTGGTTGAAAAGGATCTGTACTATGTGGATAAGACATTGCTGATCCGGGATTTGTTAGAGAAAGGGGCGAAGGTGAATCTCTTCACCAGACCGAGACGGTTTGGAAAGACCCTGAATATGAGCATGCTGCAGTATTTCTTTGAGGATGGGTGGGATATTGCAGGAAAGAAGATGGAATACCGGCATCTGTTTGAAGGACTGGAGATTGCCTCCTGCGGGGAAGAATATATGAAGCATCAGGGACAGTATCCGGTCATTTTTTTGACACTTAAGGGTGCAAAACAGGATACGTGGGAGGAGTCCTTTGATGCCATAAAGAAGCAGCTTGCATCGGAATATGACCGTCATGCATATATTCTGGAGAATGACCGTCTGGAACGATACAAAAACCGGTTTGAACGGATCATGATGTGTGAGGAGGACAGATCCGGAAGCCTTTCCGGAAGCTCACTGGGCGAACAGCAGCTCCAACAGTATTGTGCGGGAGATGATCAACCGGGCAGACCGGGATACAAAGGATGAGATTGAACAGATGATTCATGGGGCGCAGTTAGAGAAGCCGGTGCATGAGGACATCACCTATGGGGAGATTTATGAAGAGATAGAGAATCTCTGGAACTTTATGTTCTTTACCGGCTATTTCAAGATGGAGGGCAAACGGATAGAGGATGTGCAAAGATACGTGACGCTTTCCATCCCGAATAAAGAGGTGCGGTATATCTTTGAGAGAAAGATCCGGGAATGGTTCCGTGATGAGGTGGTAAATGGAGACCGGACGGTGCTGCTTCAGGCGTTCTTTGGCGGTGACGGGGAGACCTTCCAGAGAGAGCTTGACAAGGTGTTGAAGGAGTGTATCAGCTATCATGATTATTACGAGAATTTCTATCATGGGGTTCTGACCGGGCTTCTGTCCGGAACGGATGATTATGTGGTGCGCTCCAACAGAGAGAGCGGCAACGGCAGAAGTGACCTGTATGCAAAACCGGCGTCCAGACGGGATACGGCATTTATTATAGAGGTAAAGAGGGCAGATACCTATGACGGGTTAGAGCATATGGCAGAGGAAGCGCTTGCCCAGATCATAGAGAAGCGGTATGATGAAGAGCTGAACAAGGACGGGTATAAGAAAATCGTCCATTATGGGATCGCCTTTTTTGGAAAGGACTGTCTGGTGAAGGTTGCTCCAGCCGCTATAGATGAGAGAATAGATGAGAGAAAATTGGTATAAATTGATTGGTGAGTTAACTCATGCAGAAAAATTAAAATGTCCTAATTGTGAAAAAAAGGGTATAGATTACCTATATATTGGAGATGAAAAAACGAAAATAGGTTATTTACACAATTGGTGTAATGGAT
>JAFVCQ010000068.1 GCA_017479085.1 Lachnospiraceae bacterium | reverse complement strand
ATGGAAACGGTATCCGGTAAGGAGATAGATTTGTTAGACGGGGCAACAATTGTCCGTCAGGAATATGGCGCCGTATTCCAGAATAACGGCTATCTTGATCTTACGGATGATTATTATGTGAATCCGTGCGGCTATGTAGGAGCGCCATACAGTGTGCAGGCGTGGGTCTACCCGAGGATGGATGACGAAACAAATATTATGACCGTATTTACGAATACAGATCCATCTAACTCGGCCGGAATGCGTCTTACACTGGAGAGAAAGAGCGACGGATTGCATTTGTGCTTAACTCATGGACTATTTGAGCTTGAAGAAAACAAGGTAATCTCGGATGCAACAGTACCGAATTTGCAGTGGACTAATATTGCGGTGGTATACCACGATACTGTAGGTGCAATTTATATCAACGGCAGACTTCATCATGAGGAGCCGGACCTACTTCCGATGCTGAAGAATTTGGAGAAACGCCGCTGTTTTATCGGTTCAGATCTGGACAGCGGAAGTGAGAACGGCGTGAATGTATTTACAGGTTGTATCTCCCGCTTGGAGGTGTGGAGCAGAGAGCTTTCAAATGCAGAGATTCTGAAATACATGGATGCAGAGCCGCAGTATGACGAGGAGCTTATGGGGCAGTGGCTATTTTGCCAGGGTAATTATGTGAACACAGTAAGCTTTGAGCCGGCAGCAAGGCGCAGGGGACTTGAAATCGGTATCGGGCATGAGGGGCATATTTTTGATACTGTATCGGAGCGGCCTGCGATTGAAAGCTTCGCAGAGACAGAGGATAAGTACAGAAATATAGAAATTCCGCTCTCATGCAGGCAAGAAGCTGTACGGAGTTATATGGACAGCTCCGGACTGACAGGCAGTGATGTCCCGGACGGCTTTTATATGGTCAATCACTTTAAGGAAAACGGGAATATATATATTGTCATACACGAGAAGACAAGCTCCCATATTGTAATGGATATGGATGTTAATGATGCTGATGATAAAACCCTATGGATGGTGGAGCTTGTTCTGATCATCATTGGCGGTGTGATTAATTTATTCTGCGGTGCATCCTTTATTGGTGGAGACAGCGCCAAGGCGTTTATTACTACATTTATTGTGAGAAATCCGATATTTTTTGCCGTAGCGGCGGGCTTTACCTCAGTTGCATCTGTTCCACAGGTTATCTGCAGATTCATGAAAGAATTATGGGATGCAAATGTATTGCGGACCTTGTTAAAGTTATGCTTCCATTTTTCCTTTTTTACGATACTTCAGGTTATCAGCAGTATTGTCATGAAGATCATTTTCGGCTCTGCCTGGGTATTGGTTCAGCTTGCCGTACTTGCAGCTTCTATCATGGTCCATATGTCAAAATACCCGGATAAGGAGAATAGGCCTTCGGAGATAACCGTTAAGGAGGTACTTTTTCATACCCGGAACGGATATGCGGGAAGCTATTATATCCGTTCTATGAAGGATAAGACTGACCTAAAACGGGCAGAATGGCGGAGTTCGCCGACGATCGTATCAGAGTCGATTCTGTATGTATCGGACAAAGCCACTGAAAATGTTCCCAATGTGATTAATGTGTGGACTGCATTTAATCTTCAGTACATTACGGAGCCTGTTGTTTTCTTCCGTTGCAGGGATCTGTCATTACCGACTCTTTTGGGAGACAGTGAAACCATAGGTTTTCAGATTTTGGGGATGATAAATCCGCTGCAGAAGATACATTTTCAATTCCCGAATCATCATATCAATGATAATCCCATCAGAAGGATAGATTTACACTTGAGATGGGAATACAGCTTTGATCAGGTAAACTGGGGATTTTGCGGAGAAACGAACACAGTGGCGTATCTGTGTCTCCGGCAGCCTGGAGGTCCATGGTTAGGGAGACCTGTATATCGGGAATTTCTGGATGCCAGCTTTGATGTGGTGAATAATATTGACGATGTGGATCAGGTGGCTGCGAGAATTACAGGGTGGATCAATGGATTCCCCAAATTCAGATACGATGATGTCAATGGGGCATCAAGATATGCTGTTGCGATTAATGGTGTGGATTTGCTTCAACTGGATCTGATGATACAGGATATAACGGCGGCAGATGATCTGATCAGGATAGTAAACTGTGTGGACTGTGCATGCATGGTACTGCTTTTTGCTGATGTATGGGGCTGTAATTTGATTTACAGAGAAATCTATAATATAAATCCGCAGAATATATTCGGGTGTAATGAGATTATTGCTATTGGGTTTAATAACTGGGCAGTACCCTTTGGACGCGGCTTCAGCTTCCATGCATTGGCAGTGCAGGCTGGTGGCAATGCTAATAATCTTATTGACATATATGATGCCTGCCTGAAGGTAAATAATGATCCTGTGCCATGGGGGGCAAATAAAATACCTGTTAATCCGCAGGGAATGGCATTTTCGCAAGAGCCGGGATTTCCACCTGTGAACCAGACACCGGTTGCCGCCAACTCATATCGTGAGCATCTGTGTACAAATGCGGCGGACGGAGCTCATGTATGCATGATGGGAATTTTATTTGTGAATCCTATGATTTTCTAGGTAATTGCGTAACCTTTTTGTTAAACCTGAATACGTTGTGCTTATTGTATAGATTCCATAAGCAGACCTTATTTTTGACGAAAGGAGAACTTTAGCAGATGGATGTGGTGGATCTGATCAAGAAAAAATATGACTACGATACATGGAATAAGAGCAGGTCGGAGCCGGTTACACAACCGTTTTATGCGATGGGGAGTATCCGGATGCCTTTTCCTGAGGGGTACAGATTGATCGAGAGTCTGCCGTATAGTGTGGCAGGATCATTTCGCAACACCTATGTAAGTGAGGCAGGGGATACCGAGAGGATAGAACTGATAGTTGCTCCATGTGGAGATGTGAAGTCCGCGCAGGAAATGATGCTGAACAGGCTTTGCGGTTTGCAGACACCGATGGTCGAGAGAATGGACAGATGGAATACCAATGTCGGTTTCTATTGTCAAAGTGATGGCGGTGCATCACAGATGATCTGTAGGGAGAATCTGTTTGTGTGTATCACGCTATGGTCGGAGAACGGGGAAGTGAATGCAGGAAGTGTACTTGATAACGTGTGGAACAGCTTCATGCAGGAATTATGATATCGGAAGCGTTGAAGAAAACATGATCTATAAAGTTACAAAAAATGCTAATCAGCCCCTGGTTGCATATAATATGCATCAGGGGCTGATTTTCCGCAACAAATGTCAACATTTTTAGAGCCATTATAGTGCTTCTGTCTTGTCAAGTGTAATACTGCTTACAGGTGTTCCCACCGTAAATGATCTTTTGCCTCTGTAGTACTTAGAAGGAAAAGACTACAAAACCACATAAAAACCGCCGGGCAAAAGTGGATAGGTTTCTACTTTACCGTAACCCTGACCTTCTTCGCACATCCGTTCCTTGCAAGCATGGTCTCTTCCTTATTTAATACAAAGTGGTACTTCCCATCGCCATCATCTATGCGGTCCCT
>JAFVCQ010000067.1 GCA_017479085.1 Lachnospiraceae bacterium | reverse complement strand
CTGCAGTACCCCATGAATACGGGATATCATTGTCACGGCGATATACATTCGCACGAGGATTGTCCCATGAACGGAAAACAGCCTCAATCGCAAGCTTCAACTGTTCTACCGGGTCGGATGGGAAATCAGTTCCCAACTGATTCTTGTACTCAGCCTTGAACTGCTCAGCCAGTGTCTTCAGATCTTCAGCAGTCAGATCCACATCAAACTTCACGCCCTTTTCTTCCTTCATCTTGTCGATCAACTGCTCAAAATACTTCTTGCCCACTTCCATAACAACATCAGAGAACATCTGAATGAAACGTCTATAAGAGTCATATACAAAACGCTCAAAAGAAGGATCCGGATTGCCTGCAATCATAGCAGCAACCACTTCATCATTTAATCCAAGATTCAAGATCGTATCCATCATACCTGGCATCGAAGCTCTCGCACCGGAACGAACAGAAACCAGCAAAGGATTCTTAAGATCTCCAATCTTCTTGCCATTGATCTCTTCCATCTTCTTAACGCCTTCTAATGCCTGAGACATAATCTCATCATTGATCTTACGTCCATCCTCATAATACTGTGTACAAGCTTCTGTTGTAATAGTGAAGCCCTGTGGTACCGGAAGCCCGATGCTTGTCATCTCAGCAAGGTTCGCTCCCTTACCACCGAGAAGATTACGCATGGTCATGTCACCTTCACTAAACATATAAACCCACTTGTTTGCCATTTGTTTCATACCTCCTACATGTTTAAATAATGTGTACCAGGACAAGCTATACCAGTTCATCTCAGGATCTGCCACAGGCAAATTCTTAAGTTAACTGCATATACCACAAAATGATCCATTCCATGTGATAGCTGCCGATAACCGGCAGGCCGGTCAGACGCGCTACTCGTGATAATTATACAACCTGTCCACAGTCTGTTTATTATTATAACATATTCTGTATAAAATACCAAAGCTTTTTTTGCATTTTTATCTATTCTTGCATATTTTTAACAAATTCCACTCCTTAGCTGTAGCTTTTCACCTGCCATCCGCAAAAAAGAACAGCCAGCATAACTGACTGCTCTCATACCTTCTCTTATTAATTGATGATTCTGACTGCTTTATCAATCGGTGAATAATCGTAATTGGATATCTTGATTCCGGTTGCCGCCGTACTTGCATGTACAACCTGTCCACCTCCAATGTATATCGCAACATGTCCATATCCATGATAGAACAACAGGTCTCCCGGCTGTAAAGAATCTACACTGACTGCAGTTCCATCTCCCGCCTGACTCTGTGAAGTTCTGGATAAAGAGTATCCGAAGTGCTTGTATACAGACTGAACAAATCCGGAACAATCTGCCCCATTGGTCAGGCTTGTACCACCATATACATACGGGTTACCTACGAACTGCACTGCATAATCTGCAACATCCTGTCCTGTCGTCCCTGAAGAACTCTGTGTAATCTCTTCCGTGTAGGTCTCTTCCTGCTTAGGTGCCTCTGTGGCAGGTGCTTCCGTCGTTGCCGGTGCCTCTGTGGCAGGCGCTTCTGTTGTCACGGCCGGAGTCTCCGCTGCTTCCGATGCTTCCTCTGCGGCACGTTCCTCTGCGATTCGCTCTGCCTCCGCTTCCTGTTCCGCTGCAATCCGTTCTGCCTCTGCTTCCTGTTCCTCCTCAACCGTAACGGCTGTTTCATAGATATAATCTACACACACATAATCACTTGACACATAGCCAACCGCATCGTCCGTAACCGCTACCTTTACCCAGCCATTCTCCTCTCCGAGAACGGTTAATTTGTCACCCTCATCCGAAAGGGTGACCACTTCACTGTCTGTCGACTCTTCTGCCCGGATGTTCAATGTATCCGTCGTTACCTTTGCCACCTGATCACAATTATATTCAATATATTCCTCTGCAGCTTCGCCAAATAACAGATAATCATTATTCACATATCCATATGCATTACCGGAAGATACCAAAGACCACTCTTCTCCCCGCTCAACGACTGTTCCGACATTCCCTGTATAGAACTTGCCAACCACTTCTGCATCTTCTGATGCATCCTCACGGATATTGAGATAACTGTCAATATTCGCAACCACCTGATTACTCTCAACCCTGGCATCCTTCACTTCCAATGCAGCACTATCCTGTGTCCCCTGTTCCACTACCGTTTCCTCTGGTTGCTTCTCAGAATTCTCCTGCGCAACCTGCAGTGAATCTGCCTGTGCACCCGTTTTCCCTGCAATCTCCTTCACCAGACTACCTGCAATGGCATGCTGCCCAATCGCTTTGCCAACAATGACCGGTGTCCGGCTTACCTGCTCCTTCACACTTGACGTACTCGAAGTCCCCCCAAGCAGAACAGATAATGCAGCAACTGCTAATACGGAACCCCTTGCGATACTTCTCCTCATATCACACCTCTTTTAATCTCTTTCATTTGTTACAAAATTGTTACATGTTTTCTTCACACGTAATAATAACAAAGCTTTTTTCCAATGTCAACCGCAAATTACACTTTATTCCATCTTTTTCTTATGACCGGTTTCAATTTTTTTCAAATAATGTCCCTATATTTATTGCATTTTCCACATGAATTATGTATAATGTTTACATTATATGTTGATTATTCACAAATCAGTACTAAGAAAGGATGTATACATATTATGAATATCAGAGATTTTTTAAATGTAGACCGGGTAGAACAGATCATGCAGGATTGGTCAGATGCAACAGGTCTTGCTACTATTATGGTTGATAATAATGGTGAATACGTTACCAAACCAATCAACTTTACCGAGTTTTGCATGAAATACACCAGAGGAAGTGAGAAGGGGTTAAGCCGCTGCAAAAAGTGCGATTCCAACAACAGCGGTACCTACCACTGCCATGCCGGATTAATGGATTTTAGTTGTGATATAGTGGTCAATGACCAGAAGATCGGTGCGATCATCGGAGGTCAGGTTCTGCCATCTGAGCCGAATGATGAAGAATTCCGACAGATTGCTGTTGAATTAGGTGTAGATCCGGATGAATATCTCGCTGCATTACACAAGGTTCCGGTTCGTTCCGAACGTGCCATCCAGTCTGCTGCCAAGCTGCTTGGCGATATCGTCAACACCATGGCAACAGCAGATTATCAGAAGTCCATCAGTACAGGCAAGATCGATACATTAGACGAAGATGTGGCCCGGGCCGTCAATTTGATCCGCGAGATCAATGAAAAGTCCTATCAGCTTGATAAGATCGAAAGCAAACAGAATATCTTATCCCTGAATGCATCCATTGAGGCTGCAAGAGCCGGTGAATTCGGTCGGGGGTTTGCGGTTGTAGCCGCCGAGGTCGGCAAGCTTGCTGTCAATTCCGGAGAGATCAACAAATCCATCAAGCAATCCTTGAAAGAACTCACCGGAGCCATTAAGGAATTAGAATCCCTAATCCTAAAATCCTGATCACGAACCGTTTTTATCCAATATCTTTTCTTTACAAAATGCCTTATCAAACTCACACTACGTTTGATAAGGCATTTTACATCACATTTAATACGCAAACTTCTTCTCAAAATACGTCTTGAGCTCTGTGATCTTCACCCGTTCCTGTTCCATCGAATCGCGATCACGTACCGTTACCGCTCCGTCCTCCTCTGATTCAAAATCATAGGTCACACAGAACGGTGTTCCGATCTCATCCTGTCTTCTATACCGTTTTCCAATATTCCCCCGCTCATCATACTCACAATTATAAGTCTTTGACAACTCGGTATAGATCTTCTGTGCTCCCTCTGCCAGCTTCTTAGATAATGGAAGAACCCCTATCTTGACCGGTGCCAATGCCGGGTGAAAATGAAGGACGGTTCGGATATCTCCCCCTTCCAGCTCCTCCTCGTCATAAGCCGAGCAAAGAAAAGCAAGCGTAACACGATCCGCACCCAGAGAAGGCTCAATGACATATGGAATATACTTGACTTTCTTCTCATCATCAAAATACTCCATCGGTTCACCGGATGTCGTTTGATGCTGAGTCAGATCATAATCGGTGCGATCTGCAATTCCCCATAGTTCACCCCATCCAAACGGAAACAGGTATTCAATATCCGTCGTTGCCTTGCTGTAAAATGACAATTCTGCTTTATCATGATCTCTGTACCGGGTCTCCTCCTGATTCATCCCCAGTTCCTTCAACCAATCAATACAGAACTGTTTCCAGTATGCAAACCACTCCAGATCCGTATCCGGTTCACAGAAAAATTCCAGTTCCATTTGTTCAAATTCTCTCGTGCGGAATGTGAAATTACCCGGTGTAATCTCATTGCGGAATGACTTTCCAATCTGGCCAATCCCGAACGGGATTTTCTTTCTGGACGTGCGCTGCACATTCTTGAAATTAACAAAAATGCCCTGCGCCGTTTCCGGTCTTAAATAAATCGTATTCTTCGCATCCTCTGTCACGCCCTGAAAGGTCTTGAACATCAGATTGAACTCACGAATCTCCGTAAAATTCTTCTTCCCACATGTCGGACAACAGATTGCATTCTCCTCAATATAATCTGCCATCTGTTCATGAGACCACGAATCCACAGAACCGTCCATTGCAATTCCCTTGTCTGCCATATAATCTTCAATGAGTTTATCCGCACGGAATCGTTCATGACACTCCTTACAGTCCATCAATGGATCCGAAAAACTACCCAGATGTCCGGATGCAACCCACGTCTGCGGATTCATCAAAATTGCACAATCCACTCCTACATTATAGGGATTTTCCTGAATGAACTTTTTCCACCATGCTC
Organism: Lachnospiraceae bacterium; assembly: GCA_017479085.1. Taxonomy (GTDB): domain Bacteria; phylum Bacillota; class Clostridia; order Lachnospirales; family Lachnospiraceae; genus CAG-590. The sequence continues at coordinate 30,902 of JAFVCQ010000067.1, read as the reverse complement.
TCTTTACATTGTTCTTAAGCTCCACACCAAGATTCCCATAGTCCCATGTATTGGCCAATCCGCCATAGATCTCCGAACCGGGATATACAAATCCTCTTGCCTTCGCTAATGCTACAATCTTGTCCATTGTCTTTTCCATGTTACAACCCTGCCTTTTTATGTTTTTTATTTGAAAATAATAACCGCTGTGCCATTGCCTGTCGATGTGGCAATCTGATCCTTTACAGAAATCTCCTCATTAAAACAGAGAATCTCTCCTTTTACAACAATATCTATGGCTGCTTCCACCATAAGCACTCTTGCATTTTGCACTTCCGTCAATTCATCCATGTTCACCTGCGTTCCATCCGGTGAGGTATAAGTACCCTTAAGACTGCCTGTCTCCACATTGGCATACTCCTCCAACGCACAATCCTGTTCGTTGAAACCATTATAGCTGTCCATATCCTCATAGCTTAACACCAGCCTGACCTGACTCAGATCTTCGGCATCTATGGAGCGCATACGGATCTTCTTCCCATTCTTCTCGTTGTATGCATCGATCTGCCCCTTGATATAAGCCTCCAACTCCTCCTGCTTCACCTGTGAGTCCTGAAAATCCTCCACTGCAACCTCCAGAATGGAGTCATTTCTGTTTATGATCAATGTGTTCTCCTGATAGTCCTTTGCCGTATTCCCACAGCCTGTCAACAGACTCATAAGCAAAACTACCGTAACCATCTCACATATCCTATCCATCCTATCACACCTCTAATTATCCTGAAATTGTATGCTGTTGTCTCAACTTCATACATTTTACACACAAATACATAATATTTCAAGACAAAGACGTAAGAATTTCCAAAGAATTGAATTTTCTCGGCACATGTTTTTCAAAATAGGAACCAATCACATGATCCAATTCTTCCAATACCGTATCTTTGACTTGAAAGGTATAGAGACGATTCATCGGTGCACTTAATATGTACTGCAGGGTATAGATCGCAGACTCCGTCAGATCATAACTGTTTTTTATCTGAATCGCACAGCTTCCACATAACAGACCATTGCCCGGAAGATAGAATGCCTTTGGTTCCTCCTTCCGACAACGGACACAGGAAAATACCTCCATAGCCTCCCCATCTAATGCAAGCACCTTCAATTCAAAAATTCTTCGAACCAGATGATTCGGAATTTCCTGTTTTCCCAATGCTTTCAGAGTCACATACAACAGATTCAATACATTGACATCACCAATTCCTTCCACGCACAGGTACTCCAGTACATCGCAAAAGTAAGTTCCATAGCAGATGCCATCAATATCATGTTTGATCTCCGGAAAATACTCCCTGATCTCTGCTCCCAGCAAACGGTATGCATCATACCCCTCTAACAGAGTAAACGTTCCGCAATTAAAGGGCTCGCAGATTCCCAGATAAGGGCTGCCGGGTTTTCTGGCACCCTTGGCAAACGCTGTAATCTTTCCCCGTTCTTTTGTCAGAATCACCAAACGCTTATCATAATCCCCGATCACCATGCTGCTCAACACCATGCCGGTCAATTCCAGTTTATCACGCATCTATCCCTCTTCCCTCCACACCAGAAACGGTAAAGAAGGGAAAGCACTCCCCCTCTTTACCGTCTTTCAAGTCGCAAATTGCAGTACATTCAGGCTTCCATGTATGAATCAGTAATCCGTATTTTGATAACCATAATTCTTGAGTAAAAACTCACTGTCCCTCCAGTCTTTTTTGACTTTGACCCAAAGCTTCAGATTCACTTTCGTATCCAACAGCCGTTCAATATCCTGTCTCGCCTGCGTTCCGATCCTTTTCAGCATACTCCCCTGTTTTCCAATGATAATCCCCTTATGCGACGCCCGTTCACAGACAATCGTAGCATCCATATCCACAATTCTTCCGTTCTCCCGATCCTTCATCCGGTCTATCATTACTGCGATTCCGTGCGGAACCTCCTGATCTAAGCAGCGCAGTGCTTTTTCCCGGATAATCTCTGCTGCAATAGCACGCTCCGGCTGATCGGTAATCGTATCCGGATCATAATATTGAGGCCCTTCCTCCAGACAGGAGAAAATCGTTCGAATTAGTTCGTCTGTATTGCGGTCTCTCAGTGCAGATACCGGTACGATCTCCTTAAAATCACAGACCTCCTTATATGTGGTAATTGCCTGAAAAACAGCCTGTTCTGTCACGGTATCCACCTTATTAATCACAAGAATCACCGGCGTTGCAACCTGTTTCAGCTTTTCTATGATATATCTCTCTCCGCCACCAATAAAGGTAACCGGTTCCACCAGCCACAGAATCACGTCCACCTCTTTCAGGGTATTCTCCGCTGCATTGAGCATATACTCCCCCAGCTTATTCTTCGCCCGGTTGATCCCCGGAGTATCCAAAAAGACGATCTGTCCCTCCTCCGACGTATATACCGTCTGAATCCGGTTTCTCGTGGTCTGTGCCTTGTTGCTGGTAATCGCGATCTTCTGCCCGATCAAATGATTCATCAGAGTCGATTTTCCCACATTCGGTCTTCCAATAATCGTCACAAAGCCTGATTTGAACTTTTTCATACTCTCTCCTCTTAACCTGTACCGTGTCTTACTTTTGCTCCTCATCCTTCTTTTTTTCAGGACCGGCAGTGCTGTGTTCCTGCTCTTCCTGTTTGATCTGTTGTTTCCGTTGCCTGCGCAGCTTCCGCTTTCTATGAATCCGTCTTCCAATCCGGAAGATCACAAACAGAACAACTGCCCATATGATCAGATATGGCAGTGAAATAATCAGCCCTACTATAAAATTCTCCAAATCCATCTTGACATCCCGAAGGGAACTCTCCAATCCGGTTCGAATCCGGGACAAAACAGTCCGGTCATCTACCGGAACGGTATATGCCACTTCGTTCACACTTATGTTAACCGTACTATATGCAACCAGATCATCATACAGATTCTTTTGGGATTGGTAGCTCTCCAATTCATACCGCACATCTGTCAGCCGATCCTCCAGCTCGATCACCGTCTCCAGACTGTCCGCCTCTTTGAGCAGTTCATTCAACCGTTGCTGTTCCGTCTTCAGCGAGGTTATCCTGCTCTCTGTATCCGCATACTGCAGGGTAATATCCTCTGCGGACTCTGACTGTTCAAGCAGGGTACCCACCTCTCCCAGAGAACCGGTAAAATCGTCACTGACATCCGCAGGAATCCGGGCCGTGAGCATCAGCCTCCGACTACCGGTTCCCTCAATCTCCGATTCGGAGATATAACCCTGATACTGCCTGATTTGTTCCTTTAAATATGCATAGGCCTTATCAAATTCCTCTGTCTCATAAGCAAAGGAATATCGCTTGATGATCTTATTATGCGACATTGAAACATCCGCATCACTATTTTGACCGGTCCTTGAGGAAGATTGACCTGCAGTGCTTTTGTTCGTCGTCTGACCGATATCCTGATCGGCTAATCCGTAGATCTCGCCCCCGTCATATTCTATTTCTTCATATGCGGCGTTATCGCCAACATCATCATACACAGCCGATTCGTAGGCACTGTCCTGATTGACCGCAGCAGTGCCGGTCGCATTGTCACGATACCCGCCGCCACAGCCCGTCAGTCCGCCGGCAAGCAATCCCGTCAGGAGCCAGAGTGTCATAAACTTTTTTGCATTCTTTCTTCCATTCATTCTCATATTCCATCCTCCTTACATTTATCTGATAAGTGAGGTTTTTTCTTCAAACTGTTGCAGAAACGAATCCATTTTATGAAAGCGTTTTGATCTCGGCAAACATTGCGGATTCTTTTTTTATCATCTCCTCATCTCCCAGAGCTGCAATGCAGGGCTTTGACAAGATCGCTTCCAGATATGGAGCCAATGCCCGAATCGCCTCCACATCCGTGGCCAGCACCTCATCCCGATCCTTCTGGAGCTGATCATCCGTCAGTCCCGACAGATAGCAGAGAAAACTGTAGGAACCCTCTGCCGACGGGGTCATCGGAGCATCCAGCTTACTGATAGCGCCAATAATATACTTGAGCATATCCCGGTCAGATGCCTCAAACTGTTTCACATACTCTGCCGCTTTCTGATATACCTCATAGGTTTTCGTCAGGTTCGGATCCCGATAGGAAGTAAAAAAGGCATCTCCAAGTCGGTTGAAGTTACACATACATCCATATGCTCCCCCCTTCACCCGCACCTGAATCCACAGATAATCATACGAAAAGATCACCTGCAATACCTGTAACGCACCGGTATATTCAAAATTCTCCCCACTGAAATTGCCTGCCGTCGCAACATACTGAACCTTGCTCGCTGTCTGAAAGCCCTCATTCCTTCTCTCCAGAACCAGATGCTGTTGGACGACATCTGTACGGTCTGTATTCATATACTGCTTAAGCGATGCCATTGCATTCTGTACCGGCTCTGTAATATCATCCAGTCCGGTATAGGACAGAATCAGATTCTCTGTCTTTGCAAAGGCATGTATTGCCGCCCGCAGTTGTTCACAGATTGTCTCATAACGTTCCTCAAAATTCCTGTTCAGTTCGGATACAAACTCATAAAAGGTAATCCCCTCCATACACTCCTTCAGATAGGCCGCCGCTGAAAAATAAGACATTGCCCGGTTGGCCATAGCGGTATGTCCATTCTCCGGAATGTTCATCTTCATCTGTGACACCATCTCTGCCAATACCTCTTTCATTCGCTTTTTGTCCGTGATATGCGATGTGAACAGAATCTCCTCCATCAGTGCCAGTGCATCCGCCAGGTTCTCATGCAGAACCTTGGTGCGAATCACAAGAGTTGCCCGATATCCCCCAAGTTCTTTCCTGACGCCAATCGTTCCCACATTGCAGCCAATCCCTCCGGTCTTTAGATCGATCTCATTTGCAAGTTCCCCGTAGTTATGACTGTCCGTATCAACCTCCTTATACAAGGCCGTCAACAGGGATACATATGGAAGCAGATCAAGCGGCACCTTGTCCAACGAAAAATTATATTCCACATAGTCAATTCCATTTGTAAAGATATCATGACAGATCACCGGAATATCTTCAAGCACACACTTCCTGTTCTTAATGTGATAAGCCTCCCGGCCAATATCGGAAAGCTCCAGCAACGGAATCTTCAACAGATCCTCCTCCGTAGAAGGCTCTGACTGGTATGCGATCAGCTCCTTCGTCTGAGAAACCATCTGTGCAATCTCCTCCGCACCCAGACTCTGCTTATAGAGCCTCAGCTTTTCTGCTACCTCCTGCTCCAATTCCCGGTTCATTCCCTTTTTCGGCAGAGCGGTTACTATGGTCTTATGCTGGTTACAAAGCACATATTCCTTCAGCAGATTCGTAAAATATCCGGTTCCAATCTGTTTTTTTAGAAATTCAAACTCCTGATTGAACTTCAGATACATAAACGGCTCCTCATCATCATAAAGCCAACTGTTAAACGCATTCAAGCCATACATAAGACCCTTTGGATACCGCCCATAATTGGCCTCCTTCAGCTTGAACTCGAAATGGTTCAACGAAGCCTCTAAGACCTTATCTCCGAATCCATTCTCTATAATTCCGGACAGAGTCTCCTCAATCACACGCACAAAGCGTCCCTGATCTTCTGTCTTACAGCCCTTTGCCACAATCGAATAAAACGGCTGCAGCATACTGTCATCATACGAACTGAACACATCATTCGAAATTCCCGCATCTACTAAGGCCTTCTTGACCGGAGCACCCGGCACATCAATCAGTGCATAGTCCAGTATCATAAATGCCAGATTCAGTGTCCGGTTCAGACTGGTTCCAACTACGGTATTATAACTCAGATACGTATTGTGTTCCTCCGTTTCCGCATCCGAGAGAGGATAACAGGTTGTAATCTCCCTTGGTTTGTCAAAGCTTTTCTGCAAAGCAATCCCGGAATCAATCTGCTGATAATCATAGTCCTTCAGATATTCCTCGTGTATAAATTGCAGTTCCTTCTCCACATCGACCTTGCCGTACAGGTACAGATAACTGTTGGAAGGGTGATAATATTTCTTATGAAAATCCAGAAATGCCGCATAGGTCAGATCCGGAATCGCCTTGGGATCTCCACCCGATTCACATCCATAGGCGGTATCGGGCAGAATGGTACTCTGAATCGCCCTCATGAGCTGCTGTTCTGCCGAGGAATATGCACCTTTCATTTCATTATATACCACACCGTTATAGGTAATAGGATCCTCTTCCCTCTCTAAGTGATAATGCCAGCCCTCCTGCTTGAGAATCTTATCATTTGTATAGATATTGGGATGGAACACCGCATCCAGATATACATCCATCAGATTATGAAAATCCTTATCATTCACCGAAGCAACCGGATATACGGTCTTATCCGGATAAGTCATGGCATTCAGAAATGTATTCAACGATCCCTTGGCCAGCTCCACAAACGGATCTTTCGCCGGAAATTTTTCAGAACCGCAAAGGACAGAGTGCTCGATTACATGCGGTACTCCGGTGTCATCCGACGGCGGGGTACGAAATCCGATCGTAAACACCTTATTGGTATCATCATTCTGCACCACCAGAACACGCGCCTTCGTCCGGTCATGCTGTAACAGGCTGGCTGTTCCATTCAACTCTTCAATATATTCCTCTTTCACTAACGTATAGTTTGCAATATTCAATGTCTTCCCTCCTGATCTGATATTTGCCTGCTCCATCTGCCTGACAGTAAACAGGCTGTTACAGGTATTTATTTCCACTAACATACTATACCATTCATTTTCTTAATTGTCATTGCTTTTTCCAAAAAAATTATCCTGATCACAGAAGCCCATTTCACAAACGGGCTTGTCAGCCTGACTCACTGTTCGCAGAAATAAAAAAAAGAACGCTGCTTCTTTGCGTTCCTATCCACTCTGCTCATAGAGGCTTGTCTCAACCGTATTGTCTGAGATGATAAATAGCGGGAGGGAGATTTGAACTCCCGACACTACGGGTATGAACCGTATGCTCTAGCCAACTGAGCTATCCCGCCATAATGGAACCTACAGGGCTCGAACCTGTGACCCTCTGCTTGTAAGGCAGATGCTCTCCCAGCTGAGCTAAGATTCCATTGTGTTCTCAACACGAATAGTAGTATATCGAAAATGGGATAAAATGTCAAGTATTTTTTTAATATTTTATCGCAGGGCATATAAGAGCAGGTAAAGGACACCCAAAAAGAGCAATAACGGAATTCCAAACCGGAAAAATACAAAAAATAATCCTTTCAGAAAAACAAATACAATGCCCACAAGTAATAAAAAGACAAGAGCAAAGAGCAGTCTTACATACCACGAATCCAAGCGGAATACAAACGACCTGTTTGATTCTGTCTTCTTCTCCTTCTTTTCTTCCCTGTCCTTATGCCCGGTATTATGATATATCCTTCTGGTTCTTCCATCCTCTGTGTATTCCACATCCGCCACACGGTCACCGGTCTGTGCCGCAATTACGGACCGTGCAATCAGAGCCGGTCTTCCCAATTCGTCCAACACCTGATCCTCTGATTTTCCCCTCTTCATCTCTTCTTCCATATAATTGGCATAGTATCGATACGTATCCATCAGCACCTCTGAAGATACCTGACCGGACAATGCCTGCTTTAATTCGTCTAGAAATTCCTGTTTTGTCATTTTTCCTTATCTCCTCTTATCACTCTGCATTCAACACCAAAACCCGATAACTGCCCTCCTCAAAGCAGTGCCAGTTCACTCTGGAATACCTGCTGTTATTCTCAAACAGAAACTGCATATCCTCCTTGTGTTCCACATACCCCTCCACCACCGCCTCATAGTGATCTGCCTCTTCAGTCACCATCGCTTCGTAGGCATGGGTTTTGTAGTCATCAAAGCCTTGAAAATAGGTCTGACTGCGGACGTAATAATTCCAGAACATACTGTCTGCTTCGGGGTACTCTTCTCGTTTCCACACATGGCTCTGTCCGATGACCTCATCCGACACGTTAAAATACGGGTGTACCACCTGTTCTCCCCCATCGGGCAGCGGATCATCCCATGTTGCATCCATATGATACCATTCATCACCCAGCTTCACCAGATTCCATGCATGCTCCACACCGCCTGCTGTACCGGTAACAAATTCAGAGGGTACTCCTGCGCAATCCAGCAAAAGCTTCAGCGCCTCCGCATAGCCGTTACATACCGCATCTCCATTCACCAGAGCCCCATATGCCCTGTAAATATCACTGTCCGGGGACTGGATCACATTCTCACTGTATGTACAGTGAGTCACAAGATAGTCATGTAACGTCAGTTCCTTCTCGTAGTCCGTCATTCCATCGGTAATCTGCGTATCCATAACCTGCCGGATCACCTCATACAACTCCTTTGCCCTCTCCTGCGAATCCGGAATCGGTGTTTGATTCAGATATGCCTCCACTGCATAGTAGTTCATTGTCTTTTCAATTGTGATTTTTACTTTTTTGTAGGATTCCCCTACGCTTCCGATCTGCTGATAAGTGGAGCCACTCCCAAATATCCCATCCAGCGCAGAATTAATCTGTTCCAGCTCTGCCACATCAACATCCTTCATGTATATTGTAAAATCATTCGAGCCTTTTTGAATCTCCTCCTTCAGCCTGTCTGCAATTCCATCCAGATCCGTATAAATATTGTCCTCTGTAAAATCCTCCTCTGTATAGAATGCGATCGTCTCCTGCACATCCGGAACCTTGCTATATACCCAAAGCCCCATTCCACTGAGCACAAACAAAACTGCACACACTGTTATCTTCTTTCCCATAGATCTACTCCACTCATCCTCGAACCCTTACACCGTTTCGTTGCTGTTCCCATCCTATTGTACCATTGAAACCTTTTCCTTGTAAACCCATTCTTGAAAGTGTATAATACAAGCAGGAGGTAGAGTTACCATTCATGGTCAGACCATGAACCAATGTCATTTAGTTAAGCCGGACGCTACTGGGTATGGTATATGTTTACTGGCTAATTCTTAACTGAATGACATTGGACCATGAACAGTAACGAAGTAGATACTGTGAAACAGAATATTCCAATTTTTTTAGCATCCGCTTCGCCCAGAAGATCCGAACTCCTGACTCAGGCCGGATTCACTTTTACCGTGCGTCCTTCCCACATACAGGAGCGCATTACCGAAGCTTCCCCTGACAAGATGGCAGAGGAACTCGCATTTCAAAAGGCAGACGACGTGTACAAAGCCCTGCGGAAAGAGGGAATGACGGATGACTTTTTGGTGATCGGTGCGGACACCCTTGTCTATTACAACGGGGAAATTCTTGGCAAGCCAAAGGATGCACAGGAGGCATTCGATCTGTTGAAGTTGCTATCCGACCGGACACATCAGGTATGGACCGGAATAGCGGTCATCGAACGCTCCGGCGGTACCAAACAGATCCGTATCTTCCACGAGCGGACAGATGTCACCTTTTACCCGATTCCGGATGAAGATCTCAGGGCATACATCGCTACCGGTGATTGCATGGACAAAGCCGGGGCTTACGGGATTCAGGGTCCCTTCGCAGTTCATGTCAGGGAGATACGCGGGGATTACAACAATGTCGTGGGACTGCCCATCGCAAAGCTGTATCAGACCCTTCGGGGCTGAGCTGCATCCGAGACCAAACCGGAAGAATGACTTCCGGTTTCTCTTTTGTCCATCCTGATATCAGGCTGCTCTCACAGCATTCGTCAAAACAATGGCGAATCGTAACACTATGTCAAATATGCCCTGACCGTCTCCCTTGCCCGCCCTAGCTCCTCTTTGAGTTCCCTGGCAGATAATATCTGACAGTTCTGTCCTCTTGTAATCAACTGTACCATTCCATCCGATGTTGCCACTGTCACCTGTTCGTGTCTTGCCATTTTGTGAGTCAGCTTTTCAATATAGGCATCTGCCGTTTCTGCCTCTTTTGTATAAACGACATGAATATTGTGATAGTCAAACATCTCCCCCAAATTCCCTTTTACCTTATATGCATCAAATACCAAAATCAGCTCAATCTTCGTCAGTGCCTGATAATCGCACAGTTGATCCATCAGTTTCATCCTCGCCCCCTCCAAATGATCCGGCAGCAGCTCCTTCAGTTCGTCCCATGCATGCACCATATTATATCCATCCACGATCAAATATTTCTTCTGCGATTGCGGTCGGGGTATTCCCTTATAGGTGACTGCCGGCTGAGGCTTCTGCTTTTTGTAAGGGCGCTTGGAAGCTTTCTCATTCGCATAAAATGTTCGATGAAAGATTGCTTCAATCTGCTCCTCCTCGATAAAATCGTCATATACCTGTCTGTCTGCTACTTCTATCCTATTCAAATCTATATCCTGTGTTGCCTGTACCGGCATCCTGCTCTCCACATGCATATATTGCGGCACCTGATCCCACGGAACGATAAATCCGGCTCCATGTGCACAAAATACAGATGAGGACGGATGCTCTGTATCCTGTTCCGGCTCATATCCGGTCTGTTCTATCACCTCCTGTGGATTATGGCAGGGTGCATATCCTTTCATCGTACAAAAAAGGGTGCCCTTTCCTTTGGTATAGGAATTCACCGTAATCTGGTAATCCTACATGGTTGCAACCGGAACTACCCCGCTTAGAACTCCTCTGTCCTCTTCGAGCTCCGGCACATCAAAAGCTGCACTCATATGTTCCAGATCCGTCATGGCTCGTCCGATCATTTCAGAAGGTACTTCCAGTCGGAATGTATAATACGGTTCCAGCAATACACTCTGTGCCTGCATTAAGCCCTGTCGCACCGCCCGATACGTGGCCTGACGAAAATCGCCCCCCTCCGTATGCTTCGTATGCGCTCTGCCCGCCACAACCGTAATGCGCATATCCGTTAATGGGGAACCGGTCAGAACACCCACATGCTCTTTTTCCTCTAAATGTGTCAGAATCAGTCTCTGCCAATTCCGATCGAGTATATCCTCACTGCAATCTGTCAGAAACTGCATGCCACTGCCCTCCTCTCCCGGCTCCATCAGCAGATGTACCTCTGCATAATGTCTCAGCGGTTCAAAATGCCCAATCCCCTCTACAACATTGGCAATCGTTTCCTTATATGCGATCTGCCCCGTTCCAAAACCCACCGTCACGCCAAAGCGCTCCTCTATCCTTCTCCCCAATACATCTGTCTGTACCTCTCCCATCAGCTTCACCTGAATGGATCCGGTCTGCTCCTGCCACAGCACATGTAACTCCGGTTCTTCCTCCTCCATCTGCCGGAAATGTGCCAGCATCGCAGCCACATCCACATCTTCCGGAAGTTCTACTGTATAGGTAAGCACCGGCTCTAAAACCGGCAGATCGGAATCCTCCTGAATCCCAAGACCCTCTCCGGGTACCGTTTGGGTCAGTCCTGTCAGGGCACATACCATGCCTGAAACCGCCTCTCCTACCGTCTCATATTTTTCTCCGGAATATACACGGATCTGATTCACCTTCTCCTCCCACATACCAGATGAACCTATACGTTCTTCCAATGGATTCCGTTCCGACTGCATCCCGGATCCGCCACGGACAGTATCCTTTACCCGCAATTGTCCACCCGTAATTTTTACATAGGTCAGGCGATTGCCCTGAGCATCTCTGGCAATCTTAAAGACCTTGGCACCAAACTGCAGTCGCGCTGTCGGCTGCGTTGTATAGGCCAACAGTCCCTGGAGGAAGCGATCTACTCCATCTGAGTGCAGCGCCGAACCAAAAAAACATGGAAATATCTTTCGCGCCGCAATCCGTTCTTTTATATCATCTTTCGTAATCGTTCCGCCTTCCAGATATCGCTCAAGCAGTGCGTCCTCACAAACCGCAACCTGCTCATAGAATACCTCCTTCTCATCCTCCTCAAAGCAGATACAGCCCTCACCAAATTCCCTCTGAATCTCCTGAAGAATTTGATCCCGATCTGTATCCGGCCGATCCATCTTATTGATAAATAGAAAGACCGGAATCCCATACCGTTCCAACAGCCTCCACAAAGTCAGAGTATGTCCCTGCACACCATCTGCACCGCTGATGACAAGAACCGCATAGTCCATGACCCAAAGTGTGCGTTCCATCTCCGCAGAAAAATCCACATGTCCCGGTGTGTCGAGCAGTGTAATCGTGGTATCCCCGCATCGCATAACAGCCTGCTTGGAAAAGATCGTGATTCCTCTGGCCCGTTCCAGTTCTTCCGTATCCAGAAATGCGTTTTGGTTATCCACTCTTCCCAATGTACGGATCATACCGCTCTCATAGATCAAACTCTCTGATAATGTAGTTTTCCCTGCATCCACATGCGCAAGAATTCCAACTGATAATCTTCTCATCCCACTATTTCCTCTCACCTGCAACCTTTCACGTAATTATCTTAATTATATCACGAATCCCTCTGGTAAATCCATAAAAAGAAATCGGACCCTGTTCCTCCAAACAAGATCCGACTTCCTATGAGGTGCCTTATCATATCCTTCCATGCTTTGTCCCCATTCCGTCATATTACTTCAGTTCTTTAATTCCCAGTTTTCTTCTCGACTCAATATCATCCGGAAGAATATTCTCTTCCTTGAAATTGTGCAATTCATAGGCACTACATTCTACAAACTGGGCCCTCGGCTGTACCTGCACAATCTGCTTTGTCTCCTTTGTCGTACATGCCGTGACCGCTTCCTCTGTGTAAGGATCAAACACAATATAATTCCTTTCTTCTTTTTTTCCTCCAAATAATCCCATACCTCATTCCCCTTTTCTCACTTCATATTCATCATGAAGTTTAATATTTATGCACATATTATAATTCATAGTTTGTATATTTTCAACAATTATTCATCGAAAAAAAGTTTCAAAAATATTTTTTATCAAAATTATACAGTGTTATATATGTATTTTGCACATATAAGGGTTTCTTTTTATGTTTAACATATGGTTTTATTGTGTTTTTTCGCATTTTCAAAGCGTGTTTTTAGCATAGTTGCACAATAATCATGTACAAATTTACCAATATCATCCTTTATTGTACGATTTCAAAACCCAAATTCTTCATAATCCTCCACCGTAAATCTGTGATAGGTCACGTGACACTCCTCCACCGTAATACAATAGCGGAAGGAATCCGGAACTCCATCTTCAAAATAAACAAGATAATCAAACTCCCCATGTCCGACCCGTTCCACGTGCACCCGATTCGAATGTCTGTAAAACTGGTTCAGTACATCCTCCAATGTACACCCATGTGTTCCGACTGTCCGAATCAGATCAGCCATGAAACTGTCCGGACACATATTCGCATGCACGTAATCTACCCCTTCCTTCGGGATCACCAGACAAAACCGCTCTCCCTCATGAGAAATCGCAAGTGTACCAAGTCGTTGCTTTACCCGATCAGCAAAATCAAACAAAACCCTCTGCATTTCTTCTGCATCACAGTTCGTTTCCAAAAAATGGTTCAGGGAAGTTAACGGATAATACAAACGAACCTCTCCACTCATATAACCTAACTTGAGCTGCTGTTCTTCAAGCAGGTCAATCATATTTTGTTCTAATTTTTTCTCATTCATTGTAAGCTCCTCCTGTATCAGACTCTATCATTTATCTATTGTTCCCTCTTTTCCACTTCACACCCCTGCCATACGGTGCAGGATGTATCCGGACAGACGCAAATACCCCACAATCATTTGCGGGGTATTTCACAATGCTTTATCCTATTTTTCCGTGATACCAACAACCTGATATCCCAGATTCTCAATAACAGAACACAAGGTTTCCTCTTTAACCGGCTCACTGTACGAAATAGATGCCTGTCGTTTACGAAGACTAACCCTGCAGACCACTCCATCCAATTGATTCACTCCGTGTTCAATCCGATTCCGACAATTCTCGCAATGCATTCCATCAATCTGTATCAGTTTTTCTCCCAGCTTCGGGCCTGTCAGTCTTTTGGTTTCCCGTATCGTACCGCCTCCGCCGCAACATCCGCCCTGCCCTCTAAAATGAGCAGCAGTCGAACGGATTGCCACGGCAACCATCAAACATAAAATTCCAGCTACGATTCCATTTCCCATATTCCACTCCACCCATTCCGATCCGAAGGGAACTTCTGCTGCCTGACAGAGCTTCTCCCGAACGAACACGCTTTCTCAATGACAACCCCGGCACTTCGAGCAGTCACCTCCGCATTGCAGGGATTTTCCATTTTTCTTATCCCGAATCATACTTCGTATAATCCATGCTATGACTCCTGCGAGTATCGTACCAACTGCAAACGTTCCCATAAAGAGCACCTCCTGACATCCTTCCGGAAAGGGAGAAACCATATCGATATACGGTGTCTCCCCCTATGCATTATCTTGCATTTACGATATTCTTCACATTCACATTCAACTTCTTGCTCTCTTCATATGGGCGGAACAACAGATATAAAAATGCAATCACAAAGACAAATGCGATCACTGTGCCAATACCAAATGTTCCTGCCGTGATCAGGCTTCCAATCTGATATATACAAAGACCTACAATATACGCAAGCAGACACTGATACCCAATCGCAAACCAGAACCACTTTCGATTATTCATTTCCCGCTTAATGGCTCCCATCGCTGCAAAGCACGGTGCACAGAGTAGATTGAATACCAGATACGCATAAGCTGCCATCGGGGTAATTGCAGTTGCCAGTTGTGCCCAAACCTCGGCTCCATCTTCAGCCACCTCAGCATAGCCGAATAACAAGCCAAAGGTTGCAACCACGTTTTCTTTTGCAATCAGTCCGCTGACTGCAGCTACCGCCATCTTCCACTGGCCAAAGCCCAACGGGATAAAGATTGGTGCGATCACGTTACCAACAGAGGCTAAGAAGCTTTCATCCAGTTCAACATCCTCCAGCATGACCAGTCCACCGTCCCACTTAAACCTCATCAAAAACCAAAGGACAATGGTTGACAGAAGAATGATCGTACCGGCCTTCTTAATAAAGGACCATCCCCGTTCCCACATGCTTCTAAGTACGTTGCCAACCGTTGGCATATGATAGGCCGGAAGCTCCATCACAAACGGAGCCGGCTCACCTGCAAACATCGAAGTCTTTTTCAGAATGATACCGGAACAAATGATTGCAGCAATTCCCACAAAATACGAACTCCACGAAACCCAGCCTGCATTATCAAAAAATGCACCTGCAATCAAAGCAATAATAGGAAGCTTGGCACTACAAGGAATGAAGGTCGTTGTCATGATCGTCATCTTGCGATCCCTGTCATTTTCAATGGTACGGGATGCCATGACACCCGGAACACCACAACCGGTACCAATCAACATCGGAATGAAGGACTTTCCGGACAGTCCAAACTTACGGAAAATACGATCCATAATAAATGCGACTCTGGCCATATATCCACAAGCCTCCAAAAATGCCAGCATGATAAATAATACCAAAATCTGTGGCACAAAACCAAGCACTGCTCCTACCCCGGCTATGATTCCATCCAGAATCAAACCAGATAACCAATCTGCGCATCCAACGGCCTCCAAACCGCTCTCGACCAGAACCGGTATCCCCGGAACCCATACTCCGTAATCAGCCGGATCCGGCTCATCCCCATCCACAATCTTGCGCGCCTCTGCTACGACTGTATCGGACAGTTCTACGTTTTCAACGACCTCGTCCTCATCATCGACAATCTCTGCGACCGTGAGACCATCTTCCGATGCCGCCACGATCTGATCCGCCCTGCTGAATGCAGCCGCCGCCTCCTCACAATCCGCCGACCCAATTCCAAACAGATGCCAGCCATCTCCAAACACACCATCATTCGCCCAGTCTGTTGCCCATCCGCCCACTGTGGTAACGGAAACATAGTAGACAACAAACATGATCACTGCAAAGATTGGCAGGGCGATCCATCTGTTTGTCACAATCCGGTCAATCTTATCCGAAGCTGTCATTTTCTTGTCCTGTGACTTCTTGACACAATCCTTGATGATCGAAGAAATATACATATACCGCTCATTCGTGATAATACTCTCTGTATCATCATCAAAAGCATCCTCTAACTGCCTGATCTCCTCCGATACATCCGGCGCATCCTGTAACTGTTCCAGAATCTTATCATCCTTCTCCAACAGCTTAATTGCAAAGAAACGTTTCTGTGCCTCCGCAACCTCCAGACGTTCCTCCACACTCCGGATGGCATTCTCCACCCGTTCATCAAAGGAATGGACCGGAACCGTCACTTTCTCTTTCTCAGCCAACGCAACCGCTTTCTGTGCCGCTTTCTCAATACCGGTTCCCTTTAACGCCGAAATCTCTACAACCTCACATCCCAGCTTTTTGCTCAGCTTATCAATATAGACCTTCTCACCGTTTTTTTCCAGAACGTCTATCATATTGACTGCCATGATCACCGGAATTCCAAGCTCCATAATCTGGGTAGACAGATACAGATTTCTCTCAATGTTCGTGCCATCCACAATGTTGAGGATCACATCCGGTCTATCATTGATCAGATAATTCCTTGCCACCACTTCTTCCAAAGTATACGGGGAGAGGGAATAGATGCCCGGAAGATCCATAACCGTGACATCCTTCTGCCCCTTCAGGCGGCCTTCCTTTTTCTCAACCGTCACACCCGGCCAGTTGCCCACAAACTGATTCGAACCGGTCAATGCATTGAATAAGGTTGTTTTACCGCAGTTTGGATTACCTGCTAATGCAATTTTTACAGACATTTCTTTTCTCCTTTATCTCTTTATTCCTCTATTCTACCTCTACCATCTCCGCATCCCCTTTTCGGAGGGATAACTCGTAGCCCCTGACGGTCACCTCGATCGGATCTCCTAACGGTGCCACCTTGCGAACATAGATCTCTACTCCCTTTGTAATTCCCATGTCCATAATTCTTCTCTTTACCGGTCCATCACCTGTGAGCTTCTTAACGGTTACCGTTTCCCCACAGGCCACTTCCTTCAACGTCCTCATTGCAGTTCTCCTTCTTTCTTTTCATCATACCAGAATCCGGTTCGCCATATCCTTACCGATTGCCACCCGCGAATCCTTTACATTCACAATCATATTCCCGTTCATGGCGGAAATAACCGTAACAGTCCCACCTGTTACAAACCCCAGATTCTCCAGAAACTTGCGCGTCTCCTCTTTTCCTCCGATCTTCTTGATGATATTCGGTTCACCCTCTTTTACCATAGTAAGCGGCATATGTCCATCTCCTTTCGTAACAACATCATGTTCTTATATCCATCTATATGTTCCTTTACACCGATACACCGACCCTCAGATTCCGTCTCGAATGTATCTGCTTTAACGTTAGTGTACTCTAACATACATTAGAAGTCAATAACTTTTTTCATTAAAAACAAAAATTATTTATTTTTTTTCCAAAGTATGGTACAATATTACATTATTTTGAATGGGAGGTAGTTATGGCAACAAACGAATCAGCAGAAAATTATCTGGAAACCATTTTAATTTTAAGCAGAACACTTCCTGTTGTGCGTTCTGTAGACATTGCTACGGAATTGGGTTTTAAGAAATCCAGCGTCAGCGTCGCCATGAAGAACCTTAGAGAAAAGCACCACATTACCATGACAGATGCCGGCTACATCTACCTGACCGAATCTGGAAGGGAGATGGCAGAGATGATCTATGAACGCCATGAATTCTTTTCCGAATGGTTGATCAGTCTGGGTGTGGACGAGAGTATTGCAACTGCGGATGCCTGTAAGATGGAACACGTGATCAGCAAGGAGAGTTTTGAGGCCATCAAGAAGAGTATTCAGGGCACCAAGACCGAACAGGAATAAAAAACCGTCATATGGAGGAAGATGATTTCCATTCCATATGACGGTTTTTTATTCCTGCAACCACAGTGTTCTGTATTCCTCCCTATGCCAAAGCGGCTGTAATAATTGCCATCGAGTACACCTCTGCGGCTGTACAGCCACGTGACAAATCGTTAATCGGCGAATTCAATCCCAGCAGAATTGGTCCATATGCCTGAAAGTTACCCATTCTCTGCGCAATCTTGTAGCCGATGTTCCCCGCATTGATATCCGGAAAGATAAAGGTATTGGCATGTCCCTCCACAGCCGAATCCGGACATTTTTTCTGAGATACACTCGGGGATACCGCAGCATCAAACTGAATCTCCCCCTCAATCGGTACATCCGGACAGCGTTCCTTCGTCTTCAGCGCTGCATTACGCATCTTATCCACATCCTCTCCTTTGCCGGAATCTCTTGTGGAGTAACTCAAAAATGCCACTCTCGGATCCACTCCGAATATTCTTGCACAACGTATCGTTTCCTCTGCAATCTCCACCAATTCATCCTCATTTGGCTTAATGTTGATGGAACAGTCCCCCATCGCAAGGACTTCATTCCCGCCGGTTGCCAGCGGTCTTACCAGAATAAAGCAGGAAGATACCAATGTGTTCTCCGGTTTCGTCTTGATCAATTGCAATGCCGGACGTACCGTATCCGCTGTCGAATACGTTGCACCACCGAGCAGAGCATCGGCATACCCCATCTTCACCAGCATGGTCCCAAAATAATTATTCTGAAGCAGATATTCTCTTGCCTGTTCCGGAGTCACTCCCTTATTCTTACGAATCTCACAAAACTCCTCCACCATCCGGTCCATTCCATCATAATCTGCCGGATTGACAATCTCAGATCCCCGGATATTAAATCCACTATCCTCTGCCGCACGATAGATCTCCTCCGGATTCCCGATCAGGATTGGATGCAGGAAATTACTTGCAAGTAACCGGGATGAGGCCTCCAGGATTCGGGCATCCGTCCCCTCTGTCAGCACGATCTTCTTCGGATTCTTCTTCAAGATATCAATTAGTTGTCCAAAACCAAACATTGCTTTACCCTCCACATATATAATATTTTCTCCTAACTTATATTATATATTTTTTTTGGTAATTCTCAACTAATTTTTTATAATTTTTTTCATTTCTATGTCTTTTTTTCCGAACAATTTTGTAATCATTCCAAGCCATATGGATTAATAACCCTATGTCATATTCACCGGTTCTCAAGCGCCAGTACTTTTTTATGAACGGACAAGACTGTCCTCCGGTTCCGTGATCATAAAGTTGTCCACATCCTCCTTCAGTCTTGTGGACGTGTTCTCTGCGCCCAATACCGCTTCTAATACCTGATTCGATTTGTCCTTCATATTGCTGCTTCGACCCGCAATGTCTGCTGCGCCCTGCGCTCCCTCGTTTGAGGCTGTGTTCACACCCTCAATGGCATGTGCCACACTGTCAATCGAATTCTGAAGAGTCTCAGAAATATGATAGAACTCATTTACCAGGTTATCAATATACGCAGCATCCTCATCGTAAGCATCCGTTACCTTGAGGAAGGAGGCAAAATTATTGGATACATCCTCCGATACAAAGTCAAGCAGACGTTCCGAGTATCTGGAAAGATTCTCAACCGCCATGGTCACCTCCTGCGTCACATTCTGAATATTCGTAACCGCATCCTTAGACTGTTCTGCCAAATTGCGGATCTCATCTGCCACTACCGAGAATCCTTTTCCCGCCTCACCGGCTCTTGCCGCCTCAATCGAAGCATTCAATGCCAGCAGATTGGTCTGCGATGTGATCTCTTTAATGGATTGTGCCAATACATCAATCTGTTCTACCACTTTGGCCTCCTCCAATGCTGCTAACAAGGCGGCACTGAGCTCATCCCGCATCCGGTTTACATTCTTTTGATTGGCAATCGTTTCTTCCTTTGCCTTAGTCGCACGTCCATGAATACTGACTGCCTTCTCTGCACCACTCTGGGACTGGCTGGCAATATCGCGGGATACCTGCTCCATCTCTCTCGACATCCTGTCAATACGCTGTGCGGCTGCTGCAGTCTGTTCCATTCTCACCGAAAGTTCCCCTGTCGTAGAAGACACGCTCTCAATATCTGTGTTCAAATTATTGACATTGCTCTCAACATCCTCCACCATGGTTCCCAGCTTCAGACTCTCTATCTTCACCACGCCTAACAACCGATCCAGTGCAATTGAAAGATTATTCATGGCATTCGCCAGCATACCAAACTCGTCCTTCCGTTTCAATTGCGCCTGATTCGCGCGGCAAGTCAAATCTCCCCCCTCCAGATTGCCGATCAATTCCACAGCCTGTCGCATCGAGGATGTAATATCTCCCACTACCCATGCTACCAGAATAATCAGCACAACAAAACATACACCAATGCATCCCGTCAGCAACGTCGTCCATTGCTTTACCTTCCTTTTCACACTCTGTGTTTCCTCTGCGACCAGCTCATCAATATAATCCGTATAATTACCGGTTCCGATCACCCAGTCAAACGGTTCATATAATTTGGAAAAGCTTCGTTTTGGCAGTGGTTTGTCTTCTCCGGCTTTCGGAAACATATAGTCAGTAAAACCACCCTCTCCATCATTCTCCTGTGCAACTCGGATAATCGCCCGAATCATTTCGAAACCATCCGCATCCTTGGCAGTCAGACGATTCGTTCCCTGAATCTCCTCATCCGGCGATGAAAAATTATTCCCCATCTTGTCATCTGCCCAAAAATATCCGTCCTCTCCATAGCGCATTCCCCGCAGAGCCTCTGCTGCCATTCTTCTGGCATCCCCATATTCACATTCGTCATTTGAATACAGTCCATAATAATAGTCCAGCATGCCCGTTACCGTTTCAACCTGCTCCATCAGATTATGATCGAATTCTGTCCGTATCTGCTCCTCTAACGTGGCAACTGCCTTTGTGGAAATCTTTTCCATTCCCTGAATCGCACAAAATGCCGCCACAACAATCATACAAAAAACAATAATCAGTATCAACATAAGCTTTGTACGAATCTTAAGATTCCTCATATGTCACCCTCCTTGTATCCTCTCTGTACAAATTCTGCCTCCCCAAAAATCAGTCAACCATTCTCTATGCTTTTACGGCCCACCGCAGCTTGGTGGAACGTGCCCGGTGATTGCGGATACATTCCTCCCTCGATGGCCGCACTACTTCCTTAGCAACGGCTGAATAGTCCCCCTTTTTCTTATGACGTTTGAATGATTTCTTGACAAGACGATCCTCACCGGAATGAAAGGTCAAAATTGCCACCCGGCCTCCTGGATTCAACACATTCGGCAGCTTTTCCAAAAATGCATCTAAGACCTCAAACTCATGATTCACATCGATTCGGAGTGCCTGAAAGGTTCTGGCACAGGACTTTCTAACCGCCTCGGCACGCTCCTGCTCCGGCACCATCACCAATGCACGCTCCACCAATGCTGCAAGCTGTCTTGTGGTTTCAACCGGTCTGCCCTTCTTCCGCTCCGATATCACAGCCTGTGCGATCTCCTCTGCATAAGGCTCGTCTGCATTCTCCTCCAGCATCCCAATCAATTCTGCCTTATCCATCTCCTGCAGCCGCTGTGCCGCCGAAATTCCCTCCTCCGGATTCAACCGCAGATCCAACGGGCCATCCTGCTTATAGGAAAATCCACGCTCGGGATTATCAATCTGCATGGAGGATACTCCCAAATCTGCTAAGATAAAATCAAACCCTCCAACCTCCTCTGCCAGTTCATCCACCTGCGCAAAGTTCATCTCCCGTATCGTCAACAGATCCTTTCCATATCCCACTTTCTCCAGTCGTTGCTTTGTCTTTCTGGATTCGATCGGATCCACATCCATGGCGTAGATATGCCCCTCTCCCAACAGACATTCCAGCATCCTTTTGGTATGTCCGCCATATCCAAGCGTGGCATCCAGTCCCTGCTGTCCCGGTTGAATCTCCAACACATCCAGAATCTCCTGTACCATGATCGAGATATGCATCCCTGCAGGAGTACCTCCCTTTGCGATCACGTTCTCGATCGTATCTGCATACCGGTTCGGATCTAACTCCTTGTATTTCTCACTGAACTTCTTCGGGTGTGTACCCTTATATCTCTTCCGGCGCTTATACTCCACCGGTTTGCGTTCCTCCTCCGTCTCAAACGGTATCTCCTTTTGTCGTTCCATTATGGTTCCTTACCTTTCCATATCATTAACTCTAACATAGCACGGTTGCAAAAAAAATGCAATTGGTTTCTTATCAAAATCGTATCCCGCTAAACAATGAAGCGCAACTCTTTGTCCAGTGCAAAGGAGTAGAGATATGTCTCAGATACCGTGAGCCCTGTCAACTGCTCCAGCGTATCTTTATAATATAGAAGCTGTGTTTTGTAACGCTGCAGCAGCAGCTCCTCCTGCCCCTCTTTTACATGATCGGTTTTGTAATCCAGAAGAATCAAATGATCCCCCTCCCGGAAACAGGCATCCACAATCCCCTGCACCACGATCAGATTGCCCGCATCTTCCTCTCCCGTCTCACCCAGCAGACGTTTTGCGGGTACTCCGATCACAAACTTTTTCTCCTTAAAAAGCAGTCCGTTCCGCGCGGCCCGCCGCATTCGGTTTCCCAATGGGGAGGTTACCAGTGCATATATTTTATCCTCTGTGATAAAGGATCTTGTTTCCTCCGGTATGCGCTCCTCCCTCCACATTGTTTCCAACGACTCCCGAACCTGTTCTCTGCTTTCCACCCCGGCAAAATCAAGCAGTTCCATCGCCTTGTGCATCCACGTACCCTTCTCAGCCGCATCCATCGGTTTGTCGCCGGACAGAAAATACGGAATCGGCGCAGTATAAGCTTCCTGCCCGAAGGCCGGCCTCTCGATCACATCCGACGGTTCATAATCTGTTTCATAGATCCGTTTGATCTCAGTGACCGACAGCTTGGACTTTTGCAGCGTAAGGAATTGATCTGCATAATTCCACGACAGATTTTCCTCTATCCTTTCCCGCTGCGCGGCCGGAGCATCCATCCATGCTTTCAGCACACTTGTCCGGTCCAACTGCTTATCCAGATTAGACTGTATGTGATGCACTGCAATGCCTCTGAAATCATACGCCTCCACTTTCAAACGAATCTGCGGCTTCCTCAGTACAAAGGGCTGTTCATATTCGGCTGAAATAACTGCTTCCTGCTTTTTATCCATCCGTTTGCGCACCTTCTTCATAGCTTCGCCAAACACCTCATTCCGCATCAGGGAAGCCACGACCAGATCCAGATAATTTCTCGCCGTATGCACGACACTGTACGAAAGCTGTGTCTCCTTCCGGAGCGCAGCCTCCTCATACCGTTTCACAAGAGCAGGAAGATCCGGAGTGACACCTGTCATGATCAGCTTTTCCTTCGCACGGGTCAGTCCTACATAGAAGATCCGCAGTTCCTCTGCAATACTCTCTGTCACCATCAGGGAAGCAAATGCCTTTCTCGAAAAGGTATCATTACCGCATCTCTCATTCGTATCCACATATTTCGCCCCTAAAAAGAAGTCCGGGTGGATGATAAGCGGCGTTTTCGTATCCATCCGGTTGAAATTCCTGCCCATGCCCGCTAAAAATATGACGGGAAATTCCAGACCCTTGCTTCTGTGAATACTCATGATCCGCACCACATCCTCACTGCTTTCCGGTGCCGGGTCTCCCCCTAACACAATGGCTTTCTCCTGCAGCTTATCCACATAGCGGAGAAAATCAAACACACTCTGAAACGGTCCATCCTCAAACCGCCTCGTCTCTCCCAGAAACAGGTTCAGATTCCGCACCCTCTGTCTGCCCTCCGGCATGGCCTGTGTATAGTAATAATAACCAATATCGTAATAAATACTGTTTATCATCTGTCCGATGGTGGCATAGGATTTCTGCTCCTGTAACCGCTTCACCAGCTTGACAAAGTTCTGACATTTTAACCCAATGTCAGCAAAGAGGAAAGCCCGATCGTCCGACAGACTGTCCTCCAACAACCGTTCTAACCATGTAAAATCTGCTTTTTCCGAATCTTCCTCCCCATCTGCTTTCTCCTTTCTTTTCCTTTCCCAATACTCTGCCAGCATGGTTACAGCCTGATACAGGTAAAGCTTCTGATGCATTTCCTGCTCTGCACCCTTCTTCACCATTGCCAGTACCGCCAGCTCATCATTCCCAAGCTTGCCAAAACAGCTCCGCAAGACCGCCGCCACCTCAATATCATTATATGGATTATCCACCACCCGGAGCAGGCTGAGCAGCAGACGGATCTCCACCGTGTCAAAATATCCACTCTCATTCTGTACCTTGACCGGTATATTACGGCTCATCAGAGTCTCTGAAAAGACCTGCTGAAATCCGGATGGTGCACGAAACAGAATGACCATATCTTCAAATCTTACATCCCTCATTCCTCCGCTTTCCTCATCCACAACCTGAAACGGACTTCCGCCATCAACCCCCATCATCTGCTCGATTCGTCCGGCAACAATAGAAGCCTCCAGCTCCATCCTTCCAATGTCCTCCAGCTCCTCATTCAGATTCTCATCCTTTTCACTGCTCATCTCCTCATCCTGCAGATTTAAGAAGTCAAAATCCTTACTCTCACCGATCAACAATTCTACACTGTCATCCTCTGTCTCCGGAAATTCCCTTCCCGGTACCAGTGCTTCGTCTTTCGTGTAATCAATCCCCCCGAGATCGCTTCCCATGATCTGGTAAAAGATATAATTAATACTCTCCAATACATTCGCGCGGCTCCGAAAATTGTTCTTGAGCAGCAATTTCCGGCATGCCGCTCCATCCTCTGTCCCGTAGGTATGATACTTGTCCATGAACAGATCCGGCCTTGCCATCCGGAAGCTGTATATGCTCTGCTTCACATCTCCCACCATAAAGATGTTGTATTTCTCCTGCCAAACAGTGGATACACATTTTAAGATGGCCTCCTGCAGATAGTTGCTGTCCTGATATTCGTCAATTAAGATTTCTTTATAGCTCTCCGACAGTTCCTTTCCAATCTCACTCGGAACCGGGTCTCCTTCTGTATTATATCCCCTGCAAAGAACCTTCAGTGCAAAATGCTCCACGTCGCTGAATTCCAGAATCCCCTTCTGAAGCTTAGCCTGTAAAAAACGTTCCCGGAATGCATCCGTAATCTCCAACAGTGCTGTCAGCATGGCCTCCTGCCCACGGAACTGGGATAAGACCACATCAAACGGAATTGCAAAGACCTCAAGGAGCGAATTGATCTGTTTCTTATACTCATCCCGCTGCTTTTTGATTCGCTCCGCAATCTCCTCATCATAGGTTCCCTTTTTTCCTCTTCCAATATTGACGTATTTTTGTCCCTGCAGATCGTGAAACTGTGAATACGTCTTCGCCGAGATGAGGTCATCTGCCAATTGAATGTCTGACAACAGCGCTTTTTCCATATAGAACGGCCCATCGATATCGCGCACTGCAGCCAATGCATTCACGATTCGGTTGCGGATGCCCTCTGCGGTGCTGTGCACCTCATCCATATACTGTTTCACAAAATTAAGCTCGAGAAAATCCGCTTCCGTCTCTACATGCAGCGCCTCCCTTGCCTGTCTCGTCCATTCCTCCGGACGGGGATAGCTGGCACTGACATCATAAACCTTTAGAATATAGTCCTCTATCCTGTCATCCTTTTTATCTGCGGAAAATGCATCCGAAAATGTTACAAAAGCTTTATTGTCCCTGTAAAAATCTTCTATGACCTCCTCTAACACCTCCTCCCGCAACAATCCGATCTCTCCGGTGTCTCCGATCCGGATGCCCGGATCGATCCCAAGGATATGAAAATGCTCCTTCACCACCTGATAGCAAAAACTGTCTATGGTAAGGATGTTGGCATGATTTATGTAATTCATCTGTTTCAGATAATGCTCGTTTGACGGGTCCTTCTCTAACATACGTTCAATAGCCTGTGCAATCTTATCCTTCATCTGAGCCGCTGCCACTTTGGTGAATGTGACCACCAACAGTGCATCAATATCCACAGGATCCTCCTTGTCCGAGATCATCTGTATAATACGCTCCACTAAGACCGCAGTCTTTCCGGAACCTGCCGCTGCGGAAACCAACAGATTTCCATTCCTTGCATCTATGATCTTTCTCTGATCCTCTGTCCAGTTCATTGGTTGTCCCCCTCTTCCATCTTCTCATTGTGCAGAATCTTCTCCTTTGCCTCCCCCTTATCCAATTGGGAGCCTATCCGGTATTGATTACCTCCAAGCCCTGCCTCGAATCGACACATATCCTTATAGTCGCAGATATTGCATGGTGAATGAATCTCTCCCTTCTCCGGATTCATTTCAATCTCACCGCGAAGGATCTGTTCCCCAAGCCCGATCATTTTCTTTCTCACAAATTCCGATATCTGCTGCAGTTCCTGCGTGCTGACCAATGCCTGATTTCTGGAATCCAGACTCCCATCCTTTTTGTATCTTACCGGAGTGACCAGACCGGTCTTTCCATCCATCAATTCCAGACACTGCTCGTCATCGTTGACCAGACCGGACAGTCTGCTGCTCTCGATTCGTTTTTGTTCCCTCTTTGTTGCTTCCAGTTCCTCAATGATCGGATCATAGATATGATAATAGTACATACCGGTAGGAATGATCTTCTTGTCCGGATATTCCCTCTGCAGCAGTTCCAGCATCACGCTCATATACACGGTAAGCTGAAGCTGTTTTCCCTCATACATCTTTACATAATCAATATCCTTTACACCCGACTTGTAATCGATGACCTTGACATAGACTGCATCCTCCGTTTCCCGGATATCCACCCTGTCCACAATTCCATTGAGTTCCATCCGCATATCCTCTTCCAAAGCCATATTGATATAATGCAGATTGTTCTCCGGTGAAAATTTCTCTTCAAAATAAGCCGGCTGCATACTGCCCTGCTCCAGATGCCTGCACAGGTTGGCGATGCTCCTCCGTGCAACCCGAACAAGCACATCCAACTGGTGGCGATTGCGGAAGCTGCTCTCAAAAATCGTTTCATTCTCTTCCTTCGCCGCCCGAATCGTAAGCTCCTCCACCACCCGGTCCAGCTCTTCCTGCTTCATCTGCCCGGGTACGATTGCGCCATCCCTCACCTGTCCGAAGAACTGCTCCATCACCGCATGCAGAATCGTACCGATATGGGTGGTCTCCACCTTATATTCTTCTCTTTTACGCAGCTTCAGCCCGAACTGCAGAAAGAACTGATAGGCACAGCCCGCATACGTCTCCAACCGCGAAACACTGTGTACCATGTGTTCCCCATATAATCTGCGGGCAATCGTCCGATTCAGTACTCCGGCACGGTTGTCATAAAAAAAGCCTGCTACCATATCTCGCAGCACCTCCGGACATTCCTGTTCCATAATCTTATATAATGAGGAATCCTCCATCTTCTCCTCCGACAGACCATCCGCAAACCCGGCTGTCACCTCTGCCCGGGTGGTTGGCAAGAACCCCTCTGACAACTCCCCTGCCCTCACAATCTGCAGCATGGGGAATACATGCAGGATACGGTTGATAAAATAGGAGGGTCTCATCTGCGCTCCCTTTTCATCTGACTGCCGGTAAGTGATGAACAACTGTTCTGATGCCTGCGTGATCTGAAGATACCAGTAGTATTGCTGTAACAACATCTCTTCCCGGATGCCCGGTGCCAATTGAAGCTTCCTGTCCTTCAGCTCCTCCCTGTCCTTATCTGCTAGAATTCCCTGTCCGGAAGCGTTCTTCGGAATCAGACCTTCATTGGTTCCCGTCACAAACAGGACACGGACATGGTGCAGACGGCTTCGCTCCATATCACCGATCATAACCTGATCCAGAGTGGACGGAATGACACCCAACTGCATATCAGCAATCCCCGCCATCAGGATTTCCATAAAATGTTCCCGCTCCACCTCCTCTTCCCCTAACAGAGCCATCGTCTTGTCCAGTACTGCGATAAACTTTTCATACACCTGGCTATATGCCTTTGCCTCCCGCAGATTCCCCTGTGTCTCAAGCCATCCGCTCTTTGCATACAATTTTTCTGCCATCTGATTGTCTGCCAAAAACTGATAGAGCGCTTCCATATACTCCTTTGCGGATGCTGTACGTTTCAAAAAGACGGGTGCGACCGGTTCGATTCGATCCATAAACTTTTTTCTTGTGGCATTGTATTCCTTCAGGCCTTTCACATTGCCCCGAAAAGCAGATGCCCACCAGTGATATCCTCTCACACCATATTTCAGTGCATAGTTTTCCAGAGCATAGATCTCCTCCATTCCGATCTCTAAGAATCCGGTCTTTAGAAATGAGAACACACTGTCATATGAGAAATCCGAGCGAAACAGCTCCATGACCATCCCAATCATCTCTACCATCGGATTGTGCGACAGAGTTTCACTGAAATCCATGAAATACGGAATGGCACGCTGCTCCATCACCTGTTTCCAGATGACGGATTGTTCCTTCAGATCCCCCGTTATGACCGCAAAATCCCGATAATGGTATCCCTGCTCCATCACATATTTCTTAATCATGCCTGCTACCAGAGAGATCTCCTCCCGGCTGTCCACCGCGGCAACGATGCGGATCTCGTCTGTCTCTTTTTTATAAGGTCTGTCCGGAAAGCGGAACAACTGCTGCTCCAGATGCAGGAGCGCCTCCCTGTCACCCAAACGATAATTGCTCGTCTGTCCCACATGGGGCAGAACCGCAATCCGGTTATCCTGTGCCAGCTTGCACAATCTGTCCACCGACTCCTTTGCCAGATGGAACAGGCCCTGCTCCCCATAATCATTCCTGCCAAAGAGCGACTCCTCCATTGTAAAACTAAAATAGAGATTCCCCCCAAGCTTCATCATCTCTTCAATCACCCCGTACTGTACTGGTGTGAAGCCGGTAAACCCGTCAAAATAAATATCTGCCTTCCGCAATAATGCGGACTCTCCTGCCACCTCTTTTAACAGGGTCAGGATCTGTTCCGTCACCATATAGGAATCCTTCATCGCCTCATCAAAGGCCTTTAATAAAATCTGAAGATCGCTAAGCTTATGATACAGACTCTTGTCCGGACTGAGCTGTGCGATCACACCGGATAACACCTCATCTGTAATCTGGTACTGATAAAATTCCGACAATATGGACTTCACCTCATCCACAAAGCCCTGCTTTCCCACCATAGCACCATAATAGGAAAGCTCGTTCTGATGTGCCTTAAGCAGCTTCATGATCAGCATGCTCTTGCCATAGTCATCTAATATGTCCCTTGTGTGGATATTCAGCTCATCAAACACCTGAAAAGCCAGTCGTGTAAAGCTCAGGATAGAGATATCCATCGTTCCCCCCATCGGATGCAGGCTAACCATATCCTGCTCCGCCGCCATATTCGACTGCTCCGGTAACATAAAGATGACCGGAGGATGTCCTTCGGTCATGGAGTCCTGGATCATATGCTCATATAGGTATCTTGTCTTGCCGGTTCCACTCCCGCCAAGAATAAATTGCACTGCCATATCATATTCCTTTCTAAATTCATCCATCCATTTACCTGTTATATTGTAACAGATAATTGTCCGTCCTGAAAGACTCATTTACACAATCCTGCGAAAAATAAAAAAATGTGGTTCTAAAATCCCCTGCTGCCACATAATCTTATATTAACAATTAACGGGAGGAATATCATGAGTACACAGACAAAAATTGTCGTTATCAAAGCGAAAGAAATTATTTATACCGGAATCTTTCTTGTTCTTGGGATTTTGTTGATCGTATTACTTTTTGGTATGTTCGGAAAAGGAAAAAGGAAAAATAATGACACCCAGACAACAAGCAAATATGTCCCTGGCGTATATTCTTCCACCATCTCACTTGGCGAAAATACCTTGAATGTCGCCGTTACCGTGGACTCCGATACGGTCAGTGGTGTCAGGATTGAGAATCTGGACGAGACAGTGACAACCATGTATCCGCTTTTAGAGCCTGCCCTAAATGAAATCAACAACCAGATATCCGTTGTAGACAATGTGGATGATATCACATATTCCAAAGAAAACCAATATACTTATATCATCTTAAATCAGGCCATCAAAAATGCTTTAACCCAGGCCTCTGCTTCGGAGTAGCTTATGTAATCTGAAAGGTGCAAAGTCTTACAGACTCTGCACCTTTTGCATGTGGAGCTTCTGTTTTCCGACTGTTCCCCCGTATCCTGTATTTCTTTTGTATCCATATTGCAATCCTCCACATTTCCCCCTCTACTTTGCAGCTTTTCGCTTTGGCGCAATCTCCCCTTTTTCCTTATAAATGGAATCTGCCGGAACCACACCTCTGACCATACTGACCGGATACACATTCGAATGGCTGCCGATCACAGAACCCGGATTGAGAACCGAATTACAGCCAATCTCCACATGGTCACCCAGCATAGCGCCGAACTTCTTCAATCCGGTATCTATATCAAAATCCGCCCCTTTTACGTGAACAAGTGTCTTATCTGCCTTCACATTGGAAGTGATCGATCCCGCTCCCATATGGGAATAAAAACCAAGCACCGAATCCCCCACATAATTATAATGCGGAACCTGCACATGATTGAACAATATGACGTTCTTTAACTCCGTCGAATTGCCAACCACGCAGTCATTTCCAACCAGTGCATTTCCCCTGATAAATGCACCCGGACGTACCTCGGTGCGCTCGCCGATAATGCATGGACCCGCAATATAATTGTTCGGATAGATCTTTGCCGATCTGGCAACCCATACGTTCTCATCTCTTTGCTCATAAAGCACATCCGGAAGCGTCGCTCCAATCTCCTTGATAAAATCACCAATCTTCGGAAGTACTTCCCACGGATACATAAACTGCTCTAGCAGAGGAGCCGCCAGTGTCTCCTTCAAATCATATAATTCCCTGATCGTAATCTGCTCTTTCATCCTTCTCTCTCCTGTTCGATTATAGTCCTTTTTAAGAGATATTTTACCATATATCATAAAAAATAAAAGCTCAAAT